>CAZGIW010000116.1:0-9779 GCA_964526285.1 uncultured Bacteroidales bacterium | reverse complement strand
GTTTTACGTTAATATTAAACTTAAGTTGCTGTCCTAATTTTTTAGACCACTACCGTACATTCAAATCGCAAATGCGAGGTGAAGCGAGTTTTGATTATTTCGTTAATTAAAACTGGCGGAAACTACTACTAACTATCCCAACTTGTCCCGATGGGATCGTGATCCCTATCCCAAAGGGAAGCCTTTGGCTTGGGACTTATAAACCAATAAAAACTTCTAACTTCTTATTCTCCATAATTCGAAGAATGAAGAAGAACTCACTTAAAATGCATCGTTCTCTGACTTTGTTCCCCGTCATTGTTCCCCGTAATTCACTGAAAGTGAATGAAGGAGGAAAATTCACTGAAAGTGAATGAAGGAGGAAAATACACCGAAGGTGGATGAAAGAGAATTCTATTATTCCAATGTTCAATTGTTCAATTATTCCAATGCCTTAGCTTTCATTTTATTCTCCGAAATTCATGAAGAGAATGAAGGATGAATACCCCGTAATTTACGAAGGAAATGAAGGGGTACTAAGCTCTCATACCCCGAAATTGAGGAAGGAAATGAAGGGGTACTAAGCATTAAAGCTCCCTAAATCGGCCTACTCCAAACTACCAACCACTTCCTCAACAGCATGAAGAATTTCGCATGATTTTACAAGTTCTTTCATTGCATTGTGGTCGGGATACAAAGGACGGTCAATATCCAGATATTCAACATATTTCCGAATTATTTCTCTGGCTTTGTTTGTTCCTTTTCCATACAGATAGGGTGTTTCATATTTTTCTCTCAGGTCAAGTGCCTGTGCCGCAGCCATATATTCGATGCCCAAAATTCCGTAGGCATTGTCCATAATCTGCACATTTTTAATGGCAGTATTCATTCCCATTGATACAAAATCTTCCTGATCGGCAGCAGCTGGAATTGATTGAATTGAGGCAGGCATTGAAAGGATTCTCTGTTCAACAATCTGCATATCAGCTGTGTACTGACTGAGCATTAATCCTGAAAACATTCCGGCTCCTTTTGTAAGGAAGGGAGGCAGTCCAACACTCAACGCCGGGTTATTCAAACGGTTCATCCTTCTTTCTGACAACACACTCACCATAGTAATGGCAGCACTCATCATATCCATTGGCAAACAAACCGGTGAACCCTGAAAGTTGGCACCTGACAATTGAATATTTTCTTCGGGGAAGAAAATTGGGTTATCGCCAACACCATTGAGTTCAATTTCCACCTGTGACCTGGCATATTTCAATGCATCATGAGCAGCACCAATTACCTGAGGGGTTGATCGCATTGAATAAGCATCCTGCACCTTCACTTTGAGGCGTTTTTCAGCAAGATCTCCATTGGCAGCAACTGTACGAATAGCTTTTGCACTTCTCATAGCTCCTGAAAATCCCCTCACTTCGTGAAGTTTATGATT
Organism: uncultured Bacteroidales bacterium; assembly: GCA_964526285.1. Lineage (GTDB taxonomy): Bacteria > Bacteroidota > Bacteroidia > Bacteroidales > DTU049 > CAYMAZ01. The sequence goes on along the minus strand of CAZGIW010000116.1, from coordinate 8,362 downwards.
GTAAGGTCCAAGATTGGCTTTCAGGGCTTCAAGTGTCATGGCACAAGCAATTTCTGCCTGCTTCAACCAGTTGTTCATATCAAACAATGTAATGGCACTCATTGCAGTGAGTACATTTGACCCATTGATTGTGGCAAGTCCGTCACGAGCAAGAAGTTCGGGAACTTCAATTCCTGCTCTTTCAAATGCAACCTTTCCTTCCAACATTTCCCCTTTATAAAATGCATGACCTTCACCCATCATCAACAGGGCAATCTGAGACATAGGTGCCAAATCTCCGCATGCACCAACAGAACCTTTGTCGCATACATAGGGAGTGACTCCCTTATTCAGCATCTCAATAAGTGTTAATGTAATCTCAGGACGACATCCTGATTTTCCATGAGCGTGAACATTGACACGACCAAGCATTGCTCCGCGAACAAATTCTTCCTTAAGAGCATCACCAATTCCTGCTGCATGATTGTAAACCAAATATTTTTGAAAATCTTTTACCTGATCATCATCAAGTACAATTTCTGAAAATTCACCAATACCTGTGTTCACTCCATACATAATTTCCTTTGCTACAATTTTCTCTTCAAGCATTGCACGGCATCTTTTGATACGCTCAAGTGCTTCGGGATGTAGTTCTACTTTTTCATGGTTGCGTGCTACCTTTACCATGTCCTCAATGGTGAGGTTTGTTCCTGTAATAATAACTGCCATAATTGATAATGTTTAAATTTTTATAACTTTTGAAATTTTTCTTAAATGGGGTGTAAAAGTAAAACAAAAAAATTTAACCCCTCAAATTAATGTGCTAAAAAAATGTCTATTTATGTGATTTAACACATCACGAATATCATACATGCCTGAAAACAACTACAACTCATATGATATGGTTGGCCAGGGCATTTGACTTACATACCCCAACAATTCAGCTTCACATTCCTCCTTGCATGTGACTGCGAATGTAACCCTTAGTTTCATAAACCAGTCAGATTTTTCAAATAATAAAAACCAGGAATACACTTGCTGAACCTTTCCCCTGAAATGAACGGAAAAGGTAAAAACAGCATACTTCCAGCTGAATTTTTCATTTTCAAAATCACTTTCTTTAACCAGTTCACATCCTTCATAGGTTTGAATGATTGAGTTCTTGTAGGAATTGAAATGATGCAAAAATTTGAGTTTCTTTGAGTTTTCATACACAGGATACACATAATGTGTTAGCTCAGAGCCATTTATGCTGCGATAACTCACACTGATATCATTCCCTGCATTATCATAATTATTTTGATTATAAAATAAAAAATTGCCAATTTCTTCAGGAAAATATGTGCCTGATGGTTCATGTGTATAACTCATGTCTGATTTGCCTGAAATAAACAGAAACAATATAGCTGCCAGGCCGATTGTTACAAATAACTTATTTTTTTTCATGATTATGTTTTTACTGAATAACTAGTTTTTTCTGATAATTCCATTCATCTGTTTGCAGACTTAACACATAGATGCCTGAAGGAAGATAAGAAACGTTGATTGACTGAACAAAATGTCCATTTTCAACAGAAAACAATTCACTGTATACATTTTTTCCCAAAACATCAGTCAACTCAATTATAAGTTCTCCTCTGAACAGGGAATTGAACGAAACAATGACCATATCATCTGCAGGATTGGGATAAAGCTGAAAATCAGCGAAATGTGTATTAGTATTTTCCCCAATATTTGTATATGTTGCATAATACACATTGCTCATAGTAGCACAACCTACAGCATTTGATGCCTGAAGTGTATAATAACCACTTTGAGTGATTGTATGTGTCTGTCCTGTTGCTCCGGGAATTGGATTTCCGTCAAAAAACCATTGCAAATCATAACCACTCATCATGGTTTGCAGCAAATTGCCGCTTTGCCAGAAAGTGGGCACCGGCGGATAGGATAAAAACGAAAGTTGAATGGTATCACTTGATTTGGTGCAACCATATTGATTCATGAGTATTACGTGATATGCCCCTGTTTCTTTTGCAGTTATTATTGTATCTGTTTCTCCTGCAAGTGCCAGCCCGTTGTGATACCATTGAAAAGAGTAATTTCCGGTGGTTGAAAGAAAAACACTGTCACCGGCACACATTGAATCGTTTGGTAAAATTGAAAACCCGTCAAAAATTGGAAGTGGGTATACCTGAATTGTATCAGTGTCATTGAAGTTCAGTATGGGATGATCAACAGTGAAACTTACATTCATGCTGTTTATATTATATGAATGACTGCCTGCAGTATATCCGTTAAATGCAACTGTTCCGCAAAAATCATCTCCTGTTGCACCCCCACCGAAAGCCACATCATTATCCCACACTTCAATATAATAAATAGTGTCTTGCAGTGTAATTGTTGGAAAAGTAAACGTAACATTGAGTTGATTGGTGACATGTGAACTTTGATAAATCACTGTTGACCCCATCAGAATCTTTATGAAATAATCGGGAAGACCTCCAAACAGATCGCTACACATAGAAGAATTTCCACCAAGTGTGACTGAAGAAAGAAAATATCCCAGAGTATCAATTGTTGTTTCAAGTGAAGCAATGTAGGTGCCGGGCTGAGTATAAGTTTGTGATAGTGGAAATTCATCAGTAGAGTTTTGTCCGTTTCCGAAATCCCAGTTATAGGAATAATGAGGATTTCCCTGGCTCTGATGATTAGGTGTAAATGTTGTTGTAAGTGGCACACAACCGGAGGGATTGCTCATGGTAAAACTGCTGTTTCCCCCTGTACCGGGCAATATTTCAATGGGAATATCGAAAGAATCATCTTCAGTCTGGTTCATTCCCAAAACTGTAACATACGCTTTTACATATACTGTAATCACATAACTCCCTGCCAGAAGAGGTGTACCGCAAAACTTGGCACAACCATGTTCAGTTGAAGGAGGATTGGATGAAGGATAGAAATTATTGGTCGGGGAACTGCTTTCAAAACTCAATCCATAGGGCATGCCAACAACACCAGTTACTTCTATTCTGTTGAGTGTTACTGTAAATCCAGTTCCTGCATCCTCAAATTCTGCAGGCATGTAAAATGTAATATCTTCATCATAGTATTGCATTGCTGTACCCGGAGGAAGTGTATCGGGACACAAAGTGGGTTTGGCAGGCGAAACGACACACCCATAATCAATGGCACATCCCGGACATTGAGCAACCGATTGCATGAACCCAAAAACAACAACCAACAATAAAAAGGATAATATCTTCTTCATAATATTTATGAATTACAATTTTAATTATTTTACAAACTTAAATAAATTCAAATATACCATACATTTCTTTTTACAATTTTTAACAAAAAAAAATCCCTTGTCTGTTTCTGGTGTTTTTTTTGTCTGTAGTTTTGCCGCTTTATAAAAAAACAAATTCATAATGTCTGCAAAAACACCTTTCAAAGATTCCAATAAACGAAGTATTGTGAAAGGAATCAGTTGGAGACTTTTTGCATCAGTTGATACATTCCTTATTTCCTGGATAATTTTTGGAAATTATATTTGGGCTGGTTCAATTGCTCTTATGGAAATACTTACAAAGATTCTGCTCTATTATCTGCATGAACGACTATGGAATATCATTCCTTTTGGAAGAACAATCGAAGGAAAAGTAAAACACATTCGCAGTATTGCAAAAAGCATTTCGTGGAGAGCTTTGGGAACCATTGACACAGCTATAATCTCTCTGATTATTTCAGGCTCACTTGCAGGAGCTCTAACTCTGGGGTTATCTGAAATACTAACAAAAATACTCCTCTTTTATCTGCACGAACGTTTGTGGTCGCGCATTCAATGGGGCAGAATTGATGGTCTTTCTAATGAAATTGAAAAAAAATAATAAAATATTTTGTCAATTCAAAAAATGTTCGGATATTTGCAAACCCAAATTTAAATACAATACAATCATGGCAAGAGTATGTCAACTTACAGGTAAGAAGCTGATTTCAGGACATAAGGTATCTCACTCAAATGTGAAATCAAACAGAAAATTTTATCCCAACCTGCAGGTAAAAAGATATTTTATACCCGAAGAAAATCGTTGGGTTACACTTAAATTAAGCACTTCAGCCATGAGAAGCATTAACAGAAACGGGATTTCTGCTGAACTTAAGAAAGCTATTCAAAAAGGTTTTATAAAATAATTCAAATATTGTTTTGTTTGTCAAAAAGATAGCCCTCATTGAGGGTTATTTTTTTATAAACAACTGAAGGTGATTGAACAAACTTTTCAGGAAATAATTTTTTCCAGAACTCATCCACTCGTTTTATTGTGTCCTCATCCATAACCAGAATATTAGGCCTTGATGAATCCAGTCCATCTTTTTCAATTGTCTTTAATGTACCGTCAAATCCACACACAAAACCAGCATCACATTTTTCAACATACAAATCTCTGTCAGGATCATAATTTGCAAGAAACATCCAAACAAGCCCTGCATAATCAAGATGTTGACATGTGTGATTAAAATACACGATATAAGGACTGCCTGATCCCCCTTTCACTATTTGAGCATGAATATCCTTTACTGGAGCTGCACTTTGTTTGTCAATGAATACGACAGGGAGAACAGTGTCACTTTTTGCAAAACGAATTTCAGATTTTACTATACCTTCTATCTCTGAATTGGAAAAATCAGGCCCTGCTATAAGTCTTCTTTCTCCGGTAGCATCAAGTCCCATTTTCTTACCAAAACAAGGTGAAGAATTTGCATGGTCTAGCACATCAAGAGGACCATTCATAAAATGGAACTCATCAGGAAATCTGCATTGAAGCATCACTGATTCTGCCACTTGTTGCGGATTTCTTACATTCACATCTTCATTAACAACAATAATATTCTTCACAAACATCATTTGTCCGGCTCCCCACAATGCGTTCATCACCTTCACAGCCTGTCCGGGATATGATTTTTTTATACTTACAATTGCCAGATTGTGAAAACCCCCCTCCACCGGCAAATGCATATCAACAATTTCAGGGGCAATAAACTTTTTAATCAATGGCAGAAATAAACGACCCGTTGCTTCTCCCAGATACGCATCCTCCATGGGAGGAATGCCAACCACAGTTGCCGGAAACACTGCATTTTTACGATATGAAATGTGAGTAACATGAAACACAGGATATTTATCAGGAAGACTGTAAAATCCTGTATGGTCACCAAAAGGCCCTTCCATTCTCAGTTCTTCTTCGGGATCGATATATCCTTCAATGACAATGTCAGCGTCTTCAGGAACTTCAATGTCACAACTGAGACATTTTACCAGCCTCACTGAACGCTTTCTGAGAAAGCCTGCAAAAGCATATTCACTAATCATGTCAGGTAATGGTGCTGTAGAACAATAAGTATAAACAGGATCACCACCAAGTGTCACCACAACCGGCATCCTTTTCTTCAGTTTTTTGTATTTCTCATAATGGGCAGCTCCGCCTTTGTGTCTGTGCCAGTGCATACCTGTTGTGTTTTTGTCAAACACCTGCATGCGATACATCCCAACATTGACCATTCCGGTTTCAGGATCTGTGGTGTGCACCATGGGTAAAGTAAAAAAACGCCCCCCGTCATATGGCCAGCATTTGATGACAGGCAGTTTGTCCAAATCCGGTTCAGACATCTGAATTTCAAAGCATTTGCCCCTTCCTGAACTATGAACAGGTGAAGCATATTTCAATTCCTTTGCTTTTTTCAGCATTGCAAGTTTGCCTGAAATACCTGCAGGAGGAGATGATACCATTGAAAAAAAGGAGTTCAGTCTTTGTTCAAATTCTTCATAACTACTGAGTCCAAGTGCAGCCAGCATCCTTTCTTTACTGCCAAAGGCATTCATCAAAACCGGAAATTGGGTTCCGTTATTAGTAAACAACACAGCATTGCCATTGCTTTTTGACAATCTGTCAGAAAACTCTGACATTTCAAGTTCGGGAGACACATATGTGTCAAGCCTTATCAGTTGCCCTTTTTCTTCCAGATGCTGAATAAAATGTGATAAGGATATATATGACATGAATGTTTATGTATGATTATTGATGAAAGGCAAAATTAATGATTAAAAACGAGAAATAATATGAAAACAACCGTAGGAGTAGTTGAAATAAACGGCAATCCACTGACACTGGTGGGAGAAATGATAAAAACCGGAGATATTGCACAGGATTTTACAGTGATGAACAATGAACTGAAACCTGTTAAGTTTAGCGAATATGCAGGAAAAAAAGTGATTTTGTCGGTGATGCCCTCAATAGACACACCTGTATGTGCAGCACAAACACGCAGATTTAATGAAGAGGCAGCAAAACTTGAAAATACTGTAGTGATTACACTTTCCGTTGATTTGCCATTTGCACTGGCACGTTTTTGCGGAAATGAAGGAATACAAAATGCCGTTACATTGTCCGATTACAAAGACCGTGACTTTGCCAACAAATACGGATTTTATATTCAGGAGCTGGGATTGCTGGCACGCGGCATTGTTGTTATCAATGAAGAAGGCAAAGTAATTCATGTGCAGTATGTGAAAGAAGTGGGTCATGAGCCCGATTATGATGCAGCTTTGAATGCACTGAAAGCCTAGTTTAATCATTAATGAGTAATGATTAATTTTTAATGATTAAGTTTTATGCTTAATGATTATTTAGGCTTGTATTAATGAGATTTTCTGCCTGTGAGGGTATGGTAAAACTGGTTACAACTCCGTCCGCCTGTTTTGCAAACCCCTTAAACACTTCAACATTCATCATTTCCCATAGGGACTCCTATGGAGCAACATTCATTATTCGATATTCTTTATTCATTATTCAAATTGTTTGTCTAAATGTTATGAAATTCATGGAATGATATTACACAAACTATAGCTTTCTGAAAAATACTCAGATCTCTATCTCAAAAAAGCAGCCATAAGCAAGTCCACATCCTGATATGGAAGTCTGAATGTATCTCCTATGTTTTTGCATGTCAGAATTCCATTGAAAACATAAGCCCCCTGACGGAATCCGGGATCGTAAATCATATATTTATCCACACTTCCGGCTTCTCCAATTTCCAGTAATACAGGCGTAAAGAAATTGCTCAGTGCAAATGATGCAGTTCGCGGCACTCTGGAGGGCATATTGGGAACACAGTAATGAGTTACTCCGTTAAACTGAAACACAGGATTGTTATGCGTTGTAGCCATTGATGTTGCAATACAACCACCCTGATCAATGGATGCATCAATGATGATGCTCCCCTTTTTCATATCCAGAACCATTTCTTCTGAAACAACCACAGGAGTTCGGCCTGTTTTGCTATGCAGTGCGCCAATCAGTACGTCAGCAGAGCGAAGACTTTTTTGCAAAACTTTGGGATGAATAATAGAGGTGTAAAGTCTTTCACCAAGAGATGACTGTATGTTTTTTAGTTTATACAGTTTATTGTCAAAAATTTTCACAGATGCTCCCAATCCAAGTGCTGCTCTTGCAGCAAATTCACCCACAGTACCGGCTCCTATTATCACAACTTCTGTGGGGGTTATCCCTGTAATACTTCCCAAAATCACGCCTCTTCCCAAATCCGAACGACTAAGATATTCAGCTGCAATCTGCATAGCAGTATAACCGGCAATTTCACTCATTGAATACAAAACAGGAAACAATCCGGTATTATCCTTTATCAACTCATAGGCAAAAGCTGTAATCTTTTTCTGCATAAGGGTTTTGTAGTATTCAACAGTTTGAATAGTTGGATGCAAAGCCGAAATTATCGTTTTTCCGTTTCCTGTCATACCAATCTCAGGAAGAGTGGGTGGTGCCACCTTTAATATCAATGAGGCTTCAAAAACAGCTTTTGTTTCATCAACAATTTCTGCTCCTGCATCTGAAAATTCATCATCACGAAAGCCTGCAAGCTGGCCTGCACTCCTTTCCACAATCACACGATGTCCCTGTTCAACAAGCACCTGAACACTTTCTGGACATATTGCCACACGATTTTCCTGAAATGAATGTTCACGGGGAACACCAATTGTCAGTGCAGATTTTGAAACCTTTAGCTCTAGCTTTTCTTCCTGAGGAAACAAGCCGCTGCTGTGAAAAAACTTCGAACCCTTTTCCATGTGTATGTAATTTTAATGTGATTGCAATATCTGTATAATTCTCGATTGATTATACTCATTTAATGTCATTTTTACTCTAACAGCATTATCCGGAATAACCCCCTCTGCATTCTCAGCCCATTCTATGAAACAATAATTCCCACTGTTGAAATATTCCTCGTATCCGATATTGGTTAAATCAGAAATTCTCTCAATTCTATAACAATCAAAATGATAAAACTCTTCGTTTGCATCGTTTTTATA
>CAZGIW010000115.1:0-10049 GCA_964526285.1 uncultured Bacteroidales bacterium | reverse complement strand
AGCCTGTATATCCAGCGCCGGCATCAAGAGTGAGAATATCGCCGTCGCAAATACTAGTGTTTGAACCTAAATCGACAACAGGATTGGGGTTAACAGTTACTACAACTGAATCAATTGCAGAACAGATTCCCTGAGTTACAGTAACATAATAAGTTCCTGCTGTTGTAACATTATTAAACTGACCTGAACCGGTTGGTGACCATGTGTATGAATCATATCCTGCGCCGGCATCAAGAGAAACAGAACTACCCTGACAAAAAGAAGTGTCGGGGCCTAAATCGGCAGTAATATTGTCAAGATACAAAATGTATGGTGTTTCATTGAAAGTATTCCAGTTGTTTGCAGTTGCCACATAAAATGGAGCACCTGCAGCAGTGGAACTACCTGCAACAATTTCCCATAATGGAGTTGTAGTCCAGTTTGCAATTCCATCCCAGTCTCCATCAGTTGCCTGATCATAGTATATTGATAAATTAATGGCAGAAGTACCAGCATTACGATCAATTCTGTGATAGAAAAGAGGATTTGTATGACAAATTTCAGTTGGAATTAGTGATCTGTCAAAACCTTCTGAAGTGGCATCTAGATTAGCCATTCTCACTGTATAGGTATTTGCAGCTGCATCAACGGGTGCAATTTCAACCGGACGATAGCGATTGGTACCCATGTTTGAGCCAACAGGAAAAAGATAGGTACTTGTAGAGTTTGTATTTCTTGATAAAACACCAGTTCCAAGACTTGAAACAAATCCGGTTGTTCTGTCAATGGCAGATGGATCAGGATTCAGAACAAACATAGAAAAGTTCTCTGTTAGTAATTCCCTGTCATTGAGGTTGAGATTATTAATTACTGATTGATTAATTGTTTGTGTTTTATTTCCAGAGCCTTCAAGAATGAGATCATAGAAAGTTGTGGAAGCAGTACCTCCTAATATCTGAGCAGTTCCATAGAGATACACAGCGCCTGTCCCCTGATTAAACACAGAATTGTTTAACCAATCGCCAGATACTCTGTAAATCCCATTACCTCCAGCAGTTGCATTATTAACAAAATCTCCGTTAACAACAAATTCACCTGAAATGCCTGCATTTTCATCAACCTGAATGGTTCCTGTTGAAGAGTTTTGAGCACTACCCACAACATGGATAAATGTTCCGGGCTGCACAGAGACGCCGGCTCCATTATTGTGAAACACCTGTGATTTGGCTAAAAAACTGAAGCAAACAATAACAGCACTAAAAACAAGTAAAATTTTTCTCATATCAATTGATATTTATATTCGTCAAAAATAAATAAAATTCTCAAATAAAAACATTATTTTTTATTTTTCTTTAAAATAATTTCATTTTCAATTAAAAACATCAAATTTCCATAAGTTATTTCATAAATTTTATCTTACGTATTGCGAAATGAATATTTTTAATTTTATGCATGAATTCATTCTTAATATTTAACAACTCAAAGTTAAAACATCTTTGAGTTCTGAAACATCAGGTGTTTTATGTATTCTAATACAGAAATAACCTGAAACACCATTGCATTATAACATTTTTTTGTAAAAACACTATTTGCCTTTGAGTTCATTGACCTGTATCATAAGCAGTTCATTTTGCTGTTTAAGTAAATCAATCTGTTGCTGCATTGAATTTTGCAATGCACTCATATCATTTTTAAGTGTCTCAATGATAACTTGCTGTTCCTGAATGGCTTTTACCATTGGAACAACAAAATCAGAATATCTCAATCCATATAATTCATTGGGGTTTTCTGGTTTATCAACACCGCTGAATGAATAACCTGCTTCCTGAGCTGCATTTTCAACATCCTGCGCAATAAAGCCTGAGAAAACAATGTTTTCAATATCATATTTTCCTTCCCAATCAAGAGAATCCTTAGCTCCTGTAATTTCATACTGTTTTCTGATATCAAAATTGTACGTAACAGGTTTGAGTTTCATGATAAAATCAAGTCCAACCACATTATCCTGCACATTTGTTTTTATACGTTCATCAGAAAAGGCTGTCCAGGGCACCTGACCACCAATTGAGTTAATAAATCCATCACCTATTCTGGCAGTATTAGACGCTGTTAACTGAACATTGTATCCCACAGCAATTGTATTACTTATTGTTCCACTTCCACTGGCCACACCTGAGAGATATCCAATGGCTGTATTGTTTGTACCGCTAGTAATATATCTGTTTGACTCAGAGCCCACGCCTACATTATAATGACCTCTGAAACTATTTGTACTTGTTCCAGCCAAACCCGCCTGATTTCCAATTAGTGTATTATATGAAGCAGTATATGAAAAATATTTTCCAGCTTCATAGCCAACAAGAGTATTTCTAAAACCATCATACATCCCCTCTCCTGTCCCATAGCCCACAGCTGTATTTCCTGCACCACCATCATTATTTTGCATAGCAAAAGGACCAACTGCAACATTTGAGTTGCCCGGATTATGTGAAGTCATTGCCATATAACCTATGGCAATATTATAGCTGGCTGTTGTTAAATCGGAAAGAGCTACATATCCAATGGCAATATTATCTCTACCACTGGTTAAATCATACAAAGCCCCTCTGCCAAGTGCAACATTTTGAAACCCTGTTGTAACAGCGGTCCCAAAAGCCTGATCACCAATGGCGATATTGTAATATCCTGTTGTTAGGTTTTTCGCAGCTTCATAACCTATAAGAATGTTCCTGTAACCAGAATTGATACTGTAGCCTGCCTGATATCCCATTCCGATATTTCCTCGACCTGTATTATCTAAAGGAGTAGCAGACGAAAAAAGGCTCTGATATCCAACCGCAACATTATATGTGCCATTAGTTGTACCCTGAGCCATTCTTGAACCTGCCTGATATCCTATTGCAGTATTCCCGTTTTGCTCGGGGCCATTCAATGCCTGATAGCCAACGGCTGTATTTTGCAATCCGGCTCCTGCATTTAAGGCCTGATAACCAAAAGATGTGTGACCTGCTGATGTTAATCTGCCTGCTCTCTGATTATTTACTCTGAAACTAAGAGGCACATTATCTGTTGTTCCTAAAAAATGTGTACCATCAATTGTTGATGCATTTCCCAACAACTCCCATGCATCACCTGAAGGTCCTCCACCACCGGTTCCCGTTGCAAGTCTTTCCCATTTGGCACCATCCCAGTAATAAAACCCGGGCGTAACATCATTAACAGTTGCTGTGTTGAAAACCAGCAAACTTGTTGCAGGGGAAGTAACAGGTGCAGTGTTTGTTGTTTGTGTTAATGCCATACGTGGTATCAACAAACCTTTACTTGTATGTCTAATTTCTAGCATACTTGATGCATCGGGGGTTATCAATATGTCTGAAATGCCCACATTCTGCGCACTCAACTGATAAATTGAATAATACAATACAAATAAAACTAAATAAATTCTTCTCATAGCATTTGGATTTTTTGAATTATTTTCCAAAATTAAAACCATACAGAATTTTATATGTAAGAAAATTCTCGTATTTTTGCTAATGGAATTTCGTATTTTCTCCTTATACTAATACATGAAATCAATATTATTTGCTTTTATTTTTAATAAGATTTTCAATAATCTGATTTATTTTTTTTTATTGATTTTGATTTTCGCATCAACTATTAATCATAAGTGCTTTTCACAAGACAAAAAAGAAGATACAGATAAAACTAAAAATCAAATATCTAAATATATTGCCTTGGGCTGGGAATTTTCAAATGCAGAAAAACTTGATTCGGCTGTGTATTATGCAACAAAAGCAAAGGTTTTGTCCGAGAAGACCAATAACATTGAATATTATGGCGAGTCATGTATTATTTTAGCAAAAGAGTATATTAAAACATCTCTTTATGAACAGGCTCTTTCAGAAATTGACAATGCCTACAGGGCTTTTATTAAAACAAGAAACCTGAAAGGAATTACAACTGTTTTTTCATATTACGGTATAGTTTATTACAATTTAACCCATTACAATAAAGCCATTGAATATCACTTTAAGGCATTGAAAATTGCAGAATTTTCGGGAGATTTACAATCATGTGCATCAAGCCTGAATCATATAGGAGCTGTATACAGATACAATGAAAACTATGACCTATCTTTGAAATACTTCTTCAAATGCGTTGAATACAGAGAAAAAATTAAAGACAACAAAGGATTAGCAATAACATACAGTAATATAGCTGCATTGTACCAACTTCAGGAAAAATTTGACAGTTCATTATTTTATCTATCCAAAGCACTTGAGGTAGAAAACATTGGAAAGGATGAAGAATCCGCAATTTTCAACAATTTTGCCAATGTTTATCTTTTATTGAATCATCCTGATCAGAGTATCGAATATAGTTTTAAGGCACTTGAAATTCAGGAAGACATCAAAGACAATATTGGTAAAGCCATTTCACAAACCAACATTGCAATTGCATTAATGCAAAAAAACATGGTTGATGAAGCTGAAGCATGGGCACTGAAAGGATTGAATACTGCAAAACAATTTAACATCAAAAGACTTGAAAACAAAATCTATGAAATTCTTGAAGAAATTTATGTAAAACAGAAAAACTTTCAGCTGGCCTATGAGTATTCCAAACTACATAAAGCACATAAAGACAGTGTATTGAACAATGAAACCAAAAAGCAAATTGAAGAACTTCACATACAATATGAAACTGAAAAAAAACAAGTTGAAATTGAAAAACAACAATATTTAATTTCAAACCAGAATCTTCTCATTAAAAGAAAAAACCAAAACATCGCTATTTTAATCATAAGTTCTTTGTTTATAATTTCAATTATCATCATTGCATCCATAAGAAACAAAATAAAACAGCAAAAGCATTTGACACAATTACTTCTTGAGGAAGAAAAACAGAAAACAAAACTAATTATTGAAGCAGAGGATAATCAGAAAAAGCGAATTGCAGCCAACTTGCATGATAGTTTGGGGCAAAGTCTTGTATCACATAAAATTAAGATTATCAATTTATTAGAAAACATAAGCTTTGATTGTCCTGGGAAAATAACCGGGTATTTAACAGAAAGTGTCAGGATTATTGATGAGGTGTATGACGAAGTAAGAACTGTCTCTCATGAAATGCTACCAAAAGCCTTACAAACAACAGGATTGTGTGGTGCAATAGAAGATTTGCTTCAAACCAGTTTCAGCAATAATAGTATTCGGCACAGATTAAATTGCAAATTAAAAATTGAAATAAATGAAAAACTATCTGTTACATTGTTTCGAATTATGCAGGAATTATTAAGCAATATATTGAAACATTCCCAGGCAGACTATATGGAGGTTACAATTACTGAAAAAAACCAAAAAATAATTTTTATAACAGAAGATAACGGTATTGGGGTTTTTAACACAGGTTACAAAAATAAAACAGGAATAGGGCTGACTAATATTGAAACAAGGGTTAACTCAGTAAACGGTGAGTTTGAAATAATATCTGAAAAAGGCAAAAAAGGAAGTATGTTTATCATCCGCATTCCTGTTTGAAAAGAATAATAAGTATATTTGCTTCACCATATAGAAACTATCATGAGTGCAGAGATTATAAAAATTGTTATTGTTGATGACCACTCCATAATTATTGAGGGTATTAAATCATTATTAATGAATGAATCGGAAATGAAAGTTGTTGCAGAATGCAGAAATGGAGAAGAGGCATATAATACACTTTGTGACCTTGATGCAGATGTGTTGCTTATGGATATTGAAATGCCTGTTTTAAACGGATTTGATGCCACAATAAAAATCAAAAAGAAATTTTCTGAAGTAAAAATAATTGCAATTTCAACTCATTTTGAAAAATCCATCATTGAACGAATGCTGGAGTGTGGTGCAGACGGCTACATATCAAAAAACACTAACAAAGAAAACCTGTTAAATGCAATAAACACTGTTTACGAAGGACAAAAATTTCTCAGTCATGATATTTTCATTGCAAGGGCAAAAACTGAATCATCAATTTCATTTAAGGATAATCCAGATGAAGCGAATTCAGAACAACTAACCAAACGAGAAAAAGAAATTCTCTCATTGATTGCAAGCGGATTTAAAAACAAAGAAATTGGAGAAAAGTTGTTTATTAGCACAAGAACCGTAGAAACTCATAAAACAAACATAATGAACAAGTTGGGATTCAACTCCACAATAGAACTTATTAGATTTGCAATGAAAAATTATTTATAAAGCCCACAGTTAATCCTTAATACATCTCACTGAAAAACCTGCTCCGTGAGGTTGAGCATCACGTCTTGAGCGTGCATCCCATGAAACGATGTTTCTAAGCCAGGCATCTGTTCCCGTTGAAGTTGTGGACCACCAGTAAGCTGTGTTACCAGGCGAATTCCAGCTTGCAGTGACAGGTTTGCTACCGGCCGGTAAAGCTGCAAATCCATAATCATCAGTTCCATTTCCGCTTGACATCCAGCCACTTGTGGCTTTCAGTTTTGTACCTGCGTCTGTACCTCTGTAGCCTGTTGCAGCAGGATTGTTGATTGTAGCATCAACAAAATTCTCCAAAGTGTACCATTCTGCATCTGTTGGCACATGCCAGCCATCGGGACATAAATTTCCTGTATTCACTGCATACCAATTATAAAGTCCTCCATATAAAGCAGCATAGGCAGTAGAATCGTAATGAGGCCAACAATAAGCACCGGTTGAAGAAGCATCGGCATCTGTCCAGGCTGTATGGTCAGTCACTCTTAAAATGGAAGTACCATTCTTGTATTTTGTAGTTCTCAGATTTGAAGTAAACCAGCACTGTGTCCCAATCTGAACTGTCTGATATACATTTCCTTCAATATCTGTTACAGGACTACCACATGAAAATGTCCCTGTTACAGTGCAACACAATTTTGACCACTGAGTACCATCATAATAGTAGAAAAAGGGATCATTATCCAACTGATAAATAAGTAAACCAGTTGCTGGGGCTGAAATTGCATCACGCTGAGCCATAGTCAACCGGGGAATAAGCATTCCTTTTGTGGTTGATGAAACTTCGAGCACTGATGAGGGGTCGGGTGTAATCAAGGTTTCACTGATTCCCACAGATTGTGAGACACCATAGAAATAAGTAAACACAGAAAACACACCACAAAAAACTTTAATTATTAATCCTTTCATAACTCTACATATTTTTATTTCTTAATCTTTGATACATCTAAATGAATACTCGCCTTATTAAATCATAAACAACAAAATTAACTAGTTTTTGATAATCTTAAAAGATTTGGTTTTATTGACTTCATTAAAAATGGAAATAAAATACACTCCTTTTGACAAATGATTTAAATCAAGTGAAGTGAATCCTTCTGAAATATTTGTTTCATAAACAAGCATACCGGTTATATCATAAACCTGAAATTCAAAATCATTTTTTCCTGATCCAGCCAAATACACATTTATAAAATCGCTGAATGGGTTTGGAAAGATTTCTGCATGAATGCCTATGTCATTTATACAATCAACCTGTACTGGATGAAAATATTCAAATTTACCATCAAAGTCGGTCTGTTTTAATCGATAATACATTCCGTTCTCATTATTTTCAATATAATCGATTTGCTCCCACACATTGAGCTGATTTGATGTTCCTGAACCTGAAAGGACAGCAATTTCATTCCATGTTACACCATTGGTACTTTTCTCAACAGTAAAATGACTATTATTGCTTTCCGAAGCAGTTGCCCATCGAATGCGGACATAATCTTTTTCACATGATGCTGCAAAATACAGAAGTGAAACCGGCAGTGAGGGATCATAAATTTCATCGGCACCAATATCAGGAGCAGTGCCTCCGCCTGAATATCCGGGAGCTCCATATCGTACTTCAAGGTCAATATCATTATTTATCCCGGGAATAACTATCCCCTTGTCCTCAATAATGCATGGCTGGATAGAAATATCAATATGAAGGTCAACCACATCTGCGGCACCCGATTTATTTAAAAAATGAACTTCTCCGGACAATGAGTTCATATCCTTCCCGAAATAACTTTGCCAATCAGCAAGAGTACTAAAATCGCCAACGCCAGTCTCCGCAATTGTACCACCCAAAGAGTATAGAAGATTATAATCACTGTTTAAATTATTAATATAATCCTGCACCGGATTATAATTATCTACCATTTGAAAACCAACTGCATAATGATTATTACCTTTTGAACTATTTGTGCGTTCATTCATAAAAATGTTATTATACAGGTCAGTTGCCTGTGGATAAGACCATCCAGCTGTTGTTCGCCTATATGCATATGTTGAAGTATCAGCATTTTGTGCCTGTCCTCCAATATATACAGTGTTGTAATTCACTGCACAATTGTTCGATGCTTGCTTAATGCCGGTGATTATATAATTTCCTGACACACTATTACCATCTGCATCTATTCCAAGACGAATCATATTGTTGTAAACTTTCGTATTCCGTGCATAAAACATAATGCCTGTTATGTTTGCATGATTCTCAGCTGTTGCTAGATTAAAGCTATGAATATTATTTCTTGCTATCTCCAAACTACCACCTTTTGTTGTGCCTGTTATTCCGATACCTGTCACTCCTACTCTGCGCAATCTGACTGTTGTATTTCGAAGATCATAAATTGTATTGCCAACTATTGAATCAATTGTTGATGTGCTACTGTAGTATTTTATTCCAACTACAGTTGCTGTATAACCATCTCCTGTAAAGTATGCATTATTTGACAAAGAGAATATTCTATTGTTCTTAATAATTTTCTGACCATCATAATTGGTGTGGATTCCAAGTGTCTGTGAACGTGTGAAGTAAAAGTCATTCCCATTATGCATATTTGCAATCACATTATCTTCTACAATATTTATTCCTTTAGATCCACAGTATATACCAATCAGTGGCTGATGTGTATTACCGACACCCGGACATGTTGTTTCGATACTTAATGCTGTGGTTTCGCTTCCGATGAGATTGTCTGTAACTATGGCAGTGCTTAAATTATCATTTCCACCGATATCATATTGAGAAATGTAAATCCCTGTAAACTCAACCAATCCCTTATCGCCTACATCTATTGGAATAAATTTTACTGCCCCAACTGAGTTATTTTCAACATTCACATTCCCGCTGTTAATCAGAATTCCATATGAGAATAATGGATCATTATTACTCATATTTGCAGCACCATCACCGCAATAAACCAAAATTGAATCATTTCCAACAGGTGCACCAATAATATTGTTCTTAATCAATGTATTGCCCCAAACATTATGTATACCTGTAAATGGGACAACATTGCTTGTGCTTATATAATAGCGCTGTTTCCAAATTATATTATTGATTTTATTGTTCTCTATAACACTATTTGATGCATTTTCAAGCGGACGGAAATAAATTCCGCAAAAACGAACATTACGATCGCCTGAAATATCATTGTATTCCATTGGCAATCCTCCGCAAAAAGACTCACTACCTCCGATATAGTTATCTCTGATAATAAAATTATCTCCAACACCAGAAGTAGCAGACACTACTGCTATTCCATATTTCACACTATTGCCTGTTGCGTTTTTTGGAGAATTCAGATAAATATGATTTCCTGTTATTGTAAAATCTGTACTGTAGGTGTTGATATATATTCCATAATTATCTGTATTCCCTCTCCAGATATTGTATATTTCATTGTTGGATATTGTAATATTTCTGTTTGACTCAGTGCCTGAAACACCATAGCTGTATATGCCTGAACCAACTGCATCACCTGTGGTACTCAAATCACGAATATGGCAATTATCAACAAGTATATCATAATTTCCTTTCAAATATCTTCCAAAACGAACCACCCCAACATTGGACATAAAAGCAGCTCCTTCAATTAAAAGAAACCTCAGTGTGTCATTATTGCATCCGTTGATAAAATTAAAGGTTGACTGATAATAGGTGGATGTTTTATTTGTATTTCTGAACAGCAAATGTCTTCCTCCGGCAGAAAGATTGTTGGGGTCTCTGCCATCGATACACACACGTGCAACTCCGTCAAGGCG
>CAZGIW010000114.1:0-10371 GCA_964526285.1 uncultured Bacteroidales bacterium | reverse complement strand
ATTATGCCAACAATAAACATCTTTTTCATATCAACTGAAATTATTGTTCTTTAAATCATTGCAATGATACGAAAAAAAATATTATGAGCAAATAAAAAATGGTTTAAACCAATAAAATATTCTCTTGTCTTTTTTATCTTTCAAACCGACACCTCAGCCTTAATATGTGGATGCGGATCATAATCAATCAATTCAAAATCTTCAAACACAAATGAAAAGATGTCCTTTTTTTCGGGATTAATTTTCATTTCAGGAAGTTGTCGGGTCTCACGTGATAGCTGAAGTTTTGCCTGTTCGATATGGTTCAGATACAAATGTGCATCGCCCAGAGTGTGAATAAACTCACCTGGTTTCAGATTGCATACCTGAGCCATCATCATTGTGAGCAGTGCATAGGATGCAATATTAAATGGCACTCCAAGAAACACATCGGCACTTCTTTGATACAGCTGACAACTCAATTTTCCATCATTCACATAGAACTGAAAAATAATATGACAAGGTGGAAGTGCCATTTTATCAATTTCTGCCGGATTCCATGCACTCACAAGCAGTCTTCTGGAGTTTGGATTGACTTTAATTTGTTCAACCAACTGGGATATTTGATCAATTTGTTTTCCATCAGATGTTGGCCATGAACGCCATTGTGATCCGTAAACCGGTCCAAGATTTCCGTCTTCATCGGCCCATTCATCCCATATTGATACTCCGTTTTCTTTCAGATAGGCAATATTGGTTTCTCCTTTCAAAAACCACAACAATTCATAAATGATTGAACGAAGATGCACTTTTTTTGTGGTCAGCACCGGAAATCCCTTTGAGAGGTCAAATCGCATCTGATAACCAAACACACTTATTGTGCCTGTACCTGTGCGGTCATTCTTTTTGTGCCCGTGAGTAAGAATA
The DNA here is from genome assembly GCA_964526285.1 of uncultured Bacteroidales bacterium. Lineage (GTDB taxonomy): Bacteria > Bacteroidota > Bacteroidia > Bacteroidales > DTU049 > CAYMAZ01. Next base: position 9,465 of record CAZGIW010000114.1, on the reverse strand, counting down.
TGGTCAAGAAGGTCAAGATATTGTTGCATAGTTAATGGTGGTTTTCTTTAGCAAAGATAAAAAAATATTCTTCGTAACCGATAATCTTTTTTCAACAGAACAAGCTTTATTAGGGTCAAACCGGGTTTAGAAGTCTCTATCCGAGTATCATCCCCACAATTGTAGCAGATAACAAAGACGCCAGTGTGCCACCAAGCAATGCCCTGAAGCCAAAACGCGAAAGCAGTGTTCTTTTATTGGGGGCCAATGATCCAATCCCCCCGATTTGAATTCCGATAGACCCAAAATTGGCAAAACCACATAGCATATAGGTTGCCATAATGATTGACTTAATACTGCTAAAGCTATTATCAGCCATAAATCCGGACAAACTCTTGTAGCCGATAAATTCATTGAGGATTACTTTTTCTCCAAGCAATTGCCCGACAAGCACCATGTCTTCTGCCGGTACTCCTATCAGCCACATCAATGGTGCAAACAAGTTTCCAAGAATAAACTGTAATGTTAGTCCGTCAAAGCGATTGTTTGTCCACTCTGCAATCAAAGGGTTCAGGCTTGTCCAGTCGCCAACCTTAAAGAAAACAAAATTAACCAATGCCATGGCAGCAATAAAAACAAGCAACATTCCAGCAACATTAACAGCGAGCTTAACCCCTTCGCCTGTGCCGTTGGCCATGGCATCAAGCACATTGCTTCCAATTTTTTCCTTGCTGATTTTCACTTCCATGTCAATCTTTTCCGTTTGTGGATAAAGAATTTTTGAAATCACTACGGCTCCGGGAGCAGCCATGATTGAAGCTGTGAGCAGATGTTTGGCGAACAATACCCTCTGAACAGGATCATCACCCCCAAGGAAACCGATGTAAGCAGCAAGTACACCTCCGGCCAGTGTTGCCATGCCTCCTGTCATCACAAGCAAAATTTCAGATTTGGTCATGGAGGGAAGATAGGCTTTAATCAACAGTGGTGATTCGGTTTGTCCCAGAAAAATGTTACCGGCCACAGATAAACTTTCAGCACCTGACAGTTTCATTGCTTTGGTCATCACCCATGCAAGTCCGTAAACAATTTTCTGAATGATGCCCAGATAGAATAGTACACTTGTTAATGCTGAGAAAAAGATGATTGTGGGCAGTATCTGAAAAGCAAAGATAAATCCCATGTTGTCAACATTCATCAAGCTGCCAAGCAAAAACTCACTCCCTTCTTTGGTGAAATCCAAAACTTTGATAAACAGCTTGCCTATGATTTCGAAGAACTTCTGTACCGGTGGCAACTGTAAAACACTGAACGCAAGGACAAGTTGAAACGCAAGGCCTGTCAGCACCACTCTCCATTGCACTGCTTTGCGGTTTGCACTGAATATCCATGCCAGAAAAACCAGAACTAACAGTCCCAATAGTCCTCTTAAAATTTTAACAATTGAAAACTTTGGAACAGGTTCAACAATTTTGAAACCAGAAGATTCCTTTTCCGATGCAACTTCAGCAGAATCAGAAACAATAACATTGGGGTCAGCATTTGAAATTGAAAAAGAAGATGTGTCAGAAACGACAATCTTTTCAGCATGACTGGTTTTGGGAAGGCAAAGTAAGGTCAAAATTGCCAGTAGTGATATTAAGACAATCGGAATGTTTCTCATATGGTTCAGCAATAAAGGATAAGATTATTTACTACGTTTTTTCAATTCATCACGGATTTGAGATGCGTTTTCAAACTCCTCATTTTCAACAGCTTGTTCAAGCATTTTTTTCAGCTCATCGTTGGAGTATTCACTGAGTTGAGTTTTCTCTGAAGTGTCTGGCTGTTCTGAGGAAAAAAAATCAGATTCATGGTCAGTGTCAGAACCAGCATGATCATCGTTTTCCTGTTGTTCGGGAGTATCATCCAAAACAATGCCTGCTTTTTCAAGGATTTCTTCATAAGTATACATTGGACACTTAAATCTTAAAGCCATTGCAACAGCATCAGATGTTCGTGCATCAATTTCAAGTGTTGTATCACCCTGTTTGCAAATGAGCAATGAATAAAAAATTCCTTCAGAAAATTTATTGATAATAATTTCAATAATTTCAATATCAAATGCTTTTGCAAACTGATACATAAGATCATGGGTGAGGGGTCGGCTGGTTTTGTAATTTTCCAGTTCAAGTGCAATAGCCTGTGCCTCAGCGTTTCCGATAATAATTGGCAGTCGACGTTTTCCATCAGTTTCTCCTATAATAAGAGCATAAGCCCCGCTTTGGGATTGACTGTAACTGAGGCCAACGATTTCAAGAGGAATCTTTTTCATGAACTGAAATTTATCGGTTTTTCAAAATTACTGATTTTTTTTTAAACCTTGAATAAAAAAAAAGCTGCCTTATTCAAGACAGCTTTTTTCAATATTTGAAAAATAGAGTATTAAAACAAGTGATAAGATACAGCAATACCAACAGTAACAACTGAAGCCATTGTCATGAGTTTGATAAGAATGTTCAGGCTGGGACCTGAAGTATCTTTAAACGGATCACCTACGGTATCACCAATGACTGTAGCTTTGTGTGCTTCAGATCCTTTTCCGCCGTGGTGTCCTTCTTCCACATATTTCTTCGCGTTGTCCCATGCACCACCAGCATTTGCCATGAAAATGGCAAGGGCAAAACCTGAAGAAATTGTGCCAACAAGAAGTCCAGTAATACCTGCAACACCGAAGATAAGACCAACAACGACAGGAATGAGGAGAGCAATTAAAGCAGGAGCAAGCATCTCTCTTTGAGCGCCTTTAGTAGATATGGCAACACAACGGGCGTAATCAGGTTCAGAAGTTCCTTCCATAATTCCAGGGATTTCTTTAAACTGACGGCGAACTTCGTCAACCATTTTTTGAGCAGCACGTCCTACGGCATTCATAGTCATACCACTGAAAAGAAATACAGTCATAACACCAATGAAAATACCAACAATAACCATTGGGTTCATAAGGTGAATTTCATAATGATGAACAAAATCAATAAAAGCAGCATCAGTTGCAGCAACACCATTGATGAGTTCTCCTGGTTTGTCAAGGAATTTTACAAACATCATTCTCACTTCTTCAAAATATGAAGCAAGAAGAGCAAGTGCAGTAAGAGCAGCACTGCCTATTGCAAAACCTTTACCTGTGGCAGCTGTTGTATTTCCCAATGCATCGAGAGCATCGGTGCGTTTGCGTACTTCAGGGTCAAGCTTACTCATTTCAGCATTACCACCAGCATTGTCGGCAATAGGGCCATAAGCATCGGTTGCAAGTGTGATACCAAGTGTAGAAAGCATCCCTACTGCTGCAATGGCAATACCATAAAGTCCCATATTGAGAGTAGATACAGCAAAATCAAAACCAGTTGCAAAAGCATAAGCCAGAGTAATTCCAACTACAATAATCGCAAGAGGCACAGCAGCAGAAATCAAACCGGTGCCTACACCACTGATAATAACAGTAGCAGGTCCGGTGCTACTTGATGCAGCAATTTTTCTTGTAGGTTTAAAAGCAGAAGCTGTAAAATATTCAGTTGACTGACCTATAGCAATACCGGCAACAAGTCCAACAATGATAGAACCCCAGATTCCAATATAATTTGGAATTTGCAAATAATACAAGATTCCGAAAGAAGCAGCAATAATTAAAACAGCACTCACATTTACACCAAATCCGAGAGATTTGAGAAGTTGTTTCATTGTGGCACCCTCTTTTGTTCTTACGAGGAAAATACCAATAATTGAAAGAATTGTTCCAACTGCAGCAATAAGCATAGGAGCAAGTACAGCATTGGTTTGAATCATAGGATCTGCATTAAGGAATGCAGCAGCACCAAGAAGTGCAGTAGCAAGTATAGAAGCAGCAAACGATTCAAAGAGGTCGGCACCCATACCAGCAACATCACCTACGTTGTCTCCAACATTGTCAGCAATTGTAGCAGGATTGCGGGGGTCATCTTCCGGAATACCGGCTTCAACTTTTCCAACTAAGTCGGCACCAACGTCAGCAGCTTTTGTAAAAATACCTCCACCAACACGTGCAAACAATGCCTGTGTGGAAGCTCCCATTCCGAATGTAAGCATAACAGCAGTGATTGTCATCAGTTTATAGCCTGAATCCATTTCAGGAATAAAATAATTGAGGATAATAAACCACAATGAAATGTCAAGAAGTACAAGACCAACAACAACAAGCCCCATAACAGCTCCACTTCTAAACGCTAGACGAAGTCCGCTGTCAAGTGAAGTGCGACATGCATGGGCAACACGGGCAGAAGCAAATGTGGCTGCTCTCATACCAAAATAACCGGCAAGTCCTGAAAAAACACCACCAGTAATAAATGCAAATGGCACCCATGGATTTTGAATGCCCAGTCCATAGGCCATAATGCTGAAAATAACTGTGATGACAAGAAAGACAATGCCAACAATTTTATACTGCTGACGTAGATAGGCATTAGCTCCTTTACGTACGTGTGCAGCAATCCTTTTCATAGTGTCGGTTCCTTCATCTGCCTTCATCATTTTTTTGAAAAAACCATAGGCAAAAGCCAAAGCAAGAATTGCGGCAAAAGGAACTACCCAAAAAATTAATGGAATGTTCATAGTTACATTGATTTAGTTATACATTATTATTTATACTTTTTGTCGTTTGAAAAATCGCGCAAAGTTCGTAATTTTTTCCCATATAGAGTAAAAAAAAATTGAATAATTTTTTGCTGATTATGATATATGAAGATTTTGTAACTGCTCAGCGCTTTCAATTATTAGCCACAAATACACCAATAAGCACGAATATGTTTTGCTATTCAATACAAAAGGCTTATGCCTTGCATCAAAATCAACGGTGTTGATTTTGATTTGTTTTGTGGTAATTGCTCCTGAGAATACCTCTCGTCGCAATTACTCCAAAACAAACATAGCCTTTTGTATTGCAAAAATCTTTACATGCACAAATTACAGCGATAAATCAATGGAGCGTGATTTGCAAGAACTTTTTTCTGTAAAAGCCATTGTTAACAAAGCAAATCTGAACTATCAGATTTGCTTTAACACACTTTCAAATTTGACAGAGAAAGCTTGCTTTCAGTTTGTCACAATTTGAAACTGTGTAATGGCTTTTGCAGAATCAACGGGATTATCCGTGCTTATTGGTGTATTTGTGGCTAAAAACCACGAGTGTTAGATGTGAGGAGTTACAAGATTTTTATCTTTTCTTTTCAAATATTTGTATCTGAGAAATGTATATGCCGCACAATGCAAGTGCAATACCCATCAACTTTATGATTGGCATAACCTCATGCAAAATAAAAAAGGAAAAAATTACTGTGAATACAGGAATCAAATTAGAAAATATACTTGATTTTGATGCTCCTATCTGCTTGATGGCATTGTTGAAAAAGAAATAGGCAAGCAAATTTCCGCAAATCCCCAATGCTACAATTAAAATAATAATCATAGGTGTGAAAGTAACATCAGGTATTTTGGGAAGATCAAAAATCATAAATACAGGAATAAAATATACCCATGCAATAAATATTTTGACTCCAGCTATGAGAAAAGGACTGTATCGCGACAACATCTGTCTTGCCAAAAGGGTATAGCCCACAGCACTAAAAACTGCCATAAACAAATACAACAAACCTAGTGGTGATGCACTGATTTTGCCACCTTTATCAATGATTATCAGCAAAACCCCTGAAAACGATACCGCGATTCCCAAATAATTTATTAAACTCAACTTCTCTTTGATGAAAAATCGTGCAAAAAATGGAAGAAAAAGTGGAATGGTAGCAATAATAATCGCCGCAATATTGGGAGATACCAGATTTATTCCGTTGGCCTCTCCAATGAAATACAAAAATGGCTCAAACAATGCCATCAGTAAAAATAATTTGATGTCCTTTCGTTGTATTTTTTTCAACATTCCTGTAAAGAAAAATATGGGAAACAACAGAAGGGTTACTGATGTTACTCTGAAAAATACAAGCATGGTGGGACTTACTCCGGCATTCATCACCTGCTTTGCCCATATAAAGGTTATTGCCCATAATAGCATAGCCATAACCAGTCCAGCATATGTAAAAACCTTCTTCATTCAATTATCTTAGTTATATGTAGTTGTTTCAAAAATTCAAGCCCGCAAAAATACACCGTTTTTTTCATAATTAAGGTGGTTTTATTGTTATTCGTAACTTTGCAAAAAAAATCAATGATTAAGAAAATATCTCTGATTATTCCCGAACACTGGCATATGGACGGAGGCGTGGCTTTTGGCGTTGTCCCAAAAGGTATATGGAGCAAAATGTATCCAGCTGACGAAAATAACAATTTGTATATTGTGAACAGACTTTTTCTCATAGAAACTGAACAGAAGCTTATTCTTGTCAATGCTGGCTACGGAAACAAACGATCTGAAAAATACTATCAGTTTAAGTACATAAAAGAACAGACTCCAATCTCAAAGTGCATTGAAAACGCAGGCTATCGTGTTGACAATGTGACAGATGTTGTGTTCACACACTTGCACGATGATCATTGTGGTGGTGCAACATATTATAATAGTGAAAAAGAAAAATCTCTTCCGCTTTTTGACAAAGCCCGCTTCTGGATTTCCAAAAAACAATGGCATTGGGCATTAAATCCAAATCCCCGCGAAGCAGCATCATATTTTCCCGACAATCTGCTACCACTTGAGGAATCAGAAAGACTGCATCTGCTCACCCCTGACGAACAACCATTTGAAAATGAGGATATTATGCTCAGGCATTACGACGGTCACACAAGCGGACAAATGATTCCATTTATGAAATATCAGGGCAAAACCATTGTTTATGCATCTGATTTTATTCCATCATCAGTCCACATTCCATTGCCATATATTGCATCTGTTGACATTAATCCACTTGCAAGCCTTGCAGAAAAAGAAGAGTTTTTAACTGAAGCCGCTGCCAACAAATACATTTTAGTATTTGAACATGACGCAATTGCAGAGGCATGCACTGTGAAACACACCGAAAAAGGATTTATTGCTGATGAAATAAAATTGCTTTCGCAGTTTCTTGAAGGTTGATAACACGAAGGCCTTGAATACTTTTTTTAATTATTTGGAGACTAATGTTTTATATAATTAAGGTCATTCCTTGTTTCAAGTTTTCTCCATTTTACTATTCTGTTGTCTTTTATGAAGAACCAATGCACATAAGAAAAACTTAAGCTATACTTTGATAATGTGTGATTGTCTTCAAAAATTATTTTTGAAATTAGGTGTTCCGTATTTTTGTTCATTAAACTTGTTTCAGCTGTATCAGTAATAATTATGGTGGGAATATCAAAGTTTCTGCCAATAGTTTCTATAATGACGTCTAGTTCATACGGGGTTTTATGGCAACCACAGCTATTGTCTTTTGTGTATAAAACAAGATTATACTCGTCATATTCTGAAAAAATACTGTTTTGGTTATCATGTATATATCTAAACAACAATTTTTCTTCTTTGTAGCCTGAGTCTTTTACACAAGAAATCAATACAACAATTGAACTTATGATTAGAATTTTATTTAAGTTCTTCATAATTATCAAAATTTGATTTCAACTCTTCTCATAATAAACTCTTTTGTATCATTTGAGAATGTTAACCAGTAAATACTATTGTTAGAAAATCTCATTCCTGAAACATGATAGTTATACACTGTACTGTCAAGAAGAATTTCTCCAATTTCTTCAAAATCTGATGATAGAACAGTAAATCCAAATTGAAAATCCTTCCAAGTTGTTTTCAATCCATCTTCATTTATATCGGGCATTTCCATTTTGTAAAACCTGTAAAACACATCCCTTTTTTGATCATAGAAAAACTGATTATAACAAAATGTCAAATCCATATTTCTTCCAAAATCATCAGGACTTATTCTTCCTTCAAAACAATAGGGTATAGGTTCTGAAAAATTTGTGTGAGGAACAGAAATATATCTGTGGTCTCCCGAAGCAAGATCAATTTGCAAAATCTCATTGGTAATCCCAAAACAGTAGTTTAGTTTTTTGTTTTGACTGATAACACCAATTATGTTATCATTAAACGGGTATCTGCATTGCTGAGTTATTGAATTATATATTTGCGGCAGTTTATATGGAAGAACCTTTTCTTCTCCGGTTTCAGTAAAAATTTCAACCAAAAATAAGCCCTGGTTTGATTCATCTTTTTTAATAAAAGTAATTGGCAAATATATGGATTTGTTTATGGGGTTCCACACAAAACGAGAAGTATTTTTGGTGTAATATTGAGTTGTTGTGTCTTCCTGTGTATATATTTTTTCCATAAAAAACATCCTTGAAAACAAAACGGAATCTGCCTTAAATGAATAAAGAAACAAATGCTCAGATTCATATTCAGATTTTTTGAAAAAGATTGCAGAATCTTCATTAATAAAATAACAATTTCTGATCCCCCCAAATTCCGAATCAAAATCAAATAATCGTGGATTCTTTGTTTTGATAACTTTTGACAGTTGTGTCCTGTAAGGATGTATGCTGTAGAAATACAAGGAGTCAACACCATCATATTTTATAAATAAATACGTGCTGCCGTTAATATCAACCAATCGAAAAAAAGAGTGTAGTTTTCCCTGATTCAACTGAAATGTGTCTGTATGTATTGTGTATTCTAGTTCCTGTTTTGATGATGTTTTGTCATTAACATTGCATGAAAAACAAATGATAAGGATGCAGATTGGAATTAGGTTTCTCATAATTATGATGTTTTAAATAATTAAATTTAGAAAGAGCAACAATTGTTGCTCTTTCATTTGATTTCATAACTGTTATTTTCTGGATTTAATTAAATCTTCAGGATGCCTAACACCCCAATTCTCATGCATAATCAGAAAATCACTGTAGTTTTCGCGAATCATTTCTTCCGTAACGGGAATTCCCTTTTCTTCAATCAAGTCAGGATTTATGTTGCCTTCATAAATTTTTGAATCAGGACATTTACAAGGGTGACGTACCCAGCAATCTGTACCAATTAACCCGCATTTATATTTCCAACCACCTTCACCACATTCTCCTTCGGTACCTTCACATTGAGTAAGCTGGCGTGTTGGATTTGGGGCATTGATTTCATTTCCCATATAAGGTTCGCTGATATCAGCTTTTGTGCATGAAAAAATAATTCCTGTTGTAAAAATTAAGAAATAAAAAAATATGTTTTTAGTTGTTTTCATCTTTTTATTGATTTAAATAATTAAAAAAAAAATTTGTTTGGTAATTCAATGAGGAGAGCATTTTTATAAAAGCTGTCCTCTTTTGTGTGTCCATCAAGGAGGCACATTCTCAATTGCAAGTAATTTCTTAATAATACGAAACCTTGCATCGTGAGAATGTGCCAGTAATTCATCATTAATCTGTTCGTTACTTCTATGATTACCTCTGTAATATTTAATTGTTAAATCTCTCTCTCTCTCTCTCTCT
>CAZGIW010000113.1:0-10524 GCA_964526285.1 uncultured Bacteroidales bacterium | reverse complement strand
TATAAGTTGTGGTTGTCACCGGAGATACTGTAATCGGATTGGTGGTTTGGCCTGTGCTCCACTCCCAGGTGGTTCCTGCCACATCGCTGCCGGCTGTCAAATCAGCACTTTCTCCTACGCAGATTTCTGCATTATTGGTATTGGCGGTGATATTGGGTAGCGGATGAACGACGATGTCTATCTGTGCAGTGCCGGTACAACCTTCGGGGCTGGTGCCAGTCACTGTATAAGTGGTTGTCGTATTGGGTGATACTGTTATGGGATTGGTAATCTGACCGGTGCTCCATTCCCAGGTTGTGCCGGGGATTGAGCTGGTGGCTGTTAAATCAGCTGAGGCCTGATCGCAGATTTCCAATGCGCTGCTGTTGATGTCCACAACCGGATTGGGATGAACAATCACTGTGACCTGTGCGGTGCCGGTACATCCGTCCGGAGTGGTGCCGGTCACTGTGTAAGTGGTGGTTGTTCCGGGTGTAACATCTATTGAAGAAGTAGTTTGTCCGTTATTCCAAAGGAAAGTAGTCCCAGGAATATCAGAATTTGCTGTAAGAGTCACAGTTTCTCCTTCACAAATCTCAGCATTTACAGGATCTATTGTAATGACAGGATTTGGATGAACAACAACAGTGACACTATCAATTGCCGGACAAAGGGGAGCAAAGTATATATCATCAATTGCAAAATCATTCCCATTTCGAATAGTATTTTGATTCACAATACAAATTTCAGCAGAAGTGTTAATACCAGAGTCCCATAGTTCATAAAACTGAAGCCAGTTACAAACCACAGGAGAAGCAGTAAATGGAGCGCCAAGCAGATTGCCATTTATTGAAAACTGCAACACCGCAGGATTTGCAGGATGCACACTTGCAAGCCATGCAGAAAAAATATAAGTAACATTTGGAGTAACAGTAACTGTTTGACACCAGACTCTTTGATTTGCGACAGGTGCACCATTGACAACCATCATATTTCCAGTTCCTGTGGTGTGGTCACCACAAGCTGCAAAATTAGCATGATGGAGGTTTGGGTTTGTTGATATATAGTAATTCCCTTCAGGAACCAGATTTGGGTCATATAAATAATCTGTAGTAAAGCCAGTATTTCCAAGGCTAAAATCACCGTTAAAGATTAGGTTTCCACCAATACTGTAACCTGTTAAATAATAAGTTGTTGTTACAGCAGGAGTAGCAACTGGATTTGCAATATTTGGGTCACTGAGGGTTCCCGGGGGAGTCCATTCATAAAAATCGGCTCCGCTACCATTAAGCTGGAATGATTGACCGAGACAAATTTCACCACCGGGTCCTGCATCCACATCGGGAGCCTGAAATACATCCACACTTACCTGAGCACTTCCGGTACATCCATTGGCGTCAGTACCGGTAACAGAATAATTTGTTGAGATTGTTGGGGAGACAATAATTGTTTGCGTATTATCTCCTGTGCTCCAAACATATGAAACACCTCCGTTAGCTTCCAAAGTAACGGATGTCCCTTCACAAATTCCAGCAGCTGGTGGGGTGATAGTAATCGTAGGATTAGGATTAATTGTGACATTGACATTTGCAATTGCCGGACCGCAATCAGGATATAAAGAATCATATACAACAAATGAATATGTTCCAGAAGCAGTAGCATAATATGTAAGATTACTTCCCACATTATTACCTGCTCCATTTGGTTGATCGAACCATGCATATGTATATGGGGCTACACCTCCTGTAAAAGAACCTGTAAGCCAAACACCACCAACGTCTTCACAAATTATAGCAGGATTGGGATTCACAGAAGCAACTAAGTCATCATAAAAATAAACCCTCACTGTATCACAGAAAGAATTTGAGGGAAGACAAACACCACCAAGTGGAGTGCCACACACCATGTAATCTACAAAAGGAGGATATGGAGCAACAGGAGTGACAACGGGATTTGGGCAATTTGTACAACTCAAAAAAGGCAAATAAACTCCTGCGCCTGTTAGGTCTGTCCAAACAATGGTAGCAGGATCAAGACCTTCTACAAATATGTCAGCTGGACAAGAAGGAGTTGCAACCTGTGGAGGGGAAACAGAAGGTTCAGGAATTGAAACAACCTGATATGTATTTGCGTTGTTACCCGGTTTGCAGAAAGTAAGTGTATGCGGTCCGGGACCGACAATACAAACTGGTTGTCCTACAGGAATTGGAGGGCCACAATTGATTTGATAAAACATAGCTCCCGGAGGGACAGCACCTGATGCAATATCAAAATTGATTGCAATTGCATTGGGATGAAGCGTAATTTCAAACTCAATACATCTGTCGGGATTTGATGTTCCACAGCAATTATCCTGTCTTACAACATTAGGAGATGTCCATGTGGCCGAAGGACTTGCAGATAAATCTACAGTAAAAAAAGGTACAGTAGGGTCACATAAACCTGATTGCCCGTATCCTGGCGGTGCTTTAAGAAAAAGCAAAAACAGAATAAAAACACTTAACCATATTGAAATGTCACACCTGAACAAGTGGGTAGCTTGTGATGTGTGACTGCGCTGAGGGGAATAAATTTGTTTCATGGCTCAAATATTTTGTGAATACTTTATGATTAAAAAATTGAAAACTCATTGAAAAACCTGAAGTAAGAAAAACCATTAACCTGGAAAATGAGTTTTTTATGTCATTAATTACATTATAATTATAAGTTTTGTAATTATTATCAGAAAACTGACTTTTTGAAGTCCAAAAATTATATTGTATTAATTTACAGTTCATAAGTAAAAGAGCAACAGAAACAAAAAAGGCCACAAGATACTGATAATCAGTTTGCGACCTGATTTTGAGCAGAGAATTTCTGCTATGATTTAATACAGTGTTGTTAAAAGCAAGCCCTCATGGTTGAAAGATTTCTAATAAAATTACAACATTTTTAACAGAAAAACAAGGATTGTTGATAATCTACAACAAAACAAATTTTTTAACCTACTAAACATCGTTTTACGACCCCTTAAAACAATTTACATCATGATTCAGGACATACTTTACAAAAAAAACGTTAACTCAATAAAAGCTTTATACAAAATCCACTGAATGATTATGTTTTCTGCTTTTGTTTTTTTGCTGCCGGAAAGAGCACATTATTCAATATCAGTCGGTATCCGGCAGAATTTGGGAACATATCCAGTTCAGTGGGAGGGTCATAAACAAAATGCTGATAATCTTCAGGATCATGCCCACCATAAAAAGTCCAGAAGCCCTTTCCAAATTCAGCATGAATATATTTGGCTTCATTAAGTCCTTTGTTTTCACCCATAATAACAACAGAAGGTTTAATAAACTCTTTTCGGAAAGATGTAGTTTGACCCATAAATCCTCTGATAATTTTCTCATGATTCTGAGTAAGCATTGTGGGAATTGGATCCCATTTGGCAGAAAACTCAAATAAAACAAAGAAATCGTCTTTGGGTAAAACCTTTCTGGTTCTTGTTGCATCTATGTTAGATTTAGCATATTCAGCAGGATTTGTAACAATGTTGAAATTAGTAAATGCAAATGTTTTAGAAAAATCCAGTTTTTTCTGTGCCTGAGGATCCATTGGGTCACCATCAAACATATACTCACAGATATCCACTCCTTCAGCTGCAAGAGCGATATCAAAACTATCTGTCGCAGAGCACATAGCAAAAAGATATCCGCCACCTGCAACAAAATCTCTGATTTTTTTGGCTACTGCAAGTTTTAATTGAGAAACTTTGTTAAAGCCAAGTGATTTGGCAGTTTGTTCGGCCACTCTCACTTCTTCAATATACCATGGAGCAGTTCGGTATGAAGCCCAAAATTTGCCATACTGCCCGGTAAAATCTTCGTGATGAAGATGCAACCAGTCATATGTTGGCAACACTCCTTTCAACACATCTTCATCATAAATAATATCATAAGGAATTTCGGCATAGGTAAGTGCAAGCATCACCGCATCATCCCATGGTTGGGTTGTTTTTGGAGCATAAACAGCAATCCGCGGAGCTTTTGTGAGTTTCACGGCATCCTGATTTGTATTGGGGTCTGAAATCTGTTCTTTAATAAGCATTGCCTGTCCATCAGCAATAACCTGATATGATACACCCCGAAGTTTACATTCCTTTTCAAATGCTTCAGTATAAATAAACATAAAACTTCCGCCTCTGTAATTCAATAGCCAGTCAGCTTCAACTTCATAAGTTAGTATCCAGTAAACAACTCCATATGATTTTAGATGGTTTTTTTGTGCATCATCCATTGGAATAAGAATGTGAGCCGATTTACTCCACATTGAGGTAAACATCAGAAATAAAAAAGAAATAGATATTATAATATTTTTCATTCACTGTAATTTTAATAGTACAATCTGTCTTAGCAAAAAGATAACGCAAAGATACTAAAAAAAGTACAAAAACCTCTTAATAATCGGGTTCTTCACCCATCTGATTCAATTTAGATGGCAGAGTATAACTTGAAGTATCAGGAGTGTCGAAACTATCGTTTTCAGGAATTTCGGAAAAATCCTTAAACGATTCAAAACTTTCGATATCTTTAAATAGTGCAAAGTCTTCAACAAATTTAAGATGAACAGTTCCAATGGGTCCGTTACGATGTTTTGCAATCAAAATTTCAGAAGAACCGGGGATACCGTTTTCGGGTTCAATCTTATAATACTCTGGCCTGTAGAGAAATACAACAATATCTGCATCCTGCTCAATTGAACCGGATTCACGCAGGTCGGACAATTGTGGTCTTGCATTACCCGGACGCTTTTCCACATTACGACTCAACTGTGACAAACATAAAATTGGAACATCCAGTTCTTTAGCCAGCGCCTTCACTGCTCTGGAGATACTACTAATCTCCTGCTCCCTTGTCCCTGCTGTATCTGAAGAACTTGACATCAGCTGCATGTAGTCAATCACCACAAGTTCAATATTGTTTTTTTGCTTTAATCTTCTGCATTTGGTTCTTAATTCAAAAACTGAAAGAGCAGGTGTATCATCGATAAAAATGGGTGCTTCAGACAAAACATTGAGAGAATTGTTAATTCTTGATTTTTCTTCTTCATCCAGTCTCCCTCCTCTGATTTTATCAGAAGACACCTGACTTTCAGATGCAAGCAAACGAGTTGCAATCTGCACTGCACTCATTTCAAGAGAAAAAATTGCAACAGGCTTTCTGTTCAACACAGCTGTATTTCTTGCAAGAGTGAGAACAAAAGCTGTTTTTCCCATAGCAGGACGGGCAGCAATGATAATCAAGTCAGATTTCTGCCATCCTGATGTCATACGGTCAAGTTCTGAAAACCCACTGGGAACACCGCTGAGACTATTTTCCAATTTGGCTGCATTTTCTATATTTTCTCTTGCTTTTTGCAAAAGCTTTGGAAGACTATTCATATTGTCACGCAAGTGGTTTTCGCTCACTGCAAACAATTTCTCTTCAGAGAAGTTAAGAAGGTCAAATACATCTGTTGTATCATCATACGCTTTTCTAATAACATCTGATGAAATTGAAATCAATTCTCTCTGAATAAATTTCTGTAAAATAATACGAGCATGGTATTCAACATTGGCAGCTGACAAAACCTTTCTGGTGAGTTGAGCAATATAGGCTGGACCACCTGCTTCGTCAATATGCCCATTTTTTCTCAATTGTTCAACAACAGTAAGAATATCAACGGGTTCCATTTTAGCAAACAACTGCTGAACTGCAGAAAAAATCAACTGATGAGCATCTTTATAAAACACTTCAGGCTTGAGAATTTCCATAACTATATTCAAAGGCTCTTTCTCTATCAGTAAAGCTCCCAATACTGATTCTTCAAAATCCAAAGCCTGAGGAGGGACTCTTCCGTGTTCCTCATAATAGGATTTAGATTGCTGTTGCACTTTTGTCCGCCTTTGATTTTTTTGCTCTGCCATTCTAAGTTGCTGATTTTTAAATCCCTAATAAATGAAAAATTGTGTTACAAACATACAACTTTTCGTGATAAAAAAAACCCATACTGATTATTTTTTATTAACAAATCTAAAAAAAACTCTCTTTTTGGCTTATAAAAAAGTGCAAAACAGATACCCATACTATGATGTCATGTCCTTAAATTCACTTAATTTTGCAGAATATGCATAAGATGAAACACATTGAAGTAAAGGGAAAACAATCAGCATATTACATTTTTCCCCAGATTCAAAGCACAGTTGCAAGTGACGATACTTTTTCAGGTCGCACTTTTATTGGGTACAGATATCCAGATGGAAAAAGATTTTTTATAAGGCATTTCAAAGCAAAAGGACCAAATCATCTATTGATGTCTCTGCTCACATACCAGGAAGCACTCATTCAAAGTAATCCGGGATATTGGAAAGGAAGCATTGAATTGTGCAGTAAAGAGGAACATCTTTTTCTCGTTCGTGAATTTGCAGAAGGTATCTCATTGAAAGACTTGAGAAAATTCTACTCATTCCGTTCCAATAAAAGAACTATCATCATTTTAAAAATGTTCAGGCACTTGCTCAAAGGACTACAACAGTTGCATGAACAAAAAGTGATTCACTGCAACCTTAAACCTTCAAATATTTTTCTTCGCTATCGTTACGGAAAACCTGATTTCATTGATCCTGTGTGTGTGTTTACTGATTTCAGTATGGCAAAAACGCCACAGTTGCAACCACCTGCCAATGCCAAACTTCCAGTCTCATTCATGTATAATGCTCCTGAATTACTCCTGTCCAAAACAGAACTTATCGGACCTGCAACAGATTTATACAGTATTGCTATCATCCTGTATGAACTGCTAAAAGGTCATCATCCATTTCGTGTAAAACATCCACGTGTGGTGGGAGATTTGCACATCTCATCTCCAATTAAAAATTTCAGTGGCATAAGAGAAGACTTAAAACAGATTATTCTAAAAGCAACCAATAGAACATATCCCACAAAACCCCTCAATCATTATTCAGTGCAAGAACTGACTGATAT
Organism: uncultured Bacteroidales bacterium; assembly: GCA_964526285.1. Classification (GTDB taxonomy): domain Bacteria; phylum Bacteroidota; class Bacteroidia; order Bacteroidales; family DTU049; genus CAYMAZ01. The sequence continues at coordinate 3,541 of CAZGIW010000113.1, read as the reverse complement.
GGTACAGAAAGGAATTGAAGGAAGATATCCGTCTGCTAATGAAATGATTGAAGATATTGATACTGTCCTGACAAATCTCAATGCCGAAATATCAAACCCTGTATTGGAAACTGAGACCATTCATCCTGTTATTGTATTTGATGACCTTTGCGTGCTATGCTCACGTGCTGTCAATTTTCTAAAAAAACGTGATACTGCAGGTTTGTTTCGTTTTGCTGGATTATCAGGAAATACTGCTAAAAGAGTAATGCAGGCAGGAAAAATGAAAGCCAATGCAAAAAGCATCATACTACTTGAAGGTGAAAAAATCTACACCAAATCATCTGCTTTTATCAGAATTATGCAATTGCTTGGAAAAGGCTGGCAAGCGATGGTTATTCTAAAAATATTTCCTGCCTTCATCAGGGATGCTGTTTATTTACTAATTGCAAAAAACAGATACAAGTGGTGGGGAAAACAACAGCAATGCCAACTGCCACCCTTGTATGAAAAATTCAGATTTGAAGAGTAAGAAAATTGTAACTGCTCACCACCAGAAAAAATTTCGCAGTTTTTTTTAGTGCTGAGCAGTTACAGAAAATGAACTTTTTTACAGATTAATTTTTTCTTATTTTTATTTGGTATAATAAAGAAATAGTTTATTTTTGCCTCCTGAATATTGTTATATGCTTAGAAAAGGGCTGCTTATTCTTCTGATTAATGCATTGTTGATGCTGATGCTCAACAATTCATTGTTCAGACATTTTCACAGACTCCCTGACGGAACAATCATTGAACATGCCCACCCTTTCACTTCAACTCCTGAACAGCAGGAATCAGCACAGGGACATCATCACTCACAACAGGAAATTATTTTTCTTGACACAATTTTTCATCTTTTTGAAATCTCCATTCTTGTAATATTTATTATTCTTGCAATATTCCGCTTTGAAAACAAAATCAGATATGTCTTCAACCGTCTCCATGGCTATTTGTTTTCAGGTACAATACGTTTGCTTCGTGGGCCTCCTTGTCTATAGTTTATTCGCTCACTTTTTTTATTCAAAATCATTTTTTTTTTACACTTTAAAAAATAACGATGAAACTTATTCATACAATAATATTAGTAATAATTGTTCTATTTCAAAATGCATCAGCACAACAAACCCAAAATGATGCAAATGTGTTTGGGCATGCTATTTACAGGGGGGATCATATATCAGGAATCCACATATATCTTCGCGGGACACAAATCGGTACAGTTACAGACCGAACAGGGCACTACTTTTTATTTAACCTGCCAGAAGGCAAACACACACTTGTTGCATCAGGCGTTGGATATATACTAAAAGAAATTGAAGTTGAAATTGCACCAAACACCACAATAGAAATAGATTTTGAGCTTGAACAGGACGTACAGACAGTTAAAGAAGTTGTTGTAACAGGATCACGCATGGAACAGGACAAAAAGGAAGCACCTGTTATTGTTGGGATTATTTCTCCGAAGCTGTTTCAGACAACAAATTCTTTGACTATTTCAGATGCACTTGGCTTTCAGTCGGGCCTGAGGGTAGAGAACAACTGTCAGAATTGTGGATTTCAGCAGGTTAGAATCAACGGGCTTGAAGGAACTTATTCACAGATACTCATAGACGGGCGACCTGTATTCAGTGCGATGGCAGGAGTATATGGACTTGAACACCTTCCAGCTTCTATGATTGACAGAGTTGAGGTTGTGAAAGGAGCAGGTTCTGCCACATATGGGTCAAATGCAATTGGCGGAACAATCAATATTATTACAAAAGACCCTTTGTTTAATTCATATCAGATTGGTCACAGTATTTCTGCACTAAACAACAGCACTTTTGACAATAATTCTTTTTTTAATACTACAGTATTGAGCAATGGAAACTCAGGAGGATTAACCGTGTTCGGAAATATTCGCAACCGGCAGGCCTATGACCATGACTGGGATGGTTTCACCGAAATCACTCTTGCAAAAATCAGCAGTGCCGGTTTTAAAATGTTTCACAGAATGAACCGTCAATCAAAGATTACACTAGAATATCATAATGTGAATGATTTTCGCAGGGGAGGCAACAAACTAAAACTTGTACCACACCTCACTGATATCACCGAACAGGCAGCACATCAGATTAACAGCGGGTCAGTTGTCTATGAATATCTCCTGAAAGAAAACAAGGGAAGACTCAGTATGTTCTCTTCATTTCGACATACTATAAGAGACAATTATTATGGAGCCGGAAAAGATCCCAATGCTTATGGCACTTCGCTTGACCAGATTTCATTTACAGGAGTTGAGTATCTGAGATATTTTGACAAGAAATTTCTGCCAAGCTCATTTTTACTGGGAGGTGATTTTGCATGGAACGACCTGAATGATATACAAATGGCATACAATCGAAAAATCACCCAAACCACAGAGAATCTGGCCCTTTTCACTCAGGGACAATGGAAAACCGGAAAGTTTATTCTGCTGGGAGGCGTCAGAGCTGATTACCACAACCTGCTTGATGAAATTATTATCAGTCCCAGAATCAACCTGCTTTATTCTCCACTTGAAAACTTTCAGATACGTAGTGGTTATTCAACAGGATTCAGGGCACCACAGGCGTTTGATGAGGATTTGCATATTATGGCCGTTGGTGGTGAAGCACAACTGATTGAACTTGATCCGGATTTGAAACCGGAAACATCTCAAAGCTTTACTCTTTCTTTTGACTGGTCACCTGGTTTTGCCAAAAACAAACTCAACGTAGTATCAGAGGGATTTTTCACCAGACTGAATGATGTTTTTGTACTTGAGGCAGGCGGTTTTGACCTGAACAACAATATGGTGATGATTCGTACAAATGGGGAATGTGCTCGTGTTGCAGGTGTTAATCTTGAAATAAAATATGTTTTTCATACAGATCTGGACTTGCAGATTGGATTCACATCACAGGAGAGCAAGTATGCAGAACCTGTTCAATGGTCAGAAGAGGTTGATGCTGAAACCACTACAATAATGTTGCGTACACCTGACAATTACGGATTTGCAACTTTGAACTGGAGAAGCAAAAAAGACTTATTTCTTTCATTTTCAGGCATATACACAGGGAGTATGTTGATTCCCAGATATGCTGGTTTTGTTGATGAAGACATGTTGGTTGAAACGGAATCATTTTTTGATTTGAATCTGAGAATTGCAAAACTGTTCAAATTACCTCGGCATGTAAATCTGGAAATTGCTGTTGGGATGAAAAACATACTGAATCATTACCAGGCGGAATTTGATCAGGGACCTGACCGTGATGCAGGATTCATATATGGCCCCATGTATCCTAGACATGCATTTTTCAGCATTAAGTTTGGTAATCTGTAGGATTAAAATGAGGCTTTATCAAAAGCTACTTTTGCCAACACCCTGAAAGTCATTGCCACACTTGCAATAAGCTAATAAGGTCTACTCCTGTTGTGATTTAGGGTGTTACTAAGGTAATAAGGTTTTTTCGCTTGAAAGAAATTTTCAGGGTGCGGGTGTTATTGGTTTGCGGCAAGG
>CAZGIW010000112.1:0-10664 GCA_964526285.1 uncultured Bacteroidales bacterium | reverse complement strand
AACAAGCTTTTTAAAAATTATTTTTTTATTTATCTAGTAAAATGCCAAACTCCAGCCACGAGCTTCAGCTCGTGGAAAATTATAAACCAAAAAATGGGGTTTTAACCCCCGAATACGCGAAGCATCAATTTGCAATCCTGAAATTTGTAGTCTCACAGAAATTTTCCCCATTTTGAGAAGAAGTTTGAATGAGAAACATAAAAAAAGCTGCCCAAATATGTGGCAGCTTTTTCATAAACAGTTTGTTTCACTCTATCTGATCATCATCTTCTGTGAGTGATTGTTCACTGATGAAGAAACATTTACAAGATATATTCCTGATGCAAATGAAGAAGTTGCTACCTTTTGTTGTATCAGATTGTCTCCTGCGATATACTGTTTGGAATAAACCAGTTTCCCTTTGGAATCAATGATGGTGAGCAAATATGAGGTGTTAATCATTGCTGTGTGAAAAATGTCGATATACCCGCTTTCAGTATTATCTCCAATCGTTAACTTGTATTCAATATCAGAGTCACAGGTAGAAGAAAGTGTAGCTGATACTTTTGTTGTGCCATCAAAATCTGTCTGGAGTAATCTGTAATAAGTTGTGTAAGACTGCTGAGAATCTTCAAATGTGTAAAACTTAGGTTCATTTGATGATCCGGCTCCGTTAATAGTGCCGATTGGTTCAAAGTTAAGTCCGTTCACAGAGCGTTCAATGGTGAAATAATGATTGTTGATTTCTGAAGCTGTTAACCAGTGTAAAATTGTTTTTCCATTGTAACACTGTGATGTAAAATGACTTAACTCAATTGGAACGACTAAGTTTCCTTCAACATACATTTCCCAGGTACATTCGTCACCAGCCCATCCGTCAACCAAAAAATAATAAGTTGTATTTGGTAACAAACCAGGCAGAAGAATGGAAAAATCCATTGTGCTCCACGGGCTTTCACAGGAGATGGCATTTCCCCATGCAGCACCCGATCCGCATGGAGTTGATGTTTGAAAAAGAGCTGCCTGCACTCCGTCTCCATTTTTACAAACTATGTTTGAGAAATAAATGGTAATGTCTCCTCCAACACTGCCTGTTGTCAATGTGTAAAAGATGATATTGTCAATACTTCCATTACAGTTAAACTGTGTGGTGGTAGGATCATCAGGAAATGGCCCCCACAAATCAGCATAATAATTACTTTCAAAATATGTGTTGGGTGGAACCAGTGGAGTGGCATTAACACAATCATCATTGGGCGGCGGACAACCTGTTGCACTGATTTGTCTCACCCCTGCAACAGTTTGAGGAGATGGTGTTCTGGGTGTTCCTGCAACGGTAACTGAATTGCATCGGCCATCAATACTGTTCCCTACAGTTGCGCCTGCAACCACATCATAGGTTAACCAGAAATAATTTGTGCCTGATTGCAATGCCTGAGTGCCAGTAATTATCATGTTGATGCCCGCTGCAGGTGGTGTTGCATAGGTGCTTCCAAATTGGTTGGTGGCTGAAAAGCTCGAATTTGTTCCGGTATAAAATACTTTTGCGTTGGCAATATCAGCCACATTGGTGGTGCCGTCTGTTCTGAATGTAAAACTTGTTACATTAATGGGAGACAAGGTTCCGTCTGTAACTACCTGAATACCAATTATTTCGTTGTTTGCTCTGTCCGGACATACAGTAGTTGTATTGTTTTGTGTTACTGCGCTGGAAACATAGGTCATGGGACCGGGGGTAAAACAACTTAATGTTGCTGCCCATCCGGAGTAATTTATTACACCATCAGATGTAAAACGAAAGGTAAGTTCACCCCCTGCAGCTGTAGATGTAATCACTGCAGGTAATGTTGAACCACTAAAAGGACTGCCAGCAACCTGAGGAGAACCTGTTGTAGGTCCATTATACACATAAAGATAGTCATAGCCAGATTCAACATTGAATGCAGAAAAAGTCACTCTCATCATTGTGCCTGGGGTGGATGGAGTAAATGTTTTTGTAAAGTTTTCATTAAATCCATAGTCTCCGGTTGGACCACCACTGTCATAAAAAGTACCGCTGCATGTTGTAACGTTTGTATTGTTCATCAGATACATATTGGAGATGGGTCTGCCGGGTCCGGGATTTGTAATTGCAGGCGTTCTGGCAACACTTACAACCACTGAGTTGCACACAGCATCTGCCATATTGCCAATGGTGGCACCGGCTCGGATGTCATAGGTGAGCCAGAAATAATTTGTGCCAGGATTCAGGGTTTGTGCTGCATTGATAACAAATGCCCCGTTAGGATTGGCAATGGTCCCACCAACCTGTGTGGTTGTTGCAAAAGTACTGTTTGTCCCGGTGAACCATAATCTTGCATTCTGAATGTCAGTGCCGGGATTTGTGGTTCCCGTTGTGTTGAAGGAAAAATTCCCTGCTGTGAGAGGACTGATACCACCGTTGGTAACAACTTCAATACCGATGATATGTTGATTTGTGCTGCCCGGAGTCACTGATGATGTATTTGTTTGTGTTGTTGTGCTTGATAAATAGGTCATTGGTATGGCTGAAGTAAATACTAGCTGTATATTAGGCCTATTGTATGTTCTTGTACCAGCAGGAGGTGCAGCAGGGTCTGGGTTTGTTGCATCGCTGTAATAATACATTGCCCTGTAATTTGTACTTGTTGAAGTATAATTCCAGTATGCTGTGGTGCCGTAATTGGGGATGTTTTCATCTATGGCAACTACAAGGTTGTTTCCAGTCCATGTATAAGGGGTTGATAATGTTATAGTCATCCAGCCAGCTGCGCCAGGAAGAGTAACATTCCCATTATAAACTTGAGTCATAGATGCAAGGGGAATCCAGTCAGTTGTTGTTCCAAAATTCGCCTGTGCTGTATTTCCTAAATAAACAACCCAGGAATCTGCGTTAGTAAGATTACCTGATCCTGCCCAGTAAAATCGTATCTCAGTGATTTGGTCACCCGAAGACACTCCTCCTGCTGAGATTTCAGCTGCTGTATATATTTGCTGTGTGTAATTATAACCATACCAGGAATACAAGGGGTTATATTGTGTGGTAGTTGTGCCGGTTCCTATTGTTACAGTTTGAGAAAAGGATAACAAGGCTAATGTTAAACAAAAAGAAGTAAATAATGCTTTTTTCATGCTGCTAAGGGGTTAAATATTATGACAAAAATATAAATAATTTTGATACATAAATTAAATTTATTAGATTATTGATAAAAATATGTCAACAAAAAGCCAATATGCTTCATATAAAAATATGATGAATGTAGGATTGGTCTTGCTTTAGAATTGTTTTGGGGTAAATAAATCCATGGCTGAGATTGTTAATAAAATTTTAAAAAAAAAGCTGCCTTCAAAAGACAGCTTTTCATATGTAAAAATTTATTCTTTTTATTTAATCATCATCTTCTGTGAATGATTGTTCACTGATGAAATCACATTCACAACATAAATGCCTGATGCCATATTGCGTGTATCAATAGAATGATTAGCAAACATTTCTTCAGCTATATATTGTTTTGAGTGTATAATACGTCCCTGAGCGTCGGTAATTGTCATTACATAGCTGGTGTTCGCAACAGCATCATGGAATATTTCAATATACCCATCTTCAGAATGGTCTGCAATGGTCATTGAATAATCAGCCATATGTCCACAGGTGACAGAAATTGCATCATAGGTTGTGCTTGTCCCGTCATAATCAGTTTGTTTCAACCTGTAATAAACAGTGGATGAAAATAGCTCATCGTAATAAGCATATTTTCTTAGTTCATTTGAGATGCCTGCACCTTCAATTTGTGCAATGGTTTCAAAATTTAATCCATTAAAAGAACGCTCAATTGAAAAATAATCATTGTTCATTTCAGAAGCTGTTTCCCATTGAAGTTTAATATTGGAATCACTGCAATCTGCTTTCAAAGAAGTTAGTTCAACAGGAAGTACAATTGAGCAATCAAACGAAGCACCATCTGTAAGAGTAAAATCCAAAGAATATGAATTTGGATTGTTTTTATCCCATTCATTAATCATTAGATAATATGTTTCTCCAGCTGTTATAGCAATTTCTGCAACCCATTGATCTCCACTGACGTCTTCAGACAAATCGCCTTCACCTTTTCTCATTCCGGTTTTTCCAGGAGACTGATATGCTGCATAAGAACATCTTACAGGAGGTCCAAGGTTATCACAATCGTCACTTTGATACAATGCAAAATCCATATCACTGTTCCCAACAGGATTTATTGATAGTTCCATGGTCCCGCTAGTAGCAACAACCATCCTGTACCATTCTGTAAAATTCTCAGACGTAACACATCCGCCACATCCATCTGAATTTTGTCCCGGGCCGTAAACTTCAGATGAAACTGTAACATCACTGCATATTGGCCGTGCATCAACACAGTCATTGTTGTAGTTTCCGGGATTACCTGCAAATGGAACACAACTTAATTCAATTTCCCATCCTTCCCAGTAAGCTGTATTTGATGCATTGGAAGAAAACCTGAATGTGAGACATCCGCTGGGGTGCGTTGATGTAAAAACGCCTCCGTTAAAACCTGCTGCAGGATATGGGCTTGCAAGGGTATTGCAGCCACTCCAAATGGTTGGGCTGTTTTGAGTAGGTCCGTTTTGAACAAACAGCCTGTCTAAACAGGTGTTGGGACTGCTGAATTCGATTCCCATATCAACAACCGTTGCACGCATGGCCATGTTTGGTGTGTCGGGACAGAAAGTCCTGTAAATTTGATTAATATCATTTGCATAGGTAACTCCGGGGCCACCATTATCATAGTATGTGCCTGAACAAGTGGTAACCATGCATTGCCCAAGATATGTATTTTGGATACCCAGTGTTGGATGATAATATGGTCCACCAGTAGCTTCGGGACATGCTCCACAATCAAAAGGACATGTGTTGCATGTTTCAGTACTCCCGCAATAATAGTCTCCGCAATGATCAATCCAGCTTTGTGTTACACAGAGATCAAAATTTCCGGCATTACCTGCAGTTGAAGTTACCCCCAAATAATATTGGCCTTCTCTTAAATCTGTCCACTGGACTATGTCAGATGCAGACACACATTGTGCGCCAATTCCTATGTATGTGCTTAAAGTTGAAACATCACAAGCATCTCCAAAAACAAGTAAGTACTGAATATTGCCATCAGCAAAAGTAGCATTTTGTGTGGTGACTGTAATTGTATTATTGCCGGGATCAGGTGTTACGTCATACCAAACTGTCTGTCCACCAGTAAAACAACCAGAGGTGTAATCAGCTGTTGCTCCAATATTGGTTTGTCCTATTAGGCAGTTGCCATCAAGAGGAGGTGTAGTTGGAGTCCATATTGCATCATTGGATATTGCTGATGGAGGGGCCAAACAGCTTATATTTCCTACCCATCCAGCTTTGGATTGTGAAGCATTTGATACAAATCTAAAAGTTATACAATCACAATCAGATGTAATTATACCTGTTCCTGGGTTTGTGAATTTCAAAGTACCATTTGCATCACTTCCATAATAGACGTAAAGATTATCACCATTCTGTATTTGAACACTGGTGAAATTTACACTAATTTTTCCACCGTTGTCTGAGCAAAAAGTCATTGTGTAATCTTCATTATGTCCATAATCACTTCCTGCACCTCCTGAATCATAAAAGGTGCCACTGCAGGTTGAAACTGTACCTTCTGAACTAATCAGATAGGTTTGGGCATTTACAATTGTTGAAAAAAACAAACAGCCAATGGCTGTAAATATTAATATTTGTTTCATAATTCATCCTCCCTTTTTACGGGTTGTTGGTTTGGTAAAACACTTTTGTTATTATTTATGTCGGTTGATGTGGGTTCAATGATTTTATTTGTATTTTTTTCTTCATCAACGTGAATAAGTCTGATTGTTAGTGAATTGCTTTCTGTTGTATTTTTGTTCAGCCTGGACTTGGTAGGCGAATCTGGTGGAATTGGATTTTGCTCCTGCCCAAAAGCGGAATTACTAATGGATAATAGCATAAACCATGACAAAAAAAATGAATAAATAAATATTTTTTGAAAAACTGATTTCATATGAAAGGGGGCATTAATTAAATAACTCTACAAAATTACATACATTATTAATACAAAAAATATTTTTATCATTATTTTTTTATGCAATTGCGCAATGCGCTTAAAGCATGAAAGATATATAGATAATTACATATTCAGAAAAGAGCGAATTCTCTCTGATATGGTTTATAAATATATAGTTGTAATAAAATACATAAATATATCAACTAAAATGTTGATAAGTGCTGGGTTTAAATACTTTGTATAGGAATGGATTGATTTTGTCCACCCCTTTTCAATATAATCTGTGTAAAATTTTATATAAATTCATTTTGCTTAAATTCAATAATCTGTAATCTATAAATTGGATATATTAATTTAAAGGATGATGCAATCAGCAGAATATCAGTAGATTGTGAATTTTGCGATGTTAATTTTGAGTTAAAGTCAGAAAAGCTAATTTAGACTGCTTAAAAATAAATTAACTTTGCATCAGAAACATTAAAACAAAATAAATTATGAAAACAAACAAGCCAATTAGATTTTTCGCAATCCTCTCTTTGATTGCTGTTTTTTTTTCTTCATGTCAAAAAGAAAACTTTGTAGATGACAAGCAAAATCCTTTTTTATTAAAAAACATGCCTGCATTGATACAAGGCGAATCACTGAGCGTGAATCTTATTGCCGGACAAACATTTGATGCAGGTGATGTTGTGTTGTCCTTTGATAATGAAAACCTTTATGTCGATTTTGTAACCACAAACGGATGGATGATTGATGAAGTTCATGTTTGGGTTGGAACATCTCTCATCTCAATGCCACAGGCTGGAAAAGGAAATCCTCAGATTGGACTGTTTCCCTATAAGGCAGATAATCTTGGAGGAGTAACTTATTACAGAGTAATTGTTCCTTTATCAGATTTTGGTGGTTATGATGCAATCTGTTCACAATCCTATTATGTTGCTGCTCATGCGGCTGTTTACAAAGAAACTTCCCCCGGGGTATTTCAAACAGAAACAGCTTGGGGAGAGGGAGATCGTATCACTAACAGAGGTAACTGGGCTATGTATTTTGGATTTACATTTATTTGTGAAGATGTTCCAACTGGTGGCGGATGTGAAACAGCCTATGCTTTAGGGGCAACAACATTTATCCAGTCCGGAATCGGAAGCAACTGGGGATGGATTATTACAATTGACACCGAAGGTTCATTTTCTGCACCAATATATGCAGGAGCCGGACAAAACAACATTAACAACGGAACTCATGTGGGCACATTAAACTATGACTACTTTGGTGGTACACTCAATGTGAGCTTCGATATGTTTTCAGGTTTTACAATGAGCGAAACACATTTGTATGCTTCAACATCACATCCTGTCACAACAGCACCCGGACAGTATGGCAACCAGAATAATCTCAATGCTGCAACAAGCGATAGCTATACAATTCAGTTATCAGGTAGTACACCTGTTTATTTGATTGCACATGCTGTGGTATGTGACTAATGTTATCTTTGATTAATTATTACAAAAAAGGCTGCCAATGAGCAGCCTTTTTTGTAGAAACATTTTTCTTATTTTATCATCACTTTTTGGGTATGACTGTTTGCCTGTGATTGTACATTCAGCACATATATTCCCTGAGCAAGAGTTTCAATTGAAATCTTATGTTTAATAAAATCATCTCCGCTTATAGTTTCATTGTAAACGGTTCTTCCTGTTGCATCAATAAGAGTGATGTTGTATTGAACGTGAGGTATTGCAACGAACAGAGCCTCAATATATCCGTTGTCTGTATTGTCAGCAACTGTCATGTTAAATTCTGTAATTTGACCACATTCAATAGAAATCATTTTTGAATAAGAAAATTCACCATTAAAGTCAGTTTGTTTGAGTTGATAATATACTTTTTTGTTTTCTTTTTCATTGTCAGTATAACTGTAAGTTGTCAGTTCATTGCTATTACCCTGACCCATTACCCAACCAATTGTTTTAAACATAAATCCGTTATAGGATTTTAATACAGAGAAATAATCATTGTTGTTTTCACTGGCTGTTGCCCAATTGAGAGTGGTGTTTCCGTCATGGCATTGTCCGTCAAAATGTACAAGTTCAACAGGTAAAGTTGGCAAGGAATCACAATCCTCAAAACTTCCTCCTCCTGCTAAATTAAAATTAAGATTATAACCTGCATCTGAATCTGTCCATCCGTTTACCATAAGTACATACATCTGTCCCGCCACAACAGGTAAAGGAGCCAGCCAGGCATCGCCCTGCACATCTTCAATGTGATCAGTTATTGCATAGCCAAGTGTGGGGTGGGTTGCTATTAATCCAGTGTTCCCGGTGTTCATGGCATATGAACATCTAACTGGTTGGCCGAGATTATTACAGTCTGATGCCTGAAAAATTACAAAATCATAATCATCTGCCGGATTGATTGGCTGTAGGGTTAATGAAAGTAACCCGGGATCTGTGATTTCAAAATAATACCATGTGGTAAAGTTTTCACTGATGAGACAGCTAGAGCATGTGGATTCTATTCCGGGGCCTGTGCTGCTGCCAACAAAACTGGTGTCTCCGCAGGTGGGAATGGCTCCGCCGCATTCACTGCTTAGTTGCAAATCATGTTCTGCACATGGAACACACTCAAGTGTGATGTCCCATCCGGCTTGCTGTCCTGATCCATCTGAATGAAATGCAAAGGACAAACAACCACTTGGACTAGTAGATGTCCAGATTCCTCCATTCCAGTTTCCAGTCTGTGTTCTTGGGCTTAAATGTGTTCTGCAGCCTCTCCATAAGTAGGGGCTTGTTTGAGTAGGTCCATTTTGTATAATAAGCCAATCCCAACATCCTCCAGCACTATTTTCAATCTGCATCTGGTTCATGGTGGCTCTAACACACATTCCCGATGTGTTTGGGCAAAATGTTCTGTATGGGCCGTAGGTTGATGCCCCTCCCAATCCAGGGCTATAATTTCCAGCAGGCCCTCCATCATCATAATAGCTATGAGTTGTTCCACAATCAATATTTTCCATACAAGAACTAAGGTATGTTCCCTGAATATATTGTGTTGAATGAATGTATGTGCATGCCCCAGTTGTTTTGAATGTGAAAGGTCCTGATCTGATGAAACTGGTGTCGCCAACACCGCATATTGCCCTCACATAGAAGTCATATTCAGTGCATTGTGTCAATCCGGCAATGTCATACCATGGGTTATTTGAGTTGGCACTACTGCCACCTGATGCAGGATTAAATCCCTTTGGTCCCCACTGCACTCTCCACTGTGTGGCTGAACCTGTTTCAGTCCATAGCAAACGTGCAGAGTTATTGGTAATATTGATGACATTCAATCCAACAGGATTGGGACACGGATCTGCCCAGTTAAAATGAACAGTCATCTTCCATGAGTTGTTTTCAACAAAATTATATGTAACTCCGCATCCGGGCAATCCACCCCATGTTCTTCCTGCCTGAAGCTGAAAATTGATGTTTCCACCTCCAGCAACGCCATTGGCAATAGTGAGTCCGTTGCGGTTATAGTAAAATGTTCCCATACTGTTTCCTGCACCAACTGCAATGGTTCCCTCAACGGTTCCGCCAGCATTCGTGCAGAGTAATCTGGAGCGTTGTTCTGTTCTGTATGCTCCATTTATTGCTCTCATCATATATTCTCCGTCTGTACTGGTTATGACAGCACCAGCGGGTATGGTAACAGTGAGCAAACCGGGACAGGTAGCGGGCAATGCGAATGCTGAGCCCTGAGTAGGAATTTGTCCGGCAGTATAAAGATTTGAAATTGAAGGATCTATGGTCACCGGATATACTCTTTCGGGGTCATTGAGCCAGTTTGCTTCAACAACTGTGGTGAGAGATACGGTATTTCCGTTTATTTCAAAGATATAAGTGCCTGTGATTGATGAATTTGTGTTTTTTGTTTTATTGGTTGAGCTGTCATAAAATATTGCCTCTTCAACAAATCCCTGTATTAATCCGTTTTCATCTAAAATTTGCAGATTACCTTTCCATCCTGTTTGAGTTTGTGTTCCATTGCCGGTTACAATATTCCATCCTTGTGGAAGAATAATTTCTTCTGTGAAATAAACAAATCCGTTTGCAACAGTCTGATTGTAAGGTGAGTTTATCATGTAATCAATCTTCACCTTATCAATGTCAAATGTGTGGTTTTTCGAAGTTTGTGGCCAATAGTCTGCAAAGTTGATGATGTTGGATTTTATATTGCGGGAGTATGTGCTTTGATGGTGAAGAGTACTGATAATATTCCCTCCTGCATCGGCAAATCCCATTGTTGAATTGTTGCCAAAATAAATAGTGTGCCCTGTTTTTGTGAGTTGCATATTGATTTTGCCGGTTTGCACATCAATAGACACCGGTAAATCTGTTGCTGTCATTTCATACACAGAACTTCCTTTAGAATCTGCCTTCATCATATTGTCAAATGAAACCAGATATCCGTTTTTGTTGAAATGCAGAGCATTGAATGATTGCATCTTGGCAAAAGACCCGTTTGAAGTAACAAAGACTCTGGAGTAATCGTCTCTCAGTTCAATAAGTTCAAAACTGCCCGGGTCATTAGGGAGCCTATATTTTTTTGCTT
>CAZGIW010000111.1:0-11101 GCA_964526285.1 uncultured Bacteroidales bacterium | reverse complement strand
CATTAAACATTAAACATTAAACATTAAACATTAAACATTAAGCATTAAGCATTAAACATTAAAATATGGGACCACTAATACCATTTGAAATAATCACACCGGGCTGGGGACTTGTCATTATGTTTCTCATTGGCATTTCCTTTGGATTTATACTTGAATCTGCCGGATTTTCATCATCAAGAAAGTTGGTAGGAATTTTTTACCTGTACGATTTTGTTGTTTTGAAAGTATTTTTCACAGCCGGACTCACAGCCATGATTGGATTGATTTTCATGCAGTATTTCGGCATGATTGATATGTCGGTTGTAAATATCAATTCAAACTTTTTGTGGAGTGCACTTGGTGGCGGATTTATTATGGGATTTGGATTTATACTTGGAGGTTTTTGTCCGGGCACATCCATCACTGCTGCTGTTATTGGAAAAATTGACGCATGGTTTTTTATTATAGGAATTTTTATTGGAATTTTTATATTCGGTCAGTTCAACACCACATTCAATCAACTTTTCAGTGGTTATTATTTTGACAGAGAGATGATTCACAATACAATAGGAATTGGAAGAGGATGGTTTGTGATGATGATGATCGTGATGGCAGTTGTTGCATTTGCCATCGGACATTATTATGAAGACAAGGGAAAGCAGGGAATCAAACCAACAAATATTGCCTTTGCAAGCTATAAAATGGAGATTTTCTTTATAATCCTGCTTGGGATTATCATTATGAGGATCCCTGAAAAAAGTGCACAATCATTTTTTCAGCCCACAGAAAAAACCATATTGTCTGAATTGATTGCTGATGACAGATTTATGGAATCTGATGAGTTTGCATACAGCATTATGCATCAACTAAAAGATTTCACAATAATTGATGTGAGAACACCTGAAGAATTTGAACAAATGAATTTTCCGGGTTCAGTAAACATTCCATTTGAAATGATGGGAGAAAGACAATACAAAGAAATTTTCAATGCTCCAGAGCGAAAAGTTCTGGTGTCAAACGGAGGCAGTATTGCAGACAAGGCATGGATTTATGCCCGCCGCAAAGGGTATGATAATATGTATGTACTTCGGGGAGGAATTAATCATTTTATAAGGGATATCTTCTATGCAAGACCACCTGCTGATGATGAATTTCAATATGATGTAAAAGATGATTATAGATTTAAGATGAAAGCTGCACAGTTTTTCAAAGGAGGAGAAATTTTACAGTTGATGCCTGACAAACCAGCATCTTCAACTCCCTCTGAAGAGCCTAAGGTGGTAAAAACAGCTGGAGGTTGTTAGTTTAATGTTGAATTTAATTGCATGAAATCATGTTTGAAATAAAAGCCAATCCACTAAGAATCAGCACATTTGTATTCACATTTGTGATTATATTATTCATGCTGATAAGAAAATTCATACCCGGCGATTACAAGGTTGCTGTTGAAGATAGCCTCAGTCCTGAAATAACCGGCAATGAGGTCACCTTTAAGGAGCTGCATTCAATGCTGCAACAAGATGATGCATCTGTTCAGTTTGTTGATATACGTAGTGAAGAAGATTACAAAAAAAGTCATCTGGAAGGCGCAGTCAACATCCCAGTCGAAAAGTTGTTTGACAGAAAAAGTCGAAAAACAATGAGAAAAAAAACCAATGTTATATATTGCAGCACCGAGTCGATGGCACATTCAGCTGCTTATCTGCTGAAACAGTGTGGTTATGACTGCAGGCCTGTTAATGGAAACTACACACTTATCAAAGCCAATGTGATTGACAAATTCAATCCATCATTGGGTTTTTACAGTGATGAAAAACAGCAGTATAATTATCCCGATTTCATCAAACAACATGAAGCGCCAACTGAATTTAAAGTTGACAAAAAAGAGGAAGTAAAAATCCAATCGGGTTGTTAATACAGTTGCAATACACCCATGAAAACAGTACTCATACTTCTTGATCATCTTTCACATTGGAAACCCTATTATAATACAGACAGTATTCTCACATCTTCTGATTATCTGCAAAACTGTAGTCCCGGGCTTAATCCCACACTAGTCATTAATCTTTGTACCGAAATACATTACAATTCAGATGGTTACTACTGTTCACTTCTGGCTCAGGCCCGTGGACACAAGGTTATTCCATCAGCAGAAGTTCTCAACAAGCTGGAATCAGGAGCTGGAATCCGTATGGATGCGAATATGCATAAAATTTGCCATCAGTGGATTGAAAAGAAAAACATCAGAGATGACATTTGGTATCTTGATATTTATTTCGGCACTTGCAGCGAGAAATATCTGGAAAAAATTGCCCGGTTTATTTTTGAACAATATCCATATCCCATACTCAGGGTTGCATTAAATAACAAGAAAAAAAATCAGATTGAATCAATCAGCCCTCTGAGTCTTGACAAACTGGATGATGATCAACAGACACAATTTGCAGATGCACTCGACAGATTTAGTCAAAAAGTATGGAGAAATCCCAGATCTAAAAAAATGCCACGCTACGATTTGGCCATATTTCACAATCCTGATGAAAGCTTTCCTCCCAGTAACAAAAAGGCACTTTCAAAATTTATAGATCTTGCAAAAAGGATGAATATTCATGCTGAACTGATTACCGAAGCTGATATCAACCGTTTGATGGAGTTTGATGCTTTGTTTATGCGACAGACAACTTCTCTCAATCATATTACATATCAAGTGTGCCAACAAGCAAAACTGGCTGATATGGTTGTTATTGATGACCCCATGTCAATCATCCGATGCACCAACAAGGTATATATCAACGAATTACTACAAAAAGAGGAAATCCCCTGCCCGAAATCAATGCTGCTTTTTAGAAACCAGCCTGCTGATTTCAGTCAAATAACTGCCACAATAGGAAACCCGTTTATTTTGAAAATTCCTGATGGTTCATTTTCTCATGGACTTGCAAAGATTCAGGATGAGCAAACTTATTTGAAAAATTTGGAAGAGTTTTTCAACAAGTCTTCAATAATTCTGGCACAGGAATTTTTGCCCACAGATTATGACTGGAGAATTGGAATTCTTAACGGAGAACCTCTTTTTGCATGTAAATACTACATGGTCAGCGGTCATTGGCAGATTTATTATCACAAAAAATCTGGAAAAACAAAAAGCGGAATGTCTGAAACTATTCCACTTTATCAGGTGCCAAAAACTATTATTAAAAATGCAGTCAGGGCAGCATCTCTGGTGGGGAAAGGACTTTACGGTGTTGATTTAAAAATGATTAATAATGAGGGTATTGTCATTGAAATCAATGATAATCCCAGTATAGATTTTGGAATTGAAGATGCTATTCTTGGTGATGAACTTTATTACAGAATACTCAATGCATTTGTAAGAGCTCTCGAACAAAAACATCACTAATAATATGATTGATATTAGGCCAGCATCACTGTCAGATATTAACAGAATCCTGGAAATTGAAATCCAAAGCTTCAACTCTGATGCTTTTTCCAAAAGACAATTTATTTCACTACTCAGAAATAATAATGTGTTTTTTCTTGTGTCTGAAACAAATCAATTAATCTCAGGCTATATCATCCTTATGAAGCGAAAAAAAAGTCGAAAACTGAGGATTTATTCTATCGCTGTTGACCCTTCATACAGGAGATCTAACATTGGAAATGAATTAATAAAAAAAGCTTTCCTTGTAGCCATGAAAAACAATCTGCGTTTTCTTTCTCTTGAAGTCAATCAACAAAACAAATCAGCAATAAATTTCTACATTAAACACGGATTCAGTATTGTTAAAGAAATTCCAAACTACTACAGAGATGGGGAACATGGATACAGAATGATTCGGGATTTATATTGAAAAACGCAATTTATCGCTTGATTTGTATTTGAAAAATTTTTAGCAATACAAAATGGTGTGTATGTTTTTTTAAAAATTGCTCTGCGAAGGGCTTTAGCCCTTAGCTAAACTAAACTCTTTATGTAAGAAAAAACATAACATAAAAAATTCAATAGCAACGGACTTCAGCCCGTTGAAGCCAATGACTCCTGGTGTTTTTTGGTAGAAAATTTGTCAATATTTTTCTTCAAATTTAGTGTTCTTTTTAAACAAATTTTGCCTGTAGTGAGCATTTCGGCAGGCTCAATGTAGCACCCGTCGAACTATGACAAAAAATAAAAGGGAGATAAAGTTTAAGAATTTTTATTGCTTAACGCAACATATTAGTCACATCACTTCCCATTTGGATTAATCGGCATAAAACATGATAAATGATAAATTGGCAAAAAAAAGAAAAATGTTTTTTGGTGTGGTTAGCAGTTACAAATAAAACTAAATACAGCTTATGTTTGAAATATTGTTATTTTTGCATTCAAATATTTGTTTTCATATTTAATAATCAACATGTCAGAAAAGAAAACCAAAAGATCTGTTTGGCAGTTTCCATGGAGTTACATAGAAAGTTTTTTCATCGCTGTGGGACTGATGCTTGTTGGTTTTATCCTTGAATATTTCTCGGGCGGAACAATTACACAGCTTCCCTCCTATCCGGTGAATCTGTTTTTGCTGCTTGCTTTTGTTTCATATCTCCTATTGACTCAAATTTTCGTGAAAGGACCAGTAATGAACTGGCTCTCGTCAGTACCTGCTGCCATGGCTGTGATGACTGTTTTTACATTTCTCATATTGCTCATGGGATTTATTCCTCAGGGCGAACCCAAAGGATTTGGCGGCAAAATTGGGTTGAATCACATACACACCAGCAAACCATATATTATTATTGCTGTGTTTATGCTCACTGTTTTGGGTTACACAATTATTCGCAGGATGAGACAAAAGTTAAGTCTGAAAAACTTTGCATTTTTCCTTAATCATGGGGGATTATTTATCATACTCGCTGCGGCATCTTTGGGAAGCAGCGATTTGCTCAGATTGAAAATGCCGGTCATTCAGGGACAATACAGCGACATCGCTTTTCCAAATCAAACTCATCAGGCAAAAATGCCTTTCGGAATTCATTTGAAATCTTTTTCAATTGAGGAATATCCGCCTGAGTTGCTAATTTTTGATGCAAAAGACGGCTATCCAATCATTGAAAAAGGCAGCAAACTTCCGTTTATTGAAGAAGGCAAAACAGGAAATATTCTGGGATTTGATTTTGAGATTGTTTCATTCATTTCTTATGCTATCCCCATGGGCGAAGGATATGTATATACAGAGCAATTTGGAAGTACACATGCCGCTTTGGTGAGAATAAGCAAAGGAAATATCACAACAGAGGACTGGATATCCTGTGGCAACTTTATGTTTCAGCCACGCTACATTATACTTGACCAACATCATGTGCTTGGCATGGCATCACCAAAAACCAAACGATATGTTTCGGTGGTTGATATTGAAAGAGACGGAAAAATTGTGACTGAAAATGCAGAAATTAGTGTCAATAATACGCTGAAGGAAGGGCAATGGAAGATTTATCAGTTTAGCTATGACAGTGAGCTGGGCAGATGGTCACAAATGAGTATTTTTGAGGTGATCCGTGATCCATGGTTGCCGGTTGTGTATATTGGAATTTTTATGGTGTTGCTGGGAAGTGTTTATTTGGTTTGGGTTGGGAGGAGGTTGTAGCTTTGAGAGTTAGTTATTCGGGAAAATATTGAAAATAGAAGATAGAAAATAGAAGATAGAAAATAGAAAATATTGGAGTTTGCTATGAGTTGGCAGGTTTATTCGATTTACATTTACATAATTTTCCCCATGTGGATTTTTGGGATAATGATGTTGTATGGTTTGAAGGGACGCAAAGGCATTGTGGCTGATATTCTCATTAACGGCGGGGTGTTGCTGCTGATTGTTTTTACTGCAAAGCTTTGGATTGATTTGGGAAGGCCGCCATTCAGGACTTTGGCTGAGACCCGTTTGTGGTATGGAGTATTTTTATCGTTGATTGGTGTTGTTCTTTACTACAGGTGGAGATTTAAGTGGATACTGGCCTATTCTCTTTTTATGGCAATGGTGTTTTTGCTGCTGAATTATTTCAAGCCCGACACTTTTGACCAGACGCTGATGCCTGCATTGCAGAGTCCATGGTTTGTTCCGCATGTTATTGTTTACATTTTGGCCTATGCCATTTTATCCGGTGCAACATTAATAGCAGCTGATGGTATTTTGGCACTGTGGAGAGGCAACACCATAAAAAAAAGGCTGGTTTATGCTGACAATCTGGTGTATATCGGATTTGCGTTTCTCACTTTTGGGTTATTGTTTGGCGGATTGTGGGCCAAGGAGGCATGGGGACATTACTGGACTTGGGATCCCAAAGAAACATGGGCATTGATAACATGGATGATTTATTTGCTCTATATCCATTTCAGGCACAAACATAAGCAAAGTGAAAAAATCCCACTGTGGTTGCTGGTGATAGCCATGATTGTGGTATTGATATGCTGGTTTGGAGTAAATTATCTGGCAGTTGCGGGCAACAGTGTGCATACGTATACAGCATAGATGTTCGGGTTTTGTGACAGGTCTTTTTGTTTGGGATTTCTATTTCACCAAAAAACAATTCTGTGGATTTTGGAGCTTTAGTGGTTCAGTGGTAAATTTTGCGAACTTTTCTGCCACAAAAACACAGAAACACTGAATTACACCAAAGGTCATTTCTGTGGATTTTGGAGCTTTAGTGGTTCGGTGGCTAAGTTTTGGGATTTTTCTGCCACAAAAACACAGAAACACTGAATTTCACAAAAAAACTCTTCTGTGGATTTTGGAGCTTTTGTGGTTCGGTGGCTAAGTTTTCGGATTTTTCTGTCACAAAAACACAGAAACACTGAATTACACCAAAGGTCATTTCTGTGGATTTTGGTGTTTTAGTGCTTCTGTGGCAATATAAATGCACATATATAATTGACAGTTGTATTAATAATTATTTTCACCATGCAAAACAATAAAAAATCAAATTTGCATTGCCGCTTTTGGTGATGATTTGGTTCCTATTCCTTACCTCCCATTCACCACAAATCTCAAAACATTCACATTATCCCTGCTTTCAGATTTTATCAAATACACTCCACCGGCCAGATAGCTTAAATCCAGACCATGTGAGCCGGCTGCATAAGAAGCTCTGTGCACTGTTGCACCCAGTGAGTTTATTACCGTTATGTTTGATTCTTCAACCAGCTCAATAATGAACTGGCCGTCATTGGGATTGGGGTAGAGTATTATACTTTTATCATGCGATGCAAATTCATGGTTTCCAACAGTGACATATTCAGCTAAACTAATATCATCAATAGCAGTTGGTGGTTGTGTTCCATTGGATGAGTTATTTACCCATGAAAAAACAAGCCTCCATTTTCCACCCGAGTAAACAGAAGAAGGCAAAATAATGCTTTCATTTGTCCAGTTGGGCTGATTGTAATAAACAAACCCAACCATTCCTTCATTAAGTGATATTCCTTCAATTGGT
Organism: uncultured Bacteroidales bacterium; assembly: GCA_964526285.1. Classification (GTDB taxonomy): domain Bacteria; phylum Bacteroidota; class Bacteroidia; order Bacteroidales; family DTU049; genus CAYMAZ01. Next base: position 3,661 of record CAZGIW010000111.1, on the reverse strand, counting down.
GCAGTTGAAAGCGGAACCAGATACACTGACAGATAATCATTGATTTCTCCCAATCCTTTCCACATAAACTGCAGCTGAAAATCATTTGATGTTATTGGAAATTCAAAGTCTCTAAAAAAATGAGATTTAGATGAAGACAGAATATCATACTCATTGGAAACACCTGAATTATTGGTAACATAAACTGAATTTGTCCCTGAACAGGATGTGGCATTTCCAATATGCCATTTGTTTGATTGTGTTCCGTCAACAAAAGACCATCCGCTGTTTTTACTGTCAAAGGTGTCGATAAATGGCAAACTTGTTGTTCCTTGTGAAGTAATAAATATATAGGGCCCCTCCCAAACACTGTTATTGCCGGGCATACATTCAGCCTGTACTAAATATTTATAGGCAGTTGCAGTATCAAGGCCGACAACATTCAAGTAATTATTACCCGTCACAGTAGTGGAAATAATTGTGTCATTTGTAAGCAAATTCAAAACAACTACATCCCAGTTATTTTCTGTGCCTCCTGGTGTCCAATGAAGTGTCACAGAAGAAGTATTGACATTGCTCACATAAAGAGAAGTTGGTCTGGGACAGCTGGAAATTGATATGTTATCAATTGCAGCAGGTGGTTGATTTCCTCCGCCTGAATTGTTTTTCCATGAAAACACAAGTCTCCATGTTTGCCCTGCATAAATTGCATGATCAAGTTCAATCAATTCTGTTTGCCATAAACCATTATTGTAATATGCGGTTCCTATCTGACCTGAACTAAGCTCTGCCCCTTGAACCGGATAAACAGTGAGAGGCACAAGATATACTTTAAGGTAATCGTTTTCAATGGGTTCTCCCAATGACTTCCAGTTAAATTGCAAATAATAGGGAATTGAAGAAACCCCAAAATCAACATCTCTGTACATATGAACAACTGACAATATGTTATTTGAATATGTATTTGCAAGCCCATTAGTATCTGAGATATATGCTGACTGATAGCTATTGAATGCTGTTGCAGTTCCAACTGACCATTTATTATGCTGAGTACCGTTAACAACAGACCAATCGCTGGGCCAAACTTCAAAATCCTCAACAAAAGGAATAGTAGCAGGTGTCTGAAATGCATTACAGATGAAACATGCAGATGTATCTATACATCCATATTTATAAATCTCAACAGCATAACTACCATTTGCAACTGCAATAAAACTTTGATTATTTGCTCCTGGAATAATACTGTGATTATTGTTACAGTCAAGCCATTGATACATGGCATTATTCTCATTTGAGATGAAAGTGGGCGACAGGTCTGTAACTGTGTTGTTGATATTAACTATGGTAAGTTTAAGAAAAACAATACTGTCGCAACCATTTGATGCACCTCCAGAGTATGTATAAAAGGCTGTATTATTACTTGAAGTGTATGTATTTCCGTCAATCCATGTGTAAGGGTCGCAAGATATGATAGTGTCATATGTATATGAATGAATACAATCATCAACCAGCAATCTGGCTATACTTCTTCTAGTAATCCCGTTAAATGAAGTAAATTCTCCACCTACAATAATTTTTCCGTCTGATTGAATACCAAGTGAATTAACAGGTGCATTAAAGCCGGTTCCGATAGTAAAACTGCTATCCACAGTACCATCCGGGTTTAAACGAACTAAACGGTTAGTCAGGAATCCATTATATGATGTAAAACTTCCTCCCAAAATAATTTTTTCATCCGATTGAACAGCAATTGACTTAATCATGAAATTGACACCTGTCCCAAAATTAAAAGTTGTGTCAATACTGCTGTCTGGATTTAAACGAACTATTAGACCATTGTTTGATTGTCCTCCTCCCACAATTATCTTTTCGTCTGACTGAATTTTTATGGCATAAATATCTTTAATACTATTGTAAGTAAAACTACTATCTATGGCTCCATCTGGGTTTATGCGTACTATTCTCCCACAAAAAGTTCCATTATACAAATCAAAAAGACCACCTGCAATAATTTTTCCATCAGATTGAATTACTATAGATCTAGGGCTTAGATTAAAACCCGTTCCAATATCAAAGCTATTATCAATACTCCCATCTGGGTTTAAGCGAACTATACGGTTATAGGGGCTACCATTATATGATGTAAACATTCCACCCACAATAATCTTTCCGTCTGATTGAATTGCAAGTGAATAAACCAAATGACTAAATCCTGTTCCAATATTAAAGCTGGGATCTATGCTGCCATCTGTATTTAAACGGACAAGATACTTTTGTACTGCACCATTAAAATGAGTAAACGAACCTCCCACTATAATTTTCCCGTCTGATTGAATTGCGAGAGCCGAAACACGACTACTAAATCCTATACCAACATTAAAACTGCTATCTGCGCTACCATCTGGATTTAAGCGAATTATTTTTCCATGCGCTTCGTTATTATAGTTATGAAACAAACCACCTACAATAATTCTTCCGTCGGATTGTATAGCTATTGTATTTACTTCATGGCTGAAACCTCCCTGAACCATAAAGGTATTATCTCTACTTCCATTCGTTTCCAACCTGCATATTCTGGAGGAATAAAAATTGTTATAAGTATTAAAATTTCCACCAACAATTATCTTTCCATCTGTTTGAATGACAAGTGCATAAGGAATATTATTTAAACCATATCCTGTGATAAAAGTAGGATCTAAGGTGCCATTTGCGTTTAAACGCCCTATTCGATTAGGTAAAGAGCCTCCTGATTGAAAATCCCCACCTACAATAATCTTACCATCTGATTGTATAGCAATTGAATAAACGGATGGAACACTATTCGCGAAGCTATTGTCTTTAGTCCCATCGTTATTAATGCGAACTATCCCTGGAGAAACTCCATTATAATAATTAAACAATCCCCCCGCTAAAATTTTCCCGTCTGGTTGAATAGCAAGAGAATAACAAACTGCATTTAATCCACTTCCAATCACGAAAGAACTATCTCTATCTCCATTTGCTTCTAGTCGCACTATCCTGTTGCAACCAGTTCCGTTATATCCTGTAAAATTCCCACCTACAATAATCTTACCATCTGATTGTATAGCTATAGAATATAGGTCATAATTAAAGCCAGTTCCAATAATAAAATTGTTATCAACACTACCATCTGAATTTAAACGAACAATACGTGTGTAAGAAATGTTGTTAAAACTATGAAAAATACCTCCTGCAACAATCTTTCCATCAGATTGAATAGCAATTGCTCTAACCTCATTACCAAAACCAGTTCCAATAAAAAAAGTGCTATCAAGACTTCCATCAGTATTTAATCGCACCATGCGATTATGTGTGATTCCGTTATAAGAAGTAAAACTTCCTCCCACAAGTATTTTATTGTCTGATTGAATAGCAATGGCAAAAACACTACCATTAAAACCCGTGCCTATGTTAAAGGTTGTATCCAGGCTACCATCTGAATTTAACCGGACAATACGGTTTCTGCTTGTGCCTTCAAAGGATGAAAAATCTCCTCCAGCAATAGTTTTACCATCGGATTGAATGGCTAGTGCATAAACAACGTTATTAAAACCACCAGAGGCAAAATGACTATTGTCCCATGTATTAAAAGTCGGGTCATTTGTCCCGGGCTGTGCAATTGCCGTTGCTGTTAGTAAGGCAAACAGAAAAAAAATGTATA
>CAZGIW010000110.1:0-11337 GCA_964526285.1 uncultured Bacteroidales bacterium | reverse complement strand
CTAAAGTATGGAAGATATATTAAATATAAATAAATTTGCTATGTTAGCACCATTATCCGTTGGAGGGGTGCCCGCTTGCGAGGCACTGGCTGCAAAGGGCAAAAATTTGGGCGGGCGGGGTGGTCAAACGAGACTCCCAGCAACCTCCGCAAGCGGACTGGTGCTGCTATTTTCTTTAAGCTGCTCCTTCAGAGCGCCTTTTTTGTGTTGTACTTTGTTCCTGAGGCGCTGCCTCAGGCTGAAGTAAATTCAGGCTTTCAGCCTGATATTTTTTTTTCTAATGTGTTAAAATTTATCACTATTTTTACACCATGAATCAGAATTCATTCTCAATTTCTGTATCAACACCAAACTTCACCAACTGGGCTGACTATACCAACAACACAACCCTTTCGATCACCAACCGCGGATACACTACCCATGAACACATGCCGCAGTATGGACTCATAAATATGAACGGCCGTCTCTACGACCCCACCCTTGCACGCATGCTCAATGCCGATCCGTTTATCGCAGATGCCACCTCCGCACAAGATTTCAACCGCTACAGGCTGATTTAGGTCGAAAGCCTGAATCTTTATTGCTGACGTTGATATTTTTTTTCAAAAAAGTGTATCCAAATAAATTTTCATGTATTTTTGCATCAAATCAAATCAGATACTTGTATGAAAAATCCTATGAAACTTCTTGGTTGTGCCGGTGTTGGCGTCATTCTGCTTTCTCTTGTTATGTGGGCAATGGGCGTGTATAACAAAATGGTTACACAGCAGGAAACCGTTGAAGAAGCCTGGGGACAGGTGGAAAATCAATATCAGCGCAGATATGACCTGATTCCAAATCTTGTTAATGTGGTGAAAGGCTATGCCGCTCACGAAAAAGAAACTTTCGAAGCTGTTATTCAGGCACGTGCCGAAGCCATGAAAACAAACATCACTATTGATGATCTCAATGAACAGTCAATGCAACAATTTCAGGAGGCTCAGGGAGAGCTTAGTTCAATGCTTAGCCGACTCATGGTTGTTGTGGAAGCGTATCCCGAACTGAAAGCAAACCAAAATTTTCTTGAACTGCAGTCGCAGCTCGAAGGAACTGAAAATCGCATTGCAGTTGAACGAATGAGGTTCAATGAGGTGGCAAAAGACTATAATACAACAATACGAAAGTTTCCTGCCACCTTCCTTGCCATGATTTTTGGGTTTGATAAAATTCCATATTTCAAGTCAGAAGAAGGTGCCGAAAAAGCTCCAACAGTGGAGTTTTAATAAAAAACTTTAAGAAATATCAGAGTAACAAGGCAGCTTTTTAACTTTTTCGTAACTGCTCAGTATTGTTTTTCCAAGCCGATGGCTTGAGAGTGGCTAAAACATTACGTTATTTTTTTAGTGGTGAGCAATTACACTTTTTCAGTTGTTGGTTTTCTTGCATTTCGCATCCCGAATAATTTGTAAATTCGCAAAAAATTTCATTCATTATGGCTTTGAAAATACTGGATCAATATACCGAGGAATTTGCAAACAGGGAAGACATTCAGAAGCTAGCACCACATCTGGAGCATCACCACAAAAGTCTTGTTGAACATACAGGAACAGGCAATGATTTTCACGGATGGATGGATTTGCCTGAACGCATGCTTGATGATGAGCAAATGTGGAAAAAACTTGATGAGATTAAGCAGAAATGGACAAAGCTTGCTGTTACACACATTGTTGTCATAGGAATTGGTGGTTCTTATCTTGGGGCAAAGGCTTTGTATGAAGCACTGAAGCCACCTTTTTCTCGCCAGCATCAACCTCAGCTTGTTTTTGCAGGGCATCAAATGAGTGCTGCCTATCTGGATGATTTGTGTGTGTTTCTGAAAAATACATCGTTCGGGCTTATTGTGATTTCCAAATCAGGGACTACACTTGAACCTGCTATGGCATTCAGAATTTTAAGAAATGAACTGGAAAAACAATTTGGAAAGCAACAGACAGCTGACAGAATTGTTGCCATCACAGATGCTGAAAGTGGAGCTCTCCGCTCATTGACAAATAAAGCCAAATGGCCTTCATTTATTATTGAGGATTCTGTGGGTGGTCGTTATTCTGTTTTTTCGCCAGTAGGCATTGTTCCTCTTTTTTTGGTGGGAATTGACATGAAAACCATGCTCAATGGTGCACTTGAGATGCAAAATATTTGTGTTGCTGAAACAAAGATGGAAAATAATCCGGCACTTCATTATGCAGCGCTGCGTTATCATTTTTATAATACAGGGAAACCCATTGAAATTTTGGCTTCCTTTCAGCCCGAATTACAGTATCTGGCCGAATGGTGGAAGCAGTTGTTTGGCGAAAGTGATGGAAAACAGCACAGAGGAATTTTTCCGGCTTCGGTTATTTTTTCCACTGACTTGCATTCCATGGGGCAATATATTCAGGATGGAATGAGGGCAATTTTTGAAACATTTGTGTTGGTAAAAAATAAACCAGGACTCATGATGTTTCCAGGTTCTGAAAACAATGAAGACGGCCTTGATTATCTTGCTGGAAAATCTGTCTCATATATTAATGGCATGGCTGAAGAAGCCACTATGCTTGCACATGTTGAGGGTGGGGTTCCTGTCATTGGTATTTCTATTGATGATTTGGGGACAAAGGCTCTTGGCGAACTACTCTATTTCTTTAAATTTTCATGTGCCATCGGAGGTTATTTACTTGGTGTCAATCCATTTGACCAGCCCGGAGTTGAAACATACAAAAAAAATATGTTTGCGCTTTTAGGCAAACCTGGCATGGAAGAAGAGAGTCGTGAAATTCTGAACAAACTACAAAAAAGCAATGGGTAGAAAAAACAATTTTCTTTGCTTCATTCATATGCAGAAATTCTTATTTCTGATTTCATCTTTCATTGTCATCTTTTTGTTTTTTTTGTCATGTGCCAAAGAAGTGGCTCCATCCGGAGGACCCAAGGATGTTGATCCACCCGAAGTGATGTGGGTAAGCCCTCAGGATAAAACAGTCAGATTTCAGGAAACTAAAATTATTATCAGATTTAATGAATTTATCACTTTAAAAAATCCTGCAACCAATATTTATTTTGTGCCATTTCTTGAAGAGGAAGTGCAATACAAAATAAAGGGTAAAAAACTGATAGTAAAGCTTCCCCGGACAATGAAGGACAGCCTTACATATTCGCTTATGCTGAGTAGTGCTGTTGCCGATTTTACTGAGGGCAATATGCTGGATAAGTTCAGATATACTTTTACAACAGCTTCCTATATGGATAGTCTGAGTATTCAGGGGCGATTGACAGATGCTGAGTCGGGAGATCCACTTGAAAAAGTGAATGTGTATCTGTTTCCTGAAGCAGCTGATTCAGCTTTATTGAAGAAACAATTTGCATGGAAGACAACCACTTTGCCTGGCGGATTTTTTTCATTTCAGCATTTGCCTCAGGGAAGCTATGTGATTTATGCACTGCTGGAGACAGATAACAATCACATTTACAATAGTTTTGAAGAAAAGTCCGGATTTTATAATGAAACTGTTCAGGCGAAACATACCCGGATTGATGATACAACATATACAAACTCTGTGGTGCTTGAGCATCCAGTCATGATTTTTCAGGAAAGGGATACTGTTTTAAAAATTTCAAAAGCAGTTCGCAACCGTAAGGGTTTGCAGCATATTGTGTTTAGTATGCCTGTTGATTCAGCCTCTGTTGTCACTGTGGATAGTTTAGTGGCAGACACTGTGTTTAGTGTTCTTAATAAAACAAAAGACACACTCAGTGTTTGGTTTGTTGGTCAGAAAGCTGATTATGCATCCATGGAAGTTTCTGCCAATGGGATGGTACTAGATACAATCAGTCTCACATTGAAACATGCAGGCAGGGGAGGCGGAGGCACTGGTCCTGATGTGTATCTCAAACCTGTGTTGGGAGTACAGGGTCTTTTTGACAAAGAAAGGATACATTTTGGTGATACTGTAAGCATAGTTTGCAATAATCCTATTGGTCAGATTTTGGAAGATAGTATATTTGTCACTGAAGGCAATGATACTTTATTACGGCAAATTGTGTTTGATTCTGAGAATCCAATGAAATTTTTTGTTGTTTTTGAAAGCAGAGAAAACGGAAAGTATCATATTCAGTTTCCTGACAGTTGTGTGATTGATGTTTTTGGAGGTTCCAATGATTCGTTAGACTTTTATGTGCATTTTACAGATTCTGCTTATTATGGTCATGTTGTATTTGAACTTGAAGAAAAAATTGAAGGCTGTCATTTGATAGAGCTATATAGTGTAAGAAGCAATCAAAGATATAAGCAAAATTATTCAGAACCACAGGAAGTTTATCGTTTTGAAAGAATCATTCCCGGCGATTACGCAATTAGTGTTGTGTATGATTCCAACTGTAACGGAAAGTGGGATACAGGTGTATTTCGTTTACTGAAGCAACCAGAGAAGGTTTTGAAACTTCCCGGAAGAGCCATGGTGCAATCCGGCTGGGAAACTGAAGTTATATGGTCTTCTGAGAGATAATCTTTGTCCTTAGTTAACAATACCTTACAATAAAAATCAATAATTAGGTCTATTTTTGAAAAAAGGAATACAATATTTATAAAACCCTTTATTTTTTCGTTTATTTTTGCAGAAAAATTTAAAGTATATGAATATTACACACATTGAACACATAGGAATAGCTGTAAGGAATTTGGAAGAAAGCATCAGATTTTATGAGGATAAGCTGGGAATGAAGTGTTATGGCATAGAGGAAGTGAAAGAACAGAAAGTGAAGACAGCATTTTTTCAGGTTGGACAAACTAAAATTGAGTTGCTTGAGTCTACTGATCCTGAGGGACCTATAGGAAAATTTATTGAAAAGAAGGGTGAAGGTATTCATCATATTGCATTTGCAGCTACAGAAATAGAACAATGTCTTTCTGAGCTTGAGCAAAATGAAGTACAACTGATAGACAAAACGCCTAGAAAGGGAGCAGAAGGATTGGATATTGCATTTTTGCATCCAAAATCCACAGGAGGAGTATTGATGGAAATTTGTGAACACAAAAAATAATAGAGCCATGCCAATTGAATATAAAATCGCTGAATTGCTCAAAAAGCGTGAGCAGGCAAGAATGGGCGGTGGTCCCGAAAGAATTGAGGCACAACATGCCAAAGGAAAACTTACGGCCCGTGAAAGGATAGAGTTATTACTTGACGAAGGCAGCTTCGAGGAATTTGATATGTTTGTTTCGCACAGATGTTATGATTTTGGTTTGGAAAAGCAACACTACCTGTCTGATGGGGTTGTTACCGGTTATGGTACTATTGACGGGCGAATTGTATTTGTTTTTTCTCAGGATTTTACTGTTTTCGGAGGTTCACTTTCTGAAAGTTTTGCCAATAAAATTTGTAAAATTATGGATCAGGCAATGAAGGTAGGTGCTCCAGTAATTGGATTCAATGACAGTGGTGGTGCTCGTATTCAGGAAGGGGTGAAGAGTTTGGGTGGTTATGCCAATATTTTTCAGAGAAATATTCTGGCTTCAGGTGTAATTCCTCAGATTTCTGCAATCTTTGGCCCATGTGCAGGTGGTGCAGTATATTCTCCTGCACTGACAGATTTTATTGTTATGTCAAAACAGAACAGTTATATGTTTGTTACAGGTCCTAAAGTTGTCAAAACAGTTACAGGAGAAGTTGTTACTGATCAGGAGCTTGGAGGAGCCATGGTTCATGCAAGCAAATCAGGTGTTGCACATTTGGTTCCTGATAATGAAGAAGAGGGCATATTATTAATAAGAAAACTAATAAGTTATCTGCCTCAGAACAATTTAGAAGAACCACCTGTAGTCAGTTGTGATGATCCTATTGACAGACTCGAGGACTCTCTAAACTATATCATCCCTGATAATCCAAACAAACCATATGATGTGAAAGATGTGATTCATGGAGTTGTTGATAATCATGAATTTTTAGAGATTCATAAATTTTATTCACAAAATATTGTGGTTGGATTTGCCCGTTTCAATGGTATGCCTGTGGGAATTGTAGCCAATCAACCAAATTTTCTGGCAGGGGTTCTTGATATTGAAGCATCCAGAAAGGGAGCACGCTTTGTGAGATTTTGCGATGCTTTTAACATTCCCATTGTTACATTTGTTGATGTTCCGGGATTTTTGCCAGGAACAGCACAGGAATATGGTGGTATTATTCTCAACGGAGCCAAATTACTTTTTGCATATGGAGAAGCAACAGTTCCCAAAATTACAATTACCCTTCGCAAATCATATGGTGGAGCTCATGATGTGATGGGTTCAAAACAACTCAGAGCTGATATTAATTATGCATGGCCAACAGCTGAAATTGCAGTAATGGGTGCCAAAGGAGCTATTGAGATTCTTGAAGGAAAAAAAATCAGATCAATTGAAGATCCTGAAGAAAGGACTCAATATATTGCCAAAAAGGAAAAAGAATATATGGATAAGTTTGCATCACCATATCAGGCTGCAAAATATGGATATATTGATGATGTGATTGAGCCAAGAAATACACGTTTCAGAGTAATTAAGGCCCTTCAGGCATTTGCAACTAAAAAGGAACTCAATCCTCCAAAAAAACATTCCAACTTACCATTATAAACAATCAAAAAAATGAACAAAAACTTGTATATTAGATTGTTATTGTCGGGGCTGTTGATGGTATTGCTGGGGCTATCATCCTCAGCTCAGGGTGATAGATTGATTCGAATCAATGAATTTCTTGTTTTTAATGAAAACAATATTGTTGATGATTACGGAAATCATACCGGATGGATTGAATTGTTTAATCCTGCATACAACCCTGTGAGTATTTCAAAAATGTACATTACCAATGATCCTGAAAATCCCACAAAATACAGAATCCCTGATGCAGGATCTATGACTAACATGGAACCAAGGAGTTACATTATATTGTATGCTGATAATAAGCCCAGTCGTGGTGTATTTCATGTGAGTTTTATTTTAGAAGGAGAAGGATATATCGGAGTTTATGATAGTGACGGTAAAACACTGATGGATGAAGTTCGCTATCCAATGCAGAAAACAGATACAACCTATGGAAGAAAAACCGATGGCGATGGAGAGTGGGTGTTTCTTGAAAAATCCACACCTCGATCAAGCAATGTTACAGAAGTGACTGAAACCACAGCTGAGATGTTTGGAAGACTTGACCCCGCAGGTACTGCCTTAACACTGATATCTATGCTGGTTGTTTTTTCCTCGCTGATTTTATTGTTTTTTGTATATAAGTTTGTGGGCAACCTGAATCAGAAAAAATATACTATTAAGGTTCGTAAACATTCATCAGCAAAAGGAAATTCTATTCAGGATAGTAGTGAAGCAATTGTTTTATCAGGAGAAATTAATGCTGCTATTGCCATGGCATTGTCACTGTATGTAACACAAACACATGATTTTGAAAATACTACCATCACTATAAAAAAGATTTCAAGACCATATTCTCCTTGGAGTTCAAAAATATACGGATTAAGAAATAATCCCAAAAACCGCTAAAAAAATGAAAAAATTCAAATTTACAATTAACGGAAACATATACGATGTTGAAATTGGAAACATCGAGGATAATAAAGCACAGGTTATAGTAAACGGTTCAAACTTTGATGTAGAGATTGACAGAACCATTGTACAACAAAAAACACCAACCATTGTAAGTGCAAAAGCAGTGACATCTGCAGAAGGAGCCAAAGCAAAAACAAATGCACCTGAAGTTGTGAAAGAAGGCGGGGTGATGAAATCTCCGCTTCCGGGAACTATTTTAGAGTTGCATGTCAAAGTTGGCGACAAGGTAAGTATGGGGCAAAAGATTATAACACTTGAAGCAATGAAGATGGAGAATCAGCTGCATGCTGACAGAGAAGGTGTAATTCAATCAATTAACTGTGCAAAAGGTGATGCAGTGATGGAAGGAGATACATTAATGGTTATAGGAGAGTAATATCATGGAGGAAACAGGTGGTTTTATTCAGTTTGTAATTGAGCATATTATTCAGTTTTTCCAGTTTTCCGCTTTTGGAAATATCACCTGGGGACATGTGGTTATGATTGCCATTGGTTTGATTTTTATTTATCTGGGAATTGCCAAAGAATATGAACCATTGTTGCTTGTCCCCATTGGATTTGGTATTATTGTGGGAAATATCCCATTTTATCCGGGAATGAAAATTGGGATTTATGAGCAGGGCAGTGTACTCAACTATCTTTATTTCGGTGTTATTTCCGGAGTCTATCCGCCATTGATATTTCTAGGGATAGGGGCAATGACTGATTTTTCAACCCTCATTTCCAATCCACGACTGATTTTAATTGGTGCTGCTGCGCAGTTTGGTATTTTTGCCGCTTATATGACAGCTCTTGCATTGGGGTTTGCTCCCAATGAGGCAGGGGCAATCGGTATTATCGGAGGTGCCGACGGTCCTACAGCCATATTTATTTCCTCAAAACTGGCGCCCGATCTCATGGGGGCCATAGCCATTTCGGCATATTCGTATATGGCACTGGTACCTGTGATTCAGTCTCCGATTATGAAACTGCTCACCACAAGAAAAGAAAAGCTCATTCGCATGAAACCTCCACGTGCCGTAAGCAAAAGAGAAAAAATTCTGTTCCCTATTATCGGAATTCTGCTCACTTGTTTTCTGGTGCCTACAGGGTTGCCATTGCTTGGAATGTTGTTCTTCGGAAACCTGCTCAAAGAAAGTGGTGTAACCCGACGACTTGCAGATACTGCAGCAGGACCTATGGTGGATATTGTAACAATACTGCTTGGACTCACTGTGGGTGCTTCAACTCAGGCAACAACATTCCTTAATACTAAATCTGTTGGGATTTTTGCTTTGGGAGCTGCTTCATTTATTGTTGCAACTACTGCAGGCGTTCTTTTTGTGAAGTTTATGAACCTGTTCCTTAAAAAAGGCAACAAAATTAATCCGCTCATCGGAAACTCAGGAGTGTCAGCCGTGCCTGACAGTGCTCGTGTTTCACAACATGTTGGCCTTGAATACGACCCAACAAATCACCTGCTCATGCATGCAATGGCATCAAATGTTGCAGGGGTTATTGGTAGTGCAGTTGCAGCTGGAATCTTGCTCAGCTTCCTTTATTAAAAAGATGTAATTTCAGTCAAGCCTGAGTGTTCAGACTTGAAGAATTGGGATGGATTGGATATCGACAAAATGGGTTTTTCCATTTTTTAATAGAGTAAATTATTAAAGTTATACAACGATTAATATCAAAAAGTCGTATTTTTGCCTAAGACTTTGCTGCTCATGAAAGACAAAATCAGAGCAATTTTAATGCAATACTGGGGCTATTCTTCCTTCAGACCGCTCCAGGAAGATATTATTTTGTCTGTGCTTGAGGGAAAAGATACACTTGCCTTACTTCCAACTGGTGGGGGAAAATCAATTACGTTTCAAGTGCCTGCTCTGGCAATGGAAGGGGTGTGTATTGTTGTTACTCCACTTATTGCCCTGATGAAGGATCAGGTGAAAAACCTTGTGGAACGTAAAATTAATGCAAGAGCAATCTTTAGTGGAATGTCTAATGCGGAAATAAAATATGTGCTTGAAATGGCCTATCAGCAGCAATTGAAATTCCTCTATATTTCTCCTGAAAGAGCTGTCACTGAAATGTTTAGAAATTATTTCAGAGAAATGAAAGTCTCTCTTATTGCTGTTGACGAGTCTCACTGTATATCACAATGGGGATATGATTTCAGACCCCCGTATCTGCAAATTGCTGAATTGAGACAATTTCACCCAAATGTGCCTGTTCTTGCCGTTACTGCTACTGCAACACCACCTGTTGTGAATGATATTCAGGAAAAACTCCTGTTCAAAAAGAAAAATGTATTCCAGAAAAGTTTTTACAGAAGAAATCTCACTTATGAGGTGTATGAAGTTGAAGATAAACTGGGACGTATGATTGAAATTTGCTCAAAAACCGAAGGAACAGGAATAGTCTATGTGAGAAACAGAAAAAAAACCAGAGAATTGGCCGAAACACTTATTAAAAGTAAAATTAAAGCTGATTTTTATCATGCAGGTTTAAGTGGACAGGAAAGAGACCAAAAACAGCTGGCATGGACTTCGGGAAAGTGTCGTGTGATTGTGGCTACAAATGCTTTTGGAATGGGAATTGACAAACCAGATGTTCGTTTTGTGATTCATATGGATTTGCCCGATTGCATCGAAGCCTATTTTCAGGAAGCTGGCCGTGCAGGTAGAGACGAAAAAGATTCCAGGTGTCTTCTGCTTTACAACAAAAGTGACCTATTGAATAGTAAAAGACAGATTGAAAAATCTTTCCCATCAGCAGAAATCATAAAAAAAACATATTTTTTGCTTGGAAACTACTTTCAACTTGCAGTGGGTGCAGGCAGAGATGTAACTTTTGATTTTGAAATTGCCTATTTTGTGGATCACTACAAATTGGACCCAATTGACACATATTATTCACTTCAATTGCTTGAAAAACAAGGTCTTATATTTCTTTCTGAAGCTATTCACTCGCCATCAAGAGTGAGAATGCTCGTGACGCACTCCGAAGTGTATAAATTCAGGGTTGAATTTCCACCCCTTGATCCTTTCATACAAATGCTTCTAAGAAGTTATCCGGGTTTGTTTCAGGATTATGTGAGAATTGATGAGGCAAGACTGGCTCGTCAAATGGAAGCTGAAACCGCAAAAATTATCAAAGCTCTTAAAGCTCTTGAAAAAGCGGGGCTCATTTCATATCTTCCATATAATGATAAACCAAAAGTCACGTATCTGACATCAAGAATGGATGAAAAAGATATTGTTATTGATGATACTTTTTATCATGATAGAAAACAAAGAATGCTTGACCGGTTTGAGGCAATGTCCGGTTATGTCAATTCAGCTGCCAAATGCAGAAGCATGCAGTTGCTCAACTATTTTGGAGAAGAAAATGCTGTACGTTGCGGAGTGTGTGATGTATGCAAAGGAAGAAATGAACTTGGAGTAAACCGCTACGAATTTGATTCAATTGTTGAAATACTTAAGCCAAAACTAAGGGAAAAATCCATGGCACTAAAAGATGTGTATGATCTCTTTCCTTATGAAGAACAAAAAAAAGTGAACGAAGTTTTGAGATGGCTGTTTGACAATTCAAAAGCAATGCTCGACAGTAATGGCTTTGTGCTTTGGAACAAAAATGATAAAAGTTAGTTTTTATCATTTGTAACCGACAAAAACCGGATAATTTTTTGACACCAAAACTCCTCACATAGTGATCCCGATGGGAAAAACACAAAATTACACCAAAGGACATTT
>CAZGIW010000109.1:0-11427 GCA_964526285.1 uncultured Bacteroidales bacterium | reverse complement strand
CGGTATATTTTATTGCCGAGATAGTGGGTATTTCAGCGTTTCTGCATCTAATAAACTTTCGTGTAACTTGACAGGTCAGTGCTTCGAAATCGGCAACAAAAACATACCGCCAATCCGTTAGCAGCAATATGAAGAACTCAATCAACATAATATTAATGATTCTGTTTCTATCTGGATGCTCAATTGATAAAGAGAAACAAATAGAATCAAATCAAGAAATTGAAATAACTGATGAAGAAGCTTGTTCTAAGGATCTTGATTCATTAGTTCATTTGGAGAAACTGAGATTTTTTGGATACGAAGCTGAAACTAACTTAGATAGTTTGCGAATCGTATTTGATCATTCAAAAACTGTAAAAGCATATAATTGGAATGCAAAAGATAGAAATCCTGCAAATGTTTATCATTACATAGTTGACGCGTATGGTGTTTTTGATGAGCGGGTTGAGCTTGAAATAATTTTGGATGGTGCTCAAATAAATAAATTAGAAAGTATTATTTGCGATAGTGTTAATTATAGTGATACAACTTGGCTAGGAACCAGTTGTTTTATTCCTCATATTGCATTTGTTTATTTTGATGAAAATGACAGCATTATTGGTCAATCCAATTATTGTTATTTGTTTGGAGGTGGAATAAAGAATGTTCCAAAAACAGAGAAAAAACGCCTATCTAAAGCAGGGAATAAACGAATGATGGAATTTTGTGAAGACATTGGATTAGAATTTCTTGAAAGATAAAATAAAGCTGCTAATCGAGTAGGCGGCTGACGGGCAAATGATTATTCCGGAGCAAAGTTATCCACCCATTCCGGAGCAAAGTAGTCCACCCTCTGTCATGTGAATATTTGGAAGTGCTAACAACAAAAAAATAATATGACTAGAAATATTCGCCGCATATTTGCGGAATTTAATCCATCCCAAAAACGCTGATATTTCAAACTCTATCCGAATTTATCCGTTTACAAACGCTTATTTACGTTTATATCCGTAAGTAAATGATTATTCTCCGGCTACATAAATCGTCCACCCTTAATTTTGCATTTTACAATTCATTCATTGTGAAATAAAATTACTAATTTTGAATAATCATTTAAAACAAAAAAAAATGAGCAACGAAAAAGAAACAAAAGCAACAGGCAATGCAGAAAAAGTGAAGGCATTGCAATTTACACTTGACAAACTTGAAAAGACTTACGGAAAAGGGACAGTGATGCGCCTGGGAGACAATCCGGTTGAG
This sequence comes from uncultured Bacteroidales bacterium, assembly GCA_964526285.1. Lineage (GTDB taxonomy): Bacteria > Bacteroidota > Bacteroidia > Bacteroidales > DTU049 > CAYMAZ01. Next base: position 10,188 of record CAZGIW010000109.1, on the reverse strand, counting down.
CGTCCTGAGGTTATCCCCTCCGGATCAATATCACTTGATATGGCACTTGGAGTGGGAGGCCTGCCAAGAGGAAGAATCATTGAAATTTTTGGTCCTGAATCAAGCGGAAAAACCACACTTGCACTTCATGCCATTGCCGAAGCACAAAAACTGGGCGGAATTGCAGCTTTTATAGATGCTGAACATGCATTTGATCAGTTCTATGCAAAAAATCTTGGTGTTGATGTTGAAAATCTTCTGGTTTCACAACCTGATAATGGGGAGCAGGCATTGGAAATTACAGAAAATCTCATCCGTTCGGGAGCTATTGATATTATTGTTATTGACTCCGTGGCTGCACTGACACCCAAGAGTGAAATTGAGGGTGATATGGGTGATTCAAAAATGGGACTTCATGCCAGACTGATGTCTCAGGCATTGAGAAAACTCACAGCCACCATCAGCAAAACAAAATCAGCATGTATTTTCATCAATCAGTTGCGCGAAAAAATTGGAATTATGTTTGGCAATCCAGAAACAACAACAGGAGGTAATGCTCTTAAATTCTACGCATCTATCCGAATTGATATCCGCAGAATGACACAAATTAAAGAAGGAGAAAATGTTACAGGCAACAGAACAAAAATCAAAGTTGTAAAAAACAAAGTTGCTCCTCCCTTCAGAACAGCTGAAATTGATATTATATATGGCGAAGGATTTTCAAGAATAGGTGAAATTATTGACCTTGGTGTTGATTTGAATATCATTAAGAAAAGTGGTTCTTGGTTCAGTTATGGGGATACCAAACTGGGACAAGGGCGTGATGCAGTGAAGTCTCTTTTACAAGACAATCCTGAGCTACAAAACGAACTTGAAAATGCCATCAGGGAAAAACTAAAACCATCTGAAAAATAAAAAAAATGAATAAATCCGGTTATTATATCTGTTTGCTGTTCTTTGCAGGTATCATGTTCATTGCATGCGGACAAAAAAACAAAACCACTGAAAGCAATGACGAAGGTATTGACTCCGTCATTGCTTCTCTCACAGAAAGCATTGACAAAAGTCCCAATGACCACGACCTTTACCATCAAAGGGCATTGAGATATCTTGAACTACAGATGCCTTACGAAGCATTATCTGATATCAATATGGCTCTTCAGCTTAATCCTCAAAACACCAAGTATACTTTGACTATGGCAGACATATATTTTGCCATGGGACATATTGACAATTGCCGAAAAGCTTTGATTACTGCACAGGACAACGATCCTGCCAACATTGAACCAGTGTTGAAACTTGCTGAACTTGACCTGATTCTTCGTGATTATGAAAAAATGAATTTGTACTTGAATAAAGCAATGGAGATTGACAAAACAAATGCGCAGATTTATTTCATGAGAGGGATGTCATTAAAAGAACAGGGAGACTCATTGGCAGCAATGAAACAGTACAATATTGCAACAACATATGACCCTGAATACTACAATGCATTTGTGGAAGCGGGAATTCTGGCTTCTGAACTCAATGACCCAATAGCCACTGAATATTTGAACACCGCACTGAATCTCAAACCCGCTAGTATTGAAGCTCGATATGCTCTTGCCATGTACCTGCAAAACAATGGACTACTCAACGAGGCAATGCAGGAATATTACAATATTTTGGAAATTGATAATAAGCATGCTCCATCGCATTACAATCTGGGATATATTCATCTGGTTGACCTGCTACTATATAATCAGGCAATTGTTCATTTTAACGATGCAATTGAAGCAGACCCAAGATATGCCGAAGCATATTACAATCTGGGTTATTGCTATGAATTACTGGGAAATATTGAAGCTGCCAGAAGAAACTATCAGGAAGCCCTTGCAATAAAAACGAACTATTCAAAAGCAATTGAAGGACTAAACAGGCTAGACAGAAATGTTGTATTTCAATAGAAACCATCTTCACTGTTGTTCTATCAAATGCATTTTTTATATGAAACTCAATAATAATTTGACAATATGAAAAAGCTTTTCTTCCCATCATTCTTGATTATGATTTTATTATTTTCCTGCAAGGAAAAGTCAGAAAATGTTGATCAGGTAATTATCTCTCAGCAAATACAAGAGCCTGAAAACGGACTCATGACACCTGAAACATTGTGGTATTTTGGGCGTATCGGAGAATATCAGATTTCACCAGACAACACCAAACTGGTGATGAGTGTTACCTTTTACGATATCGAGCAAAACAAAGGAAACAGAGAATTATTTATTATTGATTTATCAACAAATGAAAAAACTCAGATAACAACCACAGATGCGGGTGAATTCAACATCAGGTGGAAACCTGACGGAACAAAAATCGGTTTTCTTTATCCCGATGAAAACGGAGTTATTCAGTTATTTGAAATGGATGCTGACGGAAAAAACAGAACTCAGATTTCATTCATCGAAGGAGGTATTGGAGGTTTTGATTATTCTCCCGACCTGAAACACATTTATTATCTTGCAGATATTCCAAAAGAACCAACCACACAACAGCTTCATCCTGATATGCCCCAGGCCAATGTGCGCATCATTGACGAACTGATGTACAGACATTGGGACCATTGGGTTGAAAGCTATACTCACATCTTCATATCTGAGTATTCTTCAGAAATCAAATCTGGCATAGACATCATGGAAGGGGAACCATGGGAATCTCCGGTGCGTCCTTTTGGCGGCACTGAGCAAATTGCATGGAGTCCGGACGGAAAGACACTGGTATATACATGCCGAAAGCTTACAGGATTAGACTACAGTAAATCAACCAACACAGACTTGTATTCGTATCATCTTGAAACGAAAAAAACAACAAATCTGACAGAAGGGATGAATGGTTATGATATGAATCCTGTTTTTTCAAAAGATGGAAGCAAACTTGCATGGGAAAGTATGGAAAGAGAAGGATATGAAGCTGACAAACACAGGTTGTTTGTGCTTGATATGAAAACCGGCAACAAAACTGATCTGACTGCAGATTTTGATGCCAATGTTTACAATATTACATGGAGCGATGACGGAAACACAATTTTCTTCACAACTGACTGGTTTGGTTCCAAAGAGATTTTCTCAATTTCTTCTCAGGGCGGAGAACCTGTAAAAATCACAAATGGAATTCACGATTATATAGGAATATCATTATGGGGGAATCATCTCATCGCCATGAAGCAGAGTATGTCAAAACCTGCTGAGTTATATCAGGTTGATTTAATTACTGGTCAAGACAAGGAGATTTCTTTTATAAACAAAGAACAGTTGGAAAAACTTCGCATGGGTGATGTGGAAAAACGATTTGTAAAAACCACAGACGGAAAAGACATGCTTACATGGGTGATTTATCCTCCTGATTTTGATAGCACAAAAACTTATCCCACATTATTGTATTGTCAGGGTGGACCTCAGGGCATGGTGAGTCAATTTTGGTCCTATCGTTGGAATTTCCAGATTATGGCAGCTCACGGATATATTATTGTAGCTCCCAACAGGCGCGGAGTTCCCGGATTTGGCATGGAGTGGCTTGAACAAATCAGTGGTGATTATGGCGGTCAAAATATACAAGATTATCTCAGTGCCATTGATGAGCTTGCAAAAGAACCATTTATTGATGAAAACCGACTTGGAGCAGTTGGCGCAAGTTATGGAGGCTACTCTGTCTTCCATCTTGCCGGCATGCACAACAATCGTTTCAAAGCCTTTATTGCTCATTCTGGAATTTTCAATTTCGATGCACAATATCTTGAAACTGAGGAGTTATGGTTTCCTGACTGGGATTATGGTGGAGCATACTGGGAAGTAAACAAACCAAATGTAAAACAATCTTTTGCAGCATCGCCTCATCTTATGGTTGAAAACTGGGACACACCCATACTGATTATGCATGGAGAACGTGATTACAGAATTTCATATACTCAAAGCATGCAAGCCTTCAACGCTGCACAAATTTTTGGTGTACCATCAAAACTCGTGTTGTTCCCTGATGAAAATCACTGGATTCTGAAACCACAAAACGCCATTGTCTGGCAAAGAGAGTTTTTTGGATGGCTGGATGAATATCTGAAATAAAAAAATGTGTTGTTATTCAGAATACTTTCTGGCAAAAGTTTCTGAAAAGAATTTCCTAATTAATCAATTAATCCATTAGAATAAGCGTAGCTTATCATTTCAGCAGTGTTTTTTACGCCAAGTTTAGAAATAATATTTTTTCTATGGCTATCAACAGTCAACGGACTCAGAAATAGCATGTCCGCAATTTCATGATTCGTCATGCCCTTTGCAATAAGCTTTAATATCTCTTGCTCTCTTGCAGATAAATATATTGGTTTATTATTATATATATCTAACATCGTTCTCACATCGGGAGAATAGTAATTCTGCCCATTAAAAACAGCCTTCACTGCGGCACAAATTTCTTCAGGTCCGGAGTTCTTCATCAAATATCCTTTAGCCCCAGCATCGAGCATAGATTTTATGTAATATAACTTGCAATGATTTGTTAATGCAATAATTTCAACGGTTGGATACTCTTTTCGTATGATTTTACACAATTCAACACCATTATAGTCGGGCAATTGAATATCAAGAATAATGACATCAGGCAATGATGATGAGATTATTGCTAAAGTATCAAGTCCATTTTCTGCAATGGCAAAAAGCTGAAAATCATTCTGAGCTTCAATTGTCATTTTTAAGCCTTGCACTACCATTGGATGATCTTCAACAATTAAAACTTTAATCATATTCTTTGAGATTGGGTTTAATATTATCAAATTCAACAACACATTCGGTTCCCCTACCTTCGCGGCAAAAAATTTCAAATCTTCCACCAAATGACTCTGCTCTTTTCTTTACATTATTTAATCCTTTTCCTTCAACAAATATCAGGTTTCTACTTTGAGTTTCAAAACCAAAGTCAGTAACAGAAAGAAAAACTCTTTCCCTTTCAACTATAAGCTGAACATCAATACTTAAAGACCCTGAATGCTTCACAGCATTGTTAATTAATTCCTGGGCAATTCTGTAAAGTGCCAATTCAAAAGGAGCTATGAATCTACACTTATTACCATAGAAACCAAAAGAGATTTTTATTTCAGAAGAAATTGAATGAAAATCAGCGCAAAACTCATGAATTGCGTCAATAACTCCTGAATTTATCAAAATTTCAGGTGCAATATTTGCTGCAATACGTTTTACTTCATCAATGCTGGCATCAACCATCATTATTGCAGATTGAAGTATCTCTTCGAAATTATCATTGCCTCTTCTAACATTTAACATCGTCAGTTTCAACCCGGACAAAAAACTTCCAAGTCCATCATGCAAGTCTCTTGACAATCTATTGCGTTCTTCCTCTTCCCCTTTTAATCCTGATTTGATTGCAACCAGTATTTTTTCCTGTTCATTTTTCAATTGCTCATTTTTTAAAATCCTGTCTTTTTGTCTGGAAATTATCTTTTGATTTCTTAAATACAGTATTAAAAAAAATACAAGTGTTAGCAGACTTATTACACCCAAAACAAGTAAAACAACCATCCGTCTTACCTTATTTTTCTGTTTGGTTAAAAAATATATCTCCTGATCCTTTTTTTCAGTTTCATATCTGGTTTCTAAATCAACTATATATTTCTGCACTTCCAGTTTGTTAAGATTTTCCTTTAACTCTGAATATTTCAAGTGATAATGATAAGCAAGTTTGTAATTACCCAGTTCAGCATAAATACTTGAAATATCATTTAATAAAACTCCTTTCAATTCCGGGTGTCCTTCACTATAATCAAGAGCTTTAAGAAAAAAAAGGATTGATTTATCTGGTGCTCCCGATGATAAATAAAAATTTGCAATATTGTAATTAACAAAAGGATCCAAAGAATCTCTGAGATATGACTGCATTACCAATTTTTCAGCTTCACCAATCCTTTCTGTTTGCAAATAAACCTGAATTAAATTATTTATTCCAACCTCAACTGCTGTTATCCAACCAATTTTTTCTGCTAAATTTATTGATTTCTGAAAATAATCCTCGGCCGTTTCCATTTGCCCATAGATGGTCATATGAGTATTTCCGATATTATTCATTACTTTAATTATTCGGACTGTGTCATTGATTTGGATAGCATAGCGCAAAGATTTTCTGTATTCATCCAAAGCATTCTGTCCATCTTTCATATTGAAATACAAAATACCAAGATTATTATGTATATCCGAAGAAATATTATCAAATTCATGATATTGTGATATTTTAAGCGCCATCATAAGAAATTCAACTGAGGCCTGATACTCCCCTTTCATTTCATACAAAACAGCCAATTCTTTCAACAGTCTTGCTTGTGAACATGCATCACCCGTTAAAACTGCAATTTTTAATGACTTTTCCAGAACAGAGAATGCAGAATTAAAATCTGAAATTTCCAAATAGCTATATGCTTTATCAACAACACTATCTGTTTGCACTAACTTGTGGTCACAACAATCAAAACTGCAATGAGCAGTTAATACAAGAAAAATTATAAATGATGTAAACCACAATCTCATAATTTAAGAAATCTCTTCATCTCGAAAAAACAAACAAAAATACACCTTTTTGGGGATAGAAAAATTAAAATTTAACAATACTTTTGCCTTCCAAATTAAAAATCCAGAAAACATGAAACAGATTATTTTAATTATCTCAGTTTGTTTATTTGTCAACTTTCTTGACATAAACAACATACACGCACAAAGTGAGACTTTTGAATCAAAAACTGAATATGATTTCATTCCAGGAGACAAAGTGCTTTTTTATGAAGATTTTTCAGAAACTGCAATTGGTGATTTTCCCGCAGGATGGGTAACCAACGGTAGCGGAGAGGTAAAAACTGTATCGGTTGCATCAGGAAAATGGTTACATTTGAATGGAGAGGATGCAACTTACTGCCTAATAAACACAATCAATTTTCCTGAAAACTTTATCCTCGAATTTGACATCATTCCTGACGAAGAATATGGAGATGGAATCATCCTGACATTTTACAAAGACTCAGAAAAGACATTGATGAACGAGGATTTGCTTCCGGGGTTCAACGGGTTGGATATTAATATTACACCAGGCGGATGGGAAACAAGAGGTTATCTGAATGAAGAAGATACAGAGTGGCTTACTGGAAAAGGGAGTGCTGCACCAGTTAAAAAACAGAAACCAAACCATGTGATTGTGTGGATTCAAAAACAAAGAGTAAGGATTTACCATGACGGAAAGAAAGCTTTAGACATGGGTACAAATATACACCCTGGCACAAAATTTAATAAAATGAGGTTTTCTGGATGGGACAGAGGTAGTTGGCCATTTATAAGCAATATAAAAATCACCACTGCATCTCCTGATAACAGAAACAAACTACTTACAGAAGGAAAAATCATTACTTATGGAATTTGTTTTGACTCCGGAAAAGACTTTGTAAAAGCTGAATCAGGTGGAACTATTAGAGAGATTGCAACAATAATGGCAGAAAACCCGGAACTTAGAATAATGATTGTTGGTCATACAGATAGTGACGGGGATGACAACCTCAATATGGATCTTTCAAAAAGAAGAGCTGCAAATGTGAAAAAGATTCTGGTTGAACAATATTCAATTTACGAATCAAGGATTGAAACAGATGGAAAAGGAGAATCACAACCAATAGCAGACAACAACACTGCTGAAAACAAAGCAAAAAACAGAAGAGTTGAAATCATTAAACTCTAGTTTGCTGCATGAAAACACATTACATGATATTCACTATTGCATTCATCATTCATGTTTTTTTTCCTATAACAAATTCAAACGCAAAATATAGTGATGAAAAAGCACCACCAGTAATTAATTTCACTGGAACCATCAAAATTGAATACACCCTTAAAAAAGCCTATCCTTCATTTTCATCCCCTGTTCAGATGAGAGAAGAAAAAAACTCATACTCCTGTTCAGTTGATATAACGTCGTGTCCTGACTGCATTGACAAACTTAACAACCCAAAAGTTTTTCAATCAATCATCGAAAACCAAACTGATTATGGCATTCTTTACGGAAAAACTACTGTTGATTCAAACGGAAAACGGGCAACAACTTATGCTACAAGAAAAAAAACTGAATACAGTGATCGTTTTGGAGAATTTCTTGCTGATACAGAAATAAATGAAACAACGGAATCAAACGGTGGAGAGATTAGATTTTCTATTCAACCTTTTGTAAGGATAACTCCTGAAGGAATTCCAATTCCTGATACTCAACTACAATATTGCATGATTATTTTCATGGGCCATTCAAATGACATATATACTAAACCTGAGACAATTATTTATGATGGTACAGGGAACAAATCCGAACGTATCTCCTCTGATGAGATGACTTATGAAAAAATCTCCTACAATGAACCATTTTATCCCGGTGGTTTTAACTTTGATTATAGAGAAGGTTTCAGAAGCTCAGAAAAAACAATAATTCCACTTGAAATACAATCTCCCGGAAAGCTAGAAAATTATTTAAAAAATCCTCAGGGAAGCCATTCATTTCAGTTACATGGAAAGTACTACGAAAACAACGAAGAAGAAATGCTTGTCGAAATTAGTGTTTCTTTAACTTTTTCAGTGAATAGCAACAAATAAATCATTACTGCTCACCAATTTATCATTTATCAATTTATCACTATGTGACGATGTGATGGTATGTGACAATGTGACGAATACACCAATAATTTAGTTCCTAAAGGATTCACTCACTGAATCAAAACTCTCTTAATTTCTTCAATATCTGTATAACGATTCTGATATTCTACAATCGTGTTACGTCTTTTATATGCTTCAGAAAGATTATTTAATACTCTCAAAGCAATATCAAAGTTTGAACAAGGAAGAAAATATTCAGGTTTTTCTTCGACCTTGATTTGTTTCAGAAAAGCAGAAAGTTGAATTTTTGTAAACAAAGCTCCGTTGCTAAAAGGATTGATGTAAAACAATGGTTCTCCTTCAGGCAAGAAACTCATGGAATCACTTTCACCTTCGTTGATGACAACACAGATGAAATGATCGGGCGAATTAGCTCCATACACAGGAAGCCCAAGATTTTGAGCAAGAATAATATAAACACTGGCCAAAAGTATTGGATTTCCTGTCTTGTTTTGAAGAACTTCATTGATGTATGAGTTGGAAGGATTGTAATAGTCACTTCTGTTTGGTTTAAATCCATGAATGTCATACAACACATGATTGAATACTTTAATTTTCTCCAACAGTGTCAGTTTATTGTTTATTTCAATCCAAATATCATGTTGAATTTCAGCAATTTGGCTCTTCACATCATTCATATCCAATCTGACATGTCTGTATTTTGCAATAAGAAATAAGGCATGCATCAGATTGGAAGCCCCCATTTTTTTCCAGTTTACAAGCTCGTCCTTAACAAAAACAACATTAATCCTGTTAATCAGATGATTGAGCCTTTGCTGGGCAAGTTCACTAAAGGAATTATCAATGGCCTCCTGAAGTACAGGCATAATTTCAAGGCCATGCTCAAGGATTCTGTTCTCAATCATGAAATACATTTCACTATCAGGCTCATCAACCAGATTCACCAGTGCATGAAACTCCTTCTCTTTTGATTTACTCATCCTTGATTTGGGTTAAGCTATATAACACTTCGCCTATCAATTGCTTCATTTTTGGCTTATAGTCTTTGGCAAATTGTCCGGCAGCTCTGTTTGCAATAATGAGGCAGACTGTGAGCATCTGATGTCCCATAAGCTGACCAAGTCCATATAATGCAGATGTTTCCATTTCGAAATTGGCAATGCGAAGATTGTTATGTCTAAAATCCACAATTTTATTCTGTAGTTCAGGGAAAGCGGGTGGAATAAACAAACTACGAAACTGGGGCCCATAAAACCCCGGTGATGTCAATGTAATACCTTGTTCATAATTTTTTGCAATATTTTTCAGAAGTTTTTCTGAACCAAATGCGGCATATGGAGTACTTAAAATTTCAGGCCATTGTGTGAATTCAGTAAATTCAACGGCCAAAGGATGTCCTGTCATTTCCAGATTACCTTTGTAAAAATTGAGTACACTGTCAATCCCAATAGCTGCAACAGAAGCCACCACTGATTCAACAGGAATGTCCTTTTGCAAGGCTCCTGACGTTCCAATTCGAACAATATTGAGTTTG
>CAZGIW010000108.1:0-11812 GCA_964526285.1 uncultured Bacteroidales bacterium | reverse complement strand
AAGTTGGGGCAATAATAATTTCCGGTAGATATTGGTTTTGAGACAGCCTCAAATCGGGATAAATCTTGATAAATGATAAATTGGCAAAAAAAACTACGAATATTATTATATTGTGAGCAGTTACGAAATATTAAATTGCTAGAAGAAGTATCCCATTGTGATACCTGCTTTTGGAGAGAATCCTGTATATCCCGGACTTGTATAACTTGAGCTATTTCTGTTGTTGCTAGAGTATCTCAATCCTCCTCCAACATGTATTGTAAGTACAATTCTTGTTGCAAATGCCACCTTCAACCCGAAAGCAGCACCGATTCCGAATACATTGTAAATGTTAAAGCCTCGACCTGGGTTATAACTTGATGTTCTCTCAAGATACCTGTAAGAAATATAGGGGGCAAGAAATATTCCCTGTAATCCATTCCCCGGATTAAATATTGGATACAGGCGATATTGAAATTCGAAATTACCCCCAATGGCACTTTCAGAACTTGTTTCATTTAATGTAATTCCAGCATCAAATAACAGGCTGTTAGTCTTAAGGTGCCTTTCATAAGTTATTGAAAGATTACTCATTAAAAGAGTGGGGATGTTTATGCTTACCAAATTTTTGCAGTTACATGTATCCTGAGCTTTCAAACCAGATTGGAAAACAAGCATAAGGCAAATGAATGTGAGAAAAATCTTTTTCATACTATCTGATTATTTGTATTGTCTTTTTCTACTTGTATTTGGTTTTTATTAGAGTCTCAAACAAGCTAAAAAAAGTAACCAATCGTAACATCAGCTTTGGGAGCGATGCCATTATATCCAGGATCAAAATAGCTTGCAGCTCTTCCTTTATTGTTGTGTGAGTACCTTAATACACCTCCTAATTCTGCTGTCAATATAAACCCATCAAAGATTAAGAATCGCATACCTAAAACCATTCCGGCAGAGTAATCGTTGTAATAATATTTATTTGAAGTATTGTTAGAGATATATAGTTGGTCGATATATTTGTATGAAACAACAGGAGCAAGGAAGAACCTGTAATATGAACTATCACTATTTTTTCTGCCAAATAACCGGTATTGTAACTCAAGATTAAATCCTGTTAAACTTTCAAAATTGCCTTCCCTTAGAGTTATCCCTGCATTAAAAAGCACCGAATTTGTGTTGATTTGTTTCTCAAAACATATGCTCATATTGCTGGAAAAAAGTCTGGAGATATTAAAACTGATAATGTTTTTATATTCGTCAGGTTGCTGTGCATTCAATTGAACACTGATGCAAAGAAACCACACAAATACTGCAGTTGTTTTGAATTTCATTTGTAGCTGATATAAGGTTTAATTGAGTTTAAAACTTATGCAACAAAATTGGGTTGTTCAAGTAGGACTTCTAGAAAAAATACCCCAGTGTAATATCCGCTTTTGGAGCAATTCCCGTATAACCTGGTTTGATAATGTTTGAAGTGCTTCCTCTGTTATTGTCAGAGTATTTCAAACCACCGCCAAGTTCATAGGTAAACACAATTTTCTGAGCAATGGCCAGTTTCAATCCAAAAAGTACGCCAACACCATAATCATTGTAATAGTACTTTTGTGGTCCGGGAAAAGTGTAATTCAACTCTTCATCAAGCCTTTTGTATGAAACGTAGGGTGCCAGATAAATTCCCTGAAAAGCACTCTCTCTGTGAATAGCGGGATAAAGCCTGCATTGTAGTTCCACATTGTAGCCGGTGAGTGTTTCGCTATTGTTGTCTTTCAGTGTAACTCCTGCATTAATCACCAGTCCGGTTGTGTTGAATAAGCGTTCATATCCAAACATCATATTGCTCATAAATAAACGCGGAATGCTGAAGCTGAACAGGTTGTTGCTTTCTTTTGTTTCCTGAGCTTTGAGATTATGCTGAAAAACAAAGAATATGATTAATAGGAACGAAATTATTTTTTTCATTGTATCCTCCTGTTTTTAATTATTTATAATATGTTTATATATTTTCTCTGATGAACATGAGAAAGATTTCGCTAAATTACTAAAAAAACTTTAATTGAACAAATTTTCTTAGAAGAAATATCCAAAACTAATGTTCATTTTCGGCGCAATGCCTGTATAACTTGGGTGAACCTGATCAACATAATCAGGACTAATGCCTGTATTGTAATAATTGTTGTCAGGTTTCTTTCCTGTTGAATATCTTAAACCACCGCCACTTTCAAAAGTGAAAACCATTTTTTGTGCAATGGCAATTTTGATACCCACAACCACACCACCACCAAAGTTGTTATAGATATTACGATTTGAAGACTCACAAGTAAGCCATTCATCATCTGTACCACAGTAATCCCAATAAGTGGTCTTTTCATCAAGATAAAGCCATGATGCATAGGGTCCTATGTAGAAACCCTGAAAAACACTTTCTCTCTGAAGATTGGGGTAAAGCCTGAACTGCAATTCAGCATTATTACCTAGTTTTGATTCGTATGAATCATCTGTCAGAGTAATCCCTCCTGACAACATTAAACCTGATGATCCAAACATGCGTTCGTAACTGAAAGTCATGTTGTTGGCCACAAGATTGGTCAAGCTGAAACTAATAAGATTGTTTTTGTCTTCAGCTTCTTTTTGCTGCGCAAAAACCATGATACCGAACATCAGCATCATTGATAAGGAAATGATTTTTTTCATAGTATTTGGTTTTTTAAATTGGTTTTTATTATTGATTAAAAACATATATTTTGAAATTTTATTGTTATTGTTAAAACTTGTATCCAACACTTACTTTTATTCTGGGTGCCAAATCCGAAAGTCCCGGAGGTGTTAGCTGAATCCTCTTGTCATCGGAGTCTGATTTCAAATGTTTTGTTTGTTTGATTCCACAACCGGCCTCAACTGTATATATTATGTTGTGTCTATTTTTTTTACTGATGCCAAACAACCAGCCTGATTCATAATTGTTGAACACATAACTGCCTTTGTTTTCAACATCAATGTATCTGTAAATTGAGTAAGCTGAAAGAAATCCTGACATGTTTGTTCTGTTGCAATGAAATAATGAATGCATTTTGTATTGAAATTCTACTGTCATCCCTTTATCAAATAATCCTTTATTTTTTGATTCTGTTTTTAATACTCCCGCTGATAATGAAAGTCCTGACGTGTTAAACAACCTTTCATATGAAATTGAATAACTCTCGTAGGGTATGCTTGTGCTGAAGTCAATTGATACGATATTCTTTTCTTTGTGCATTTCTTCAACAATTTGAGCCTTGATGCTGCCTGTCAGAAGAAAAATGATGAATGGGAGTACAAGCTTTTTCATGATTGTTGTTTTTATGAACATGTTACACAGAAAAATGAATATACCCTTATTTGAAAAAAAAATTCAGAATAGTTTTTTTGCAAACACAAATAACAACGAAATATTATTAAAAGGTGATTCGTCAGAACCTTCTCCTGCAAAAGCCATGAAATCAGAAAATTAAATCAGCGTTAGCAGATTTAATTTTGACACAGATTAAAATTTTGATAGAGAAAGCTTGCTTTCAAAATATCATAATTTGAATCTGTGTTATGGCTTTTGCAGAAACAACGGGCTTATTCGTCACATCGTGATAAATGGAAATTCGCGTATTAGTGGCTTATAAAAAAATGTGCTGAGCAGTTACATTTTCTTTAGTTTTTTAAATTATAAGTATAGGTATTGCTGCATGCAATAAAAGCTGACAGATTGGTGTGTTTTTGTTTTGTTTAACTAAATCGGCAAAATTTTTGCTAATTTTGCTTGCTGTTTCAAAATATATTGTCATGGTTAAATTATTTCTGACTTGTTTTTTATCCATATGTATGATTTCAGGTTCAGTTGAAAGGAACATATTCTATTCTGCAGTATCCGGAGATTCTGTAGAGCAGGTGGATCAGGCAATTGAGAAACTGGAAAAAATTAAAAAAACACCAATTGTGAAAGCATATATTGGGGCGCTTTACATTAAAAAAGCTGGTTTTCTGAAAGTTCCCAAAGAAAAACTTGATGTTTTTAAACAAGGACAGGAATTGCTTGACAATGAAATTCAGCTTCAGCCAAACAATGTAGAAATGAGATTTGTCAGACTGATGATGCAGGAACAAACTCCCAAAGTACTGAATTACAAGAATAATATCAACGAAGATAAAAAGAAAATTGTGCAAAATTTTGGCAAAATTGACAGTGAGTTGCAGGCAATTATCAGAGACTACGCCAAAACATCAAAAATATTAAAACCCGAAGAATTGAAATAATTCATTTGTGTTATTATAAAAGAAATGCAAAATGAAAAAAAACGAAGTGCCACAGGATAATTCATTTTTAAAAGGGTACACCCGTGATGTATGCTATGTAAAAAATGAATCAGGTGAATATGAAACCACTCTGAGTACAGGATGGGATGTAAAGCACGAAGCACTGGTTGCCACATGGAATGAGATTGAAGAAAAAGCCCGCCAGGCTCTTGGGCTTGTTGAAAAAGGTTTAAAAAGTCCAATTTATTTTTATATGGAACTGAAGGTGATGGACTTGTCGCTGCTCAAGTCATACACCGGTTTTAGAAAATGTGTTATAAAAAAACACATAAAGCCCGAAAAGTTTAACAAACTAAGTGAGCAGCAGCTAAAAAAATATGCAGAAGCTTTTGATATAACTATTGATGAACTGAAAACCCCTCAACTGAGCAAATGATAAAAAACTACACTCACGTCCAATCTGCACACTGTGAAAACGGAGTAACAGCGGGACTGCTGAAACATTATGGCTACGACAAAATCAATGAACCACTTGCCTTTGGCATTGGATCCGGTTTGTTTTTTATTCTGATTCCATTTATGAAATTCAATAAAGGACCTGCCATTTCATTTCGCACCCTCCCTGGAAATATTTTCAAACAAAACTGTAAGCTATTGGGAATCAAAGTGGTGAAGAAAAAATTCAAAGAGCCTGCTGCGGCACAGGAATTTCTGGATAAAAAAATTTCTGAAGGGATGCCCGTTGGCTGTCAGGTTGGGGTATTTCATCTTCCATATTTTCCGCCCGAATACAGATTTCATTTCAATGCACACAATATTGTTGTTTTTGGCAAAGAGGACAGTTCCTATCATGTGAGTGATCCGGTGATGGAAACTCCCACCATACTCACAGAAGCCGAACTTGAAAAAGTGCGCTTTGCCAAAGGCTTGCTTGCCCCCAGAGGACATGTATATTATCCTGAGAATATTCCTGATATCTCCGATGAAGTGTTAAGAAAAGCCATAAAAAGGGGAATTCGCCGAAACACAAGAGATATGCTCAGGATTCCCGGAGGTATTGCCGGGGTGAAAGGAATTGCCTTTACTTCGCGCAAAATCAGAAAATTGCGTGAGAAACTCGGGCAAAAAGGAGCCGGTTTGTATCTTGCACAAATTGTTCGAATGCAGGAAGAAATTGGAACCGGAGGGGGAGGATTCAGGTTTTTGTATGCTGCTTTTCTCGAACAAGCCGCAGATATCCTCAATGCAAAAGAACTGAAACCCGTTTCGGATGAATTTACAAAATCAGGTGATATCTGGAGAGCAGCAGCTATGCAGATGGCAGGTATTTATAAAGGACGTATTGGCGAGCAAAAGGACTTTGATGAACTGGCAGATATGCTGATGGATTCATCAAGAATTGAAAAACAGGCTTTTAAAATGCTTGCGAAAATGAAATTTGATTCGCGGATATAATAGTTTCTATCTGGAAAATCAATAATAATATTGCAAATTGAAAACTAAAGTTTCAAATTGCTATGTTGTTGCAGCACTCCACCGCTGCCGCGCGAGTTTTACACTGAGCCAGGCCGAAGCCCGTTGCTAATGATTTTTATCGCTTTATTTTTTTCTTTGTAAAGAATTTTGACAGAGAAAGCTTGCTTTCAGTTTGTCGAAGTTTGAAACTGTGTGATGGCTTTTGCAGAATCAACACGCTTGATTATGTAAATTAGTGTAATTGATGGCTTGCAAAGAAATGTTTTGAAAAGCAAAAGAAAATCTCAGTGTTCTTTGTGAAATTCCTCTGTGCCCTTTGTGGTTAATATAGCAATAAAATCTACTGAGCAGTAACGTACTTTTTTACTATTTTTGCATTTCTCAATTAAACACACGCAATTATGAGCGACGACAAAAAGATTATTTTTTCAATGGTGAAAGTTGCTAAAAAAGTACCGCCCCATCGTCAGATTCTCAAAGATATTTATCTTTCCTTTTTCTATGGCGCCAAAATCGGCGTCATCGGACTAAACGGCTCCGGAAAATCAACTTTGCTGAAAATCATCGCCGGACTGGACAAAGCCATCGAAGGTGAGGTTGTATATTCCCCCGGATATTCCATAGGTTTGCTGGAGCAGGAACCAAAGCTTGATGATTCCAAAACTGTGCGTGAAATTGTGGAAGAGGGTGTGCATGAAGTGGTTGCCCTTCTCAAAGAATATGAAGAAGTGAACAACAAATTTGCCGAGCCATTGAGTGATGATGAGATGACAAAACTCATTGAACGTCAGGGCCAACTCACCGAGTTGCTTGATCAGCACGATGCATGGGAACTTGACAGCAAACTTGAACGTGCCATGGATGCCCTGCGTTGTCCCGACCCCGAAGAGTCAGTTGCGCATCTTTCAGGTGGCGAACGTCGTCGTGTGGCATTATGTCGTTTGCTTTTGTCTGAACCTGATATTCTGCTGCTTGATGAGCCAACCAACCACCTTGATGCCGAATCGGTGCACTGGCTGGAGCAGCATCTGCAACAATACAGTGGAACTGTCATTGCTGTAACCCACGACCGGTATTTTCTGGACAATGTGGCTGGCTGGATTCTGGAACTGGACAGGGGAGAAGGTATCCCATGGAAGGGAAATTACTCATCATGGCTTGAACAGAAGTCAACCCGTTTGGCTATGGAAGAGAAGACTGAATCCAAGCGACGCAAAACGTTGGAGCGTGAGCTTGAATGGGTTCGCATGTCACCCAAAGCGCGTCATGCCAAATCCAAAGCCCGTTTAAGTGCTTATGATGCTCTTCTTAATGAAGATGTGAAGCAAAAGGAAGAACGTCTTGAGATTTTTATCCCCAGTGGTCCGCGACTTGGTGACAAAGTACTTGTGGCTGATAAAATCAGTAAAGCTTTTGGTGAAAAAAATCTGTTTGAAAGTCTGAGTTTTCAGTTGCCCCGTGCCGGAATTGTTGGTATCATCGGTCCCAATGGTGCCGGAAAAACCACATTATTCAGGCTGATGATGGGACTAGAACAACCCGACAGCGGGAATTTTGAAATTGGCGAAACCGTGAAGATTGGATATGTAGACCAGTCGCACACTGCCATTGATCCTGAAAAATCGGTGTATGATGTCATTTCCGACGGACAGGAAACCATCATGGTTGGTGGACGAAGCATCAATGCACGTGCCTATGTGTCCCGGTTTAATTTTGGAGGCGCCGATCAGGAAAAAAAATGCGGAGTATTATCTGGTGGTGAAAGAAACCGTCTGCATCTGGCGCTGACATTGAAAAGTGAGGCCAATGTATTGCTGCTTGATGAGCCAACAAACGATATTGATGTGAACACCCTCAGGGCTTTGGAAGAAGGATTGGAAAGTTTTGCCGGTTGTGCAGTCATCATCACCCACGACAGATGGTTTTTAGACAGAGTTGCCACCCACATCATTGCCTTTGAGGGTAACTCGCAGGTATATGTGTTTGAGGGCGGCTATTCCGAATACGAAGAAAACCGCAAAAAACGCCTGGGCGAAATGACCCTGGGCCGGATACGTTATAAGAAGTTGATGTAGGGGGGGGGGCTGCTGATAATTTTGGAAAACAGAAAGATTAACCCACAACTTCTAATAGCTTGACTTACAGAGAAAACTACATAAAATTTATTTATACTATCGGGGCTTTATTTTACATGCTCATTTTTTTATTTTCTCTGAAAGTTTTGACTGGAGGGTGTGGTGAAAATATTTCTCATATTAAAAAACATCATATATTTGTAAAAAAAAATTGAATTATGAATAATTTTCAACCAATGATGAATGAAAAGGAGTTTCGAACTTATCTTCTTTTATATGCTGCTAATGCAGACTTCAACTTGCAGGAAGAAGAGCAGGAGATAATTTTGTCGAATGTAACAGCAGATGAGTTTAAGCATGTTAACAAAGTATTTGAGAGACACTCTGATTATGAGAGAATTGAAACGATTATGTCATATAGGGAAAAGTATTTCCCAACAGAAGAGCATGTGGAAAAATTACTTGCCGGAATTAATGAACTGTTGTTTAGTGATGAAAACTTTAATATTAATGAACGTATCTTTTTCAAAATGATAAAGAAATTGCTGAGGCAATAATTTTTTCTATTGCTTTCATATGAGAATCCTGATGAGACTGGTTTTCTTCTGTTACTTCACAAGCGCTTTTTTACTGTGTGCACAGAAGCCTGACAGAGATTTTTTAATCACAACTCCAATGTATTGTGATACATTTAAATTTATTGGGAATCAGCATCATAAAACCATTTTTAAACAATTAATGAGTAGAAGTTTGAATTTATGGGTTACTGATAGTATTATAAGTACTCATGATATGAGAGGATTTGCATTGCCGCTTGGGGTTTTTAAGAACAATGAAGAAGTGAATTTTTCAAAAGGAATGATTGATATGTGGAGAGCGAAAGCATATTACATAAAATCACAATCAGAGAGTTGCCAAATTGACATTTTTACAACTTCATTAAAGGCAGTTGAAAAGAATATGAAACCAAGCAATCAGATGACCTTGCTGGATTATAGAGAAACACTTATAGCCCCAGCCATTGAAAAAGTGAATGGTTTTCATGAAGAATTAAAACCCTTATATAGTCCTGATAGAGCAGTTTTTATGAGTATAATCATGCAGAATATCACCCCTGATGTGATATTGGGTTTCAATATTCAGGAAATGCTACCACCTACTCACTTGCTTGCCACCGGACAAATCAGGGATGTAAATCCATTATTTAAAGCTTGTTATCTTGATAAGTTGTTGCAGGAAGCCGGAGTTGAGTTTTTACATTACTTTCCTTCAAGATACGATCAGATATTAAGCTATGGTCCTTTTCAATTAACATTCATAGCTCTCGAAGATGTTCATGTTAATAACCGCTTAAGTTCTGTGTTTAAAATATTTAATTCTTTCAATGACCTGCGTACAATAGATGACCATATACTTGCAACAGTAATTTTTGCTTACAATAATTGGGAAAGGTTATCATTCCTCCTTCAGGCAGATGGCACTATTCAAAAGTTTAACAGCTATTTTTCAGATTACAGCACAGACAAAGATAAAACACGTAAGTTGAAAATATTCATAGCAGGAATGACAGCATGCATGCATCACCATCCGCCAAATACATTTAAAATGTTGAGGGCGTATTTTTCAGAAACTGATGATTTATCGTACATTCATTATAAATGTATAAAAGATAAGGGCAGCCGTCAACTAAAAAAGTATTATAAAAGCTCAGTAGAGGCATATCTCATAATGAATGACTCCTATAATGAACAAAGTAAGAAAAGGAGCAACTAAAATATGTTGTAATCAGTTTTCTGTGAAATTGCTTTTGAAATTAAAGATTCAATACAATTCGCGTTAAATTTGGTAAACAAGTTTCTTTTGTGTGTTCTGACGGTTTCCAGGCTAATGCATAATAATTCGGCAATCTCTCTGCTGGTTTTACCTTCTTGTATTTTTTTCAGCACTTCCTTTTCGCGTTTTGTCAAATCTGCAGAAAATACAGGATTTGTTAACCTTTTTTCGGCGAGTTTCAAAGTGGCAATCAGTTGGGCTTTTGTAAATGGTTTTGTGATGTAAAAAACGTTATCAAATTTTGAAACAATATCAATAATTTCATCGCTATGGTATGCAGTTACAAAAACCAGGCATATATTATCCTTGCAAATTTGGTTGGCCACATCCAATCCGGTTTGTTCTTCTTTCATGTTTATATCACACAGGATAATTTGTGGTTTGTGCTCATTATATAAGTCCAGGGCAGTTTCGCAATTATATGCAATACCAGCAACATGATATTTTTCTTGAACATAGAGTTTGATGTTTTCAGCAATAACTGCTTCGTCTTCAATGATTAGTATCTTTTTCATAAAAAAAATTAGATTTCTTGAGAAAGTTGAACATTGATTTCTAGGCAATTTTCATTGTCATTATCAAGTGAAACAGTTCCGTTCATTTGTTTGGTAAGTATATGAATAAGCTTTGTCCCAAAAGAAGAGTTGTTATCATGAGTAAAAATTTTGCTTATACCTGTTCCTGAATTTTGAATTTTAATCTGCATTGAATTGCTGGTTTTTTTCTTAGCCCATAATGTGATTTTGATTATTGAATCTTTGATTTCACTGTGCTTTATTGCATTTGTTATCAATTCGTTTATCAGAAGTCCAAGTGTTGTAGCGTCGTCCATGTTAACTTCAAAATCATCAATGTTTTGAACAAATGAGATTTTTTTATCTGGCATGCTAAAAGTATTCTGATAATGAAGGACCAGCTCATTGACATATTCTTTTAAAGTAAATTGTGAATTATTGTCTTTCTCATACAATTTCTGATAAATCAGAGATAATGAATGAATTCTGTTGTTGCTTTCTTCAAGTGCTTTTTTTGCTGCTTCATTAGTAATTTTATTTGATTGAATACTGATGAGACTTGACACAAGCTGCAGATTGTTTTTGGTTCTGTGGTTCAGTTCTCTCAAAAGCATTGAAATTTTGTTATTCTGTTCAATTGCGATATCATAAGCTTCTCTAATGTTAGAGTTCTTTTCTTCAATTTGCCTCTGATAGTGCAAATGTTCTGTAACAAACAACTGAAGAAAAATTGCAGCAATAATAAAAGTACATGCTAGATTTATGTAATAAAAATATGGTGCAAGTGTTTTTGCCATTCCCTCTGGAGTTATGCTCACAGAAAAGTGTTTGGAGAGCATAAAAACAACAATCATATAAATAAGAATCGGAACTAATAGTTTTTTTTTAGTAAATACATAATAGGCAAGTATAAACAAAGAAAAAAAGTAGAATTCACCACCAACTTTGCCATAAAATATATTAAGCAGCAGAAGTGTTAGTGGAATGCTGATGAACATAAATGTTGCTGCAATTCTGTAGTTGAAGTATTTCAATAATACCATCACAATTACTCCGGCAACAACAATATTAAAATCAAGCAAAGCAAGCACCGGTTCAGATAAAATGAGCAGGAATATGGTGTATGAAAATGCAATATAAATACCGATTATGCTGAAACGATTAAGTATCCGGATACGTTTGGTTTCATTGAAATCATGCTCGGGCTTAACCCCATTGTTTGATAAATCTGACCAAATCTTTTTTAAATTCATATTAATTTTGTTCAACAAGCCCTCAAAATAAATGAAAAATTCTGACATATGCAACATGTGAGCATTAAATTTTTGCAGCCCCCTGCTTTGTTTTAGAATAATTGTTTTATAGATAGGTGTTTAAGAGTGAAAAAAAATTCACCCTATAGGGGGATATTTTGTAAACTTGTCTTATGTATTTTTGTAAAATATTAATAGATAACATGTATCCAATTATTAAAAAGAAACAAAATTATGAACATAAAAAAATCTATATCATGAAAACAAGTAAGTTAAAACTTATTGCTATGTGTATTCTTTTACTTGGGCAAGTAGGAGTTTATGCACAGGAAAGCGTTAACGCTTCAGGCGGAGATGCATCGGGCAGCGGAGGCTCAGCGAGCTATTCCGTTGGACAAGT
>CAZGIW010000107.1:0-11822 GCA_964526285.1 uncultured Bacteroidales bacterium | reverse complement strand
CCTGCGGAGAAATGACTCCGGAGAGCCGCTGGTACATTGCCAGCATCAATAAAAAGCGCTGACTGCAATATATCATAAATTGGGAATCGATATTCCATATTGAGCACAACGGCCAGGTCACCGGTTTTATCAAACTTCAGAGAATCAGAATATGTGCCTGGACCAAGTGAACGGAATTTCCATGCACGGATATCATTTGCACCTCCTGCACTGTAGCGTTTATCAAATGGCATAACATTAATATTCCCGTATGCGTATCCAATACCTGTAAAGCATCTGAAAACAAGTGAACTTTTTTCAGAAAGAATCAAATATTGCCTGTAGTCAATATCACCACGTGTGTATTGTGCAAAACGAATTCCAAGTATTGAATATGTTTCACCAGGATCTGCATCTCCCACAACCACAGAATAGAGTCTGGCCAAATTGCCAGCTGTTTCAAAATTGCTTCTGAAGTACATATAGTGTTTGGACTTACTACTTGTTTTTGTAGTAAAAGTATATGTGTAACGCATTCCACTGATTAAATGGTCTTTATAACTGCTTTGCAGGGGACGGGAAAATTGTTCAATCCGTGTAAGAAACAAAGAGTCGGGGAATATTCTCACAAGATTAATAAATGCAGGTGAAAGCATATGATGCTTTTTGATTGATTCTCTCCATTCGTAAGTAAATGCCAGATTTCCAATATATCTTGTGTAATCAGGTCGTTGCTGGAAAAAAGCACCTGAAGTATATACGGTTTTGGGTGAGTTACTTTCATTGAATAGCCTGTCTGTAAAAGGCATCATGAATTTTGGAAATGTAAGGTCAACTTCAACACCACCCTCAATTGTATTAAAGGGCAGGCGTTCAATTATTTGGTCATCCCCTGTCTCTGCAGATCCTATCAGAGTTTGTGCTTCAATGGCTCCTCGAAGTTTTACTGTTAATAATTCAGCACCTTTTAATGTGTTTCTGTTTTTGTATGAGAGGTTGGCTGAAACTCCAAGGTTCCCTGCCGAATTTGTTCCCTCAAAATCAGCTGAAAAACTTTGCTTTTGTATTCTGGACAAATCAATATGCACATCCATAACAGTAAACCCTTCATTATCAATTCCTTTTTCTTTAAAGCTGATATTGATGTATCTAAAATTTCCCAATGATGAAATGGCATTGTTTGTTTTAATTGTATTTTCAATGCTTACAAAATCTCCCGATTTGATAAAACACTTTTTTAGCAATATCCTGGGCTTAAATTTTAATACATCTTCATACACAAAGTAATAATCAAATACGGCACTGTCCTTTTTGCTTCTTTTATATTCGTATGTTAGTGTGTCAAGATTATCCGTATTACTGTTGTTGTGGGCAAAATCCATATTGAAATAAATGTTGCCAACTTTACTTCTGGGATGGTTGACTTCTGTGATTTGTCCCTGAACAACCTGAGGATAACGACTGATTTGCATTGTCAGTATCATTGTTTGATTTTGCAATGTTGTATCAGCAGTATATGTAATAAAGGATTTATTAAAATGATAAAACCCATGATTCCTCAAGAAAGTAGTAATGCGTTCTCTTTCATTATCAAGAATGTCTTCGTTGTATTGTTTCCCTTCAGTAACAAGACTTTTTTCCATCAATTGTTCCAGAATACTGTGCAAGTTTTTATCATCAGTTTTCCATTTAAATTCTGAGATTGTAAAGGGTTGACCACCATGCACATGATATTCAACAGAAACTGTTCTTTCGTTTGTGGAGGGCAATACAGCTGTTTCAACACGGGAATGAAAATGACCTGTTGTTTGCAAAAACAACTCCATTTGTTTCACTGTCTGAGATGTTTTCATACTGTCGTATAGCACCGGAGGTTCTCCAACAGTGAACATCAACCAGTTTCGTATTGTACGTTCTTTCTTTTTATTCATCTTTTCACCATCAAAAGATTTCCCCTTTTTTTTCATCCTTGCAATTTTTTTATCAATTCTGGCGCTCTTCTGAGGTGTTCGGTCTTTCATGTGCCATGCCATATTGTGCACTGCGAGATGAAATGGAATGATAAACAGAATTTTTTTATTGGGATTTTGCCTGATAAAACTTTTTATTTCATATTCACTAAACGTTCCGGAATGGGTTACTACTTTTGTTTCTTTTATGCGTGGTTGTTCGTAAGGAACACGGCATGAGAACATGACAACTGCAAGAAAAAAAATATTTTTTCCTCTTTTCAAACAAAAGTTTAACAGTTGTATGTTCATAGTTCAGTTGAATTAATTCTACTCATACCTTAAGGCTTCAACCGGATCCAGTCCTGAAGCTTTGCTGGAAGGATACCATCCTGAAATGACACCCACAATAAAACACAAAATTACACCAAAAATTATCCAACCCCATGGAATAATAAATGGAGATCCAATAAATACTGAAATGATGTTGCCAACAACAATTCCCATCACTATTCCCAAAACACCACCAAACTGACCAATAAGAACAGATTCAAGCAAAAACTGTTGTCTGATTCGGGCGGGAGTGGCACCGATTGCTTTTCTTATACCAATTTCCCGGGTTCTTTCAGTTACAGTAACAAGCATAATGTTCATCAGTCCTATGGCTGCTCCCATCAGAGTGATAATGCCTATGAGAGTTGCAGCCATGGTAACATACTGTATGTTTTCGATTAACATTTGAGCAAGACTGTTGCTTTTTGAAATTTCAAAATTATTTTCTTTTCCCGGCGAAATTTTCCTGATAATACGAAATAATTGTGTTGCTTCATTTATGGCTGCATCTATTTGAGAAGGGTCGTTGACAGTAACTGATATTGAATAATTGAGCTGCCGGTTGGCTATGCTTCTGGCTTTGTTGAGCGGAATAAAAACGGCATTGTCGTCTGAAAAACCAATACTGGCTCCCTTTGAGTCAAGAACTCCGATAACCTGATATCTTATTCCTCCTGATACAATACTATGAGATGTGGGTTTTTTTGTTTCTTTGAAAAGGATATCGCTGACGTTACTGCCAATAATAATCACATTTTCACCATTTTCAATTTCTGATTTTGAAAAATTTCTTCCGTTTGAAAGGATATGTCCAGATGAAAGCAGATAGTTTTCGTCTACACCGCGAACAGAAATGTTGGGATTGGTTTTTTCATTTGCAAAACTGATAGTTGCTGTTGATGTGACCCATGTTTGAATGCTTACTAAAGATGGAAATTCATATCGCTCCTTAAATCGTTGGGCATCCTGCCATGAAATGTCGTCAAAAACCTGTCCGCGTCCCTGTGTTGAAACGGTACGGTTTTGTATGTTGAAAGTATTTGATCCCATTCGGGAAAAATTAGAATTCAATGACGATTTAATTGCGTCAATGGCTGTGAGAATTCCAACCAGTGCTGTAATCCCAAAGGCAATAATTAAAATAGTAATAGCTGACCTTAATAGGTTTGAACGAATAGAAACAATACCAATTCTTAAATTTTCAAAAAATATTTGAAGCCGGAGCATGTTGTATACACTTTAATTGTTACATCATGTTATTCTTTACCACCATAAGACAAATCACCTGCATCTCCAAGACCTGGTACTATGTATGCCTGCGCAGTAAGTTCTTCATCTATCGCTGCTGCCCAAATGGTAATGTTTTCTCTGTTTAGAAATTTCTTGATGTAATCAATTCCTTCTGTGCTGGCAATAATGGTAACGATATGTGTATGTTTGGGTTTTCCTTTGGATAACAACTCTTTATAGGTAAGTACAACTGAAGAGCCTGTAGCAAGCATGGGGTCGCTCAAAATTACAACTTTGTCTTCAATTGACGGGCTTGACATGTACTCGAGCTGGATTGTGAAATTTCCATCTTTGTGGTGCTTTCTGTATGCTGAAATAAACGCATTACTGCTTTTATCAAAATAATTGAGAAACCCATTGTGAAAGGGAAGACCTGCACGCAAAATTGTGGCAAGAATGGGCTGTTCGGACGGAAGACGCATTTCTGCACTGCCAAGAGGAGTAATGATTTCACATGTATTATACTCAATTGTTTTACTGATTTCATAGGCAAAAATTTCACCAATACGCTCCATGTTCCTTCTGAAACGCATGCTGTCTGTTTGAATCTGATGATCCCTTAATTCAGCAACAAACTGGTTTAAAATTGAGTTTTTTTCACAGGGGCATATTACTTTAATCATATCAGCAGTTTTTGGGTTGTAAAAATAGGTATTTTTGCTTTAGGAAAGATAAAACATTTTTGATTAGAAAAAAAAAGTATCAATTTAAAAAAATATATGTAATTTTGCATCATTAAGCCGTTCGGCACAATTCATTTTTTTCAGAATTATCACAATATTTTATTAAAAATTATCAACCAATTTATATTATATGTATAACATTAATCAATTACAGGACAAACTCATTAATGAACTTAAAGAGATTGCCCAGCAACTTGGTGTCAGAAATTATCAGAAATTGAAGAAAGATGATCTGATATATGAAATTCTCAATTTACAGGCAGAAAAACCAGGCATAATTAAGCCTGAAGGAAATGCTTCAGAACAAAAAAATGAGAGAAAACCCAGAAGAAGACGCGCCAAAGTGGAACCAATTTCAAAATCTGATCAGGTTGTGAAGTCAACGTCTCAATCTCAGCAATCTGAAGTATCAAGTGAGAAACCAGATGAAAATGCTGATAAACTCAAAGTAGACACAAACACAAACACAAACACAAACACAAACACAAACAAGAATACATATTCCAATAAAAGAAGAGGAAGACCATCCAAACCCCATAAACCTCAGCATCCTGCACAAAAGCAGGAGACAAATCAAAAATCAGGAATTGAAGTTCCTCAGGATGATTTTGCAAAAGAAATTTCTTTAATGCCGGAAGAGGATTTGTTTACTCAAACTGAATCTGCTGAAAAAGAAACTGTTGTTACATCAACCGAAGTGTCTGAAACTCCTCATGAACAACAAGAAACCAATGAAACTCATACACCACAAGAATCCAAACCTCAGGAAGTACCCAAAAAAGAAGAAAGGAAACTTGAATATAGCTATGAACTTGATGGTGTTGTTGCTGTTGAAGGAGTTGTGGAACTTATGCCAGAAGGTTACGGTTTTCTTCGCTCCTCAGATTTTAATTATCTGAGTTCACCTGATGATGTGTATGTATCACAGTCTCAAATAAAAAATATTGGGCTAAAAACAGGAGATACAGTAAAAGGCTTTATTCGACCCACGCGCGAAAATGAAAAATATTATCCCCTGGTGAAAATCGAACTTGTAAATGGATTACCTCAGGAAAAAGTGAGAGATCGTGTCCCCTTTGATTATCTGACGCCGCTGTTTCCAATGAAAAAATTTAAACTAACCGAACACCCCGATGAAACATTATCATCCAGAGTGATTGATTTGTTTACACCAATTGGCAAAGGTCAGAGAGGATTAATTGTTGCCCAGCCCAAAACTGGTAAAACGATGATCCTTAAAGAAATTGCAAATGCAATAGCTTACAATCATCCAGAGGCATATCTCATCGTTTTGCTCATTGATGAACGTCCTGAAGAGGTGACAGATATGATGAGAAGTGTGAAAGCTGAAGTGATTGCATCTACATTTGATGAACCGGCCGACAAGCATGTGCGTATTGCCAATATCGTACTTGAAAAAGCAAAACGCATGACCGAATGCGGACATGATGTGGTGATTTTGCTTGATTCTATTACACGTCTTGCACGAGCATACAATACTGTTGCTCCTGCTTCGGGAAAAGTCCTTTCAGGTGGTGTGGAAGCAAACGCCCTGCAAAAGCCAAAACGGTTTTTTGGCGCAGCACGTCAAATTGAAAATGGTGGTTCATTGACAATTATTGCAACTGCCCTTACTGAAACAGGTTCAAAAATGGACGAAGTGATCTTTGAAGAATTCAAAGGGACTGGAAATATGGAACTTCAACTTGACAGAAAACTTTCAAACAAACGTATTTATCCTGCCATTGACCTTGTTGCTTCAAGTACAAGACGCGATGATTTGCTGGTTGAAAAAGATGTCTTGCAAAGAGTTTGGGTGTTGCGAAATCACCTCTCAGATATGAATACAATCGAAGCCATGCAATTTATGGAAGAGAGAATGAAATTCACTAAAACAAATGATGAATTTCTCATCTCTATGAATGATTAACAGATGTTTTTTATTCTGCATTGAGTAGATATTTCATAGAAAATAATAAAAAAAACCGGATTTCAGCCCGGTTTTTTTTTATTTAAAAAATGTTAAGAAGTCTTTTTTTTATCTCATATCTGTAATGATGACTCCCGGATAATCTGCAGTATTAAAAATAAACCTTGAAGGGTGTATCCTGGGGTTTTCATGAAATTTATCAACCACATAAGTAAATGTACTTCCGTTTTTATCATAGATTGTTGAACTTGTAACCATTTTGGCAAGTTTGTCAATTTCCAGTCTGATTTTAAAATATGATTGTGTTTTGTTGGGAGTAAGGTCAATAACCTGAATGGTTTTTCCTCCTTTTGGCATCTCTTTAATCAGTTTGGCTTTGTAATTCTGATTGTAGGCTGTGAGCATTTTCATGGGTGTATTGTCATCATCAGGATCAACATCGTTGATTTGTACTTCATTGGCATCCTTAAAATAAGTCCAAACGGTTTTTCCATCACAAATTACAAGCTGTTCCGCAATGTATAATCTGTATTTGTCACCCTCGATATAAATTGAACCTGATTTTGATTCCTTAATGTTTTCTTCCGAATGTTCCATCAGATAAGTAAATTCAATTCGCATCGTCTGAAACGCCTGCATTTTTTGGCTGACTCCGTCAAGAATCTCTTCAGCTTTTTTATCTCTCACCTGTGCATTCAGAATGAGGAAAGGAAAAATGAGTGTTGCTATAAGAATGAGCTTTTTCATAAAATTATTTTTTTTAATTGTTGTTAAAACTATTCAATAATTGTTCCAAAGTGTCCATGTCCTTGATGATCACTTCTCTTGCTTTACTTCCTTCAAAAGGTCCCACAATGCCAGCTGCTTCCAGTTGATCAATAAGTCTGCCTGCACGATTATATCCGAGTTTCAGTTTTCGTTGAATCAAAGATGTTGAGCCATGCTGGTTTTGCACAATAACCCGTGCAGCTTCTTCAAACATGGGATCACGTTCATCGGAAGAATCATAATCCTTTCTCCCGTTGTTTTCGTCATCTTTTACTTCAGGTAGTTGAAATGCATCAGGATAGGCTCTTTGGTTTCCAATAAATTCAGCAATTTCTTCCAGTTCAGGTGTATCAATAAAAGCACATTGCAGTCTGTCAATTCTGCTTCCGTTTGATAATAACATATCTCCTCGTCCAATAAGCTGATCGGCACCACTGGTGTCTAAAATTGTTCTTGAATCTACTTTTGCTGACACCTTAAACGCCATTCTGGCAGGGAAATTTGCTTTGATGACACCGGTAATAATATTCACCGATGGCCTTTGTGTAGCAATAACAAGATGTATTCCAACTGCACGGGCCAGCTGTGCAATGCGTGCTATGGGGCCTTCAACTTCTTTGCCTGCTGTCATAATCAAATCCGCAAACTCATCCACAATCAATACAATATATGGTAAAAACTTGTGATTATTGTTGGGATTAAGTTTTCTGGATATAAATTTTTCGTTGTATTCTTTAATATTCCTCACCTGTGCATCCTTGAGAAGGTCATATCTTTGATCCATTTCAATGGTAAGAGCTTTTAATGTTTTTACCACATGAGATGTGTCTGTAATAATAGCTTCTTCAGCATCTGGCAGTTTGGCTAGAAAATGTCTTTCAATTTTTGCAAAAAGCGGAAGTTCAACTTTTTTTGGATCAACCAATACAAACTTCAGTTCGGCCGGATGTTTTTTGTATAATAATGATGCAATAATTGTATTCAGTCCAACTGATTTTCCCTGCCCTGTGGCGCCTGCCATCAATAGATGAGGCATTTTTGAAAGGTCGGCAATATATGGTTTATTATCAATGGTTTTTCCCAATGCAATAGGAAGATCAAACACGGTGTTTTCAAATTCGGGACTCACAACAAGTGACTTGAATGAAACTGTTTCAGGGTTTTTGTTGGGTACTTCAATTCCTATTGTTCCCTTGCCGGGGATGGGAGCAATAATCCTAATCCCTAATGCAGCCAGTGAAAGAGCAATGTCATCTTCCAGATTTTTAATTTTTGAAATTCTAACACCAGGTGCTGGTACAATTTCATATAATGTTACTGTTGGTCCCACTGTTGCCACAATCTTTTCAATGCTAATGCCATAATTGTGGAGTGTGGTTTCAATTTTATTTTTGTTTTCACCAAGTTCCTGCTTATCAATATTTATTGTGCCTGAACCATGATCTCTCAATATGTCAATACCAGGAAAAACATAAGATTCCAAATCTTTTCGGGGATCATATGGGGTGTCAAGGGTTCCGTGATATTCCTGCTCTGTATCATTTTCAACTTTCACCACTTCATTGTGTTCAGTTGAAGTATGTTGGTCTGATTCAATTATTTCAAATGGAATGGTATCTTTTTCAGATTCAGTATTTGAAGTTTCCTGCTTTTTATCTTTTACTGTTGTAATCTCAAACTCTATTGGCCCCTGTTCATTCGTGGTTTCACTTTCTTCAATAGTATGAATTTCCTCTTTTTCTTCTTCTTTTTTGGAAGATTGGTTTTCATTGGTTGAAATGTTTGAATCCTCCTGTGATTTGTCCTTGACTGGTTTTATGTTTTTAATTTTCTCAATCATGTTGAAATAAAATGCAGGAACTGTTATGCTGATAAGAAGAATAGCACTGAAAATAAGCAAAAGAATGAGTCCCACTTTGCCAATGAAGGAGGTAAAGAATAAAACCGTTCGTGCACCAAATGTCCCTCCCAGAATCAAGAGTTCACCTTTGGGGAAGATTGTTGCAAGTAATACTGAGAAAAATATGGTATAACAAGCCAAAAGGAATATATAAAAACGAAAACGTTTTATTTGAACATCGAGAAGGCGAAGTCCATAAATTAGGATGAGCGGAATCAAGAGAAACGCGGCCACTCCAAATAGTCGTTTGATAAACAGGAAGGCAAGCCATGCGCCAAGTTTTCCTGATACATTTTCTGAGGAATAGTCTGAACTGAACATCGTATTCCAAAAGCCATGATCAAATATCATATCATCCTGTTTCCATGTTTTTAGATATGAAATACAAGCAATGAGAAACAAAAAAGAAAAAAGTAACAGAAAAATACCTGTAATGGTTTTAAATTCTTTAGTGTTCAGGAAAGCAAAACTGCCCGAACTTTTTTGTTTCCCTTTTCCGGTGCTGTTCGTTGTGGTTTTGTATGTGTTCTTTCTGGCTGTATTTTTTCTGGCCATGAATTATTTTAAAAAAAGTGTTTTAATAAAACGCAAAAATATAAAAAAGCTGTCTTTTACGAACAGCTTTTTTTATAATTAATGTATTAATATCATTGATTGAAAATCTTAACCTCCAAACATTTCTTTTACTTGTTCGGGTGAAAGTTCCTCATAGTCAGTGGGGATTAAGAATTCAGTGTCTTTAATTTTTTTGGATTTAAGAGCACTTACAGAAAAAGTAATGGTTCCTTCATCAGTTTGCATAATGTATTCCATAGGATAGCCAATGAGACCATTGAACTGTCCGCCGAAATTCATAGAGGGAGAACCGATATCTTCTGTATAATACACAATGGTTGTAACCTCTTCATCATATTCATCCAAAGTGATGTATTCTGCTTTTTTACAGGTATAGCCGGCGATGTCTTTTGTTTCATCAAGGTAGACAATTTTTGGAGGTTCGGTTTCTTCAATGCTTTCCAGAATCATGTCTTTTGTTTGTTTGATGAAAAATTTCATTCCCATGGCATTGACAAGTGTTGTCACTGAAGAATCTTTAGTGTTAACAATTGTAGAAATTGAAGCACCACTGGCAAGAATAACACTTTTTTGTTTTTCAGTGCCGACAATAATTGTCATTTCTCTAGGTTGTTGCGCAAGTGTTGCAGGGTCCCAGGTGCCATCATATGATATGGTAATTGTGATTTCTCCGGTAAAAGCTTTCTTTTTTTGTGCATGAGTAAACGGAACAGCAATGAATATTGCTAATAAAATAAAACAAATTTTTTTCATGACGTATGTATTTTATATGGTTTTTCAGATGCAAAATTACAAATAAAATGTGAATGTCAATAACAAAACATCTATAATTATGGGCTGATTGTCGAAAATGTAATAACTCAAGAATTATTAGTAACCCAAAATCTTGAGCATTGATTTGTAACTTTGTTCTTTGGCAAATAGTTTTGTAAAGATTTCAACTTCACCGTTTTCATCTTCTTCAATATCAATAAGAATATGTTTGGGCGCAGGAATGAGACAATGCTGAATTCCCCCATATCCACCCAGAGATTCCTGATATGCCCCGGTGTGAAAAAATCCCAGATAGAGAGGTTTGTTATCATTGATTTTTGGCAAAAACACAGCATTTGCATGTGCCTCTGCATTGTAGTAATCATGACTATCACAGGTGAGACCCCCAAGAAAAACGCGATGGTATTCCTCATCCCATTTGTTGACAGCAAGAAGAATAAATCTTTGGTTGATAGCCCAGATATCTGGCAAAGATGTCATAAATGAACCGTCAATCATATACCAGTTCTCTCTGTCATTTTGCTGTTTTTGATTCAATATTGAAAACAAAACAGCCCCGCTTTCGCCTACTGTATATGAACCAAATTCTGTGTAAATATTTGGCTCAGGGACAGAATGCTGATTGCAGATGTTTTTTATCTGTGCAATAATCTCCTCTGCCATATATTCATAATCATAGTCAAATGCAAGTGAATTTTTAACTGGAAATCCACCTCCTATGTTCAGGGAGTCAAGAGTGGGACACACTTTTTTCAATCCCACATAAATGTTTACACACTTTGATAGCTCGTTCCAGTAATATGCTGAGTCTTTTATTCCTGTGTTTATGAAAAAATGGAGCATTTTTAGTTCAAAAGCAGGGTTGTCTTTAATTGATTGAAGATAAAATGGAATGATATCATTATATCTAACCCCAAGTCTTGAAGTATAAAAATCAAACATGGGTTCTTCTTCAGCAGCAATTCGAATACCAATTTTTGCCTTTTTGCCTTTTGTAAACTTATATTGCTCTAGTTCCATTTTATTGTCAAGAACAATAATCAGATTATGAAAATTATCATTAATCATTTGTGTGATATTCTCAATGTATTTAGGTCGCTTAAATCCATTACATATGATGCAAATGTCATTTGTAATCCTCTCTGATTCAAGAAGATTTTGTATGATATTCAGGTCAAATGCTGAAGAAGTTTCAATTGAACAATCATTTTGAAGAATTTGGTCAAGTATAAAAGAAAAATGTGAACTCTTTGTGCAGTAAGCGTAATGGTATTCTCCCTTGTAATCTACTTTTGCCATTGCTACATTAAACCACCTTCGTGCTCTCTGAATTTGTTTTACAATGGAAGGAAGAAAAGTAATTTTTAAAGGAGTTCCATATTGTTTGATGATATCAGTCAGGCAGATGTCATTCCAGTAAAGTTCTTCATCAACAACCTTAAATTCATCTTGTGGAAAATCAAAAGTCTGGTCAATTAAATCACTGTATTTGTTTTTCATTGTGCAAAAATTTGTATTGTAAGTGAGATGGATTATAAATATTTTGCAAAAGTAAATAAAACGGATTGAATGTAAGTATAAAAATTTGTAACTGCTCACCACTAGAAAAAATATTGTAGTTTTTTGCCACAAATACTCGA
>CAZGIW010000106.1:0-12097 GCA_964526285.1 uncultured Bacteroidales bacterium | reverse complement strand
TGGGATCGGGACTCCTATGGAGCGATGCGCTTCGCTTACTCAGTGTAAAAAAAAAGAAAATATAAAATATTAAATATAGAATATTTATAACACGCTAAGGCTTGGAGTGCACATCATTTTTGTTTTTTTATTCTCCATAATCCGAAGGATGACGGAGAACTCAGTTCGAATGTTCTAATGTTCAATTACTTCGTTCTCTGTAATACACCGAAGGTGGATGAAAGAGAATTCTTCGGTTCAAAAACCCTTTTAACCCTTATACCCATTACTCTCCCATCCTCACTCAATCTGCTTTTCCACAAACTCAGCCACATCCATCACAGGGCGGTCGGCAACAGTTACAAAGGTTTGCTCGCAACGCGGACAGGCTGTTATCAGATAATCGGGCTGTTTTTGTGTGAGCCTGTTAAATGCATCTTGCGTTATCTTTTTTCGCTGGTCTGAACGGATTCTTAGATTTGCCAAACTACCTCCACAGCACAACGAACGCTTTCTGCGATAAAATGTAGTATCAGGGTCGCCCAGCTTTTTCAGCAGCAAACGTACATTTTTGTACTCTCCCAGCCCTCTGCCCAGCTCACAGGGATCGTGATATACAAATGTGTTGTCAGAAGCTTTCAGTTTAATTCTGCCCGAACTCACCAGCATATTTAAAAACTCAGTATGATGTATCACATGCATGTCAAGTTCATATTCTTCTCTGAACATTTTCAGGCAAATGGGGCACGATGTAACCAAAACCTTTGCTTTGGATTGCTGAAAAATCTCTTTATTTTTCTCTTTCATTGCTTTTGCCTCTTCCTCTGCTCCCAGCATATGCATCGGCCTTCCGCAACAAATGCTTCCATCCTTATCAACAAAATGATAATCAATTTGTGCTTTGTTAAATATATTCATCAGCGACTGAATGGTGCCCGGTCGCAAATGTGTCATACAACCTGCAAAATAGAGAACCTTCACCTGCTCATCTGTTTGTGCAAAACCATTGGTATCCAGATATGAATGATCGTTGAGCAACTGAGGCATCAATTTTTTTCTGTTAATATCACGCAGATTAAAAATATCAATGTCAACAGGACAGTAATAATTGCATCTCATACACATGAGGCAGTTGAAAACAGGATCTTCGAAATTTCTTTTGAATCTGAGTTTTTGCAAATAGTAAACAGCCTGTTGCCCATGCATTCCGGCTGCATCAACCATCTGACAAGTATTGACACAAATTCCGCAGCTTGAACAGGCCTGAATTTCAAAATTGGCAAAACCCTTTATCTCTTTGTCGTTTTTAATTCCAAACCGTCTCAGAAAAATCAGCACAATTTCAGTGGGAATATGCATGTAGCGCGAAAAGGGCAGAATCACGAAAAATGCACCTAGTGCCGATGAATAAAGCCACCACAAAGGATATTCAAAATACCACAAGTCCATGAATGAATTCATGAAATTGCCTGTATTTTGGGTAAGAAAACCACCATTATTATGAATTCCTGCTGTTGCGCTTTCGGCAAGCCATCTGAGAGGAAAAATCAACCACAGAAAAATTCTTGCCAGTCGGTCAACCAAACGATGACGGGTTGCCCTTTTCATTCCGAAAAGTTTTGAATACGCCTTCTTCACCAATGCCATGACAACGGCTATGAGAATGAAAAGCAAAAACAAATCCATGAAAAAAAAGAACCATTTATGGGGTCCAAACTGGTCTAAATTATGTTCGAAAAACTTGAAAAATATGGGGTCATATGGCGCATTGAAAGGATATTTTGCATAGAGTTTTGATTCAAAAGAACCTACAACAATGAGTAAAAACCAGAAAAAAGCAAATGACATGTGCATAAAACCAAGGAAAATATTTGCCCTGAAAATTTTCCTGTGAAGTAAACTTTCAGAAAACACATCCCGAATGGCTCTGAACAGATTCAGGCTGAACAATCCTTTAATAAATTTGTAGCGGTCGCTGACCTTCAGTTCATCAAGCCATTTGAAATAGCGCCATGAAAGAATCACCAGCAAAAAGATGGTGCCCAGTAGAAATGGAAGCACAAAAGGATCAAAGTTCATTGTCAGAAAGTTCTTTTTTGAGTAATACAACCAAGTGTCTGATATTCACATCGCGGGGACAAACCATAGTACATTTTCCGCACAACATACATTTTTTTGCAAGTTTTTTCACTTCTTCAATATTCCCTCTTCTGATATGCAGTGAAATGAGACGAAAACTCATTTCTGTAAATGCTGAAGCTGTGCAGGTTGATGCACATCCTCCGCAAAAAATACAACGCAAGATGGAAGGTTCAATCAAAGCAAGCCTTTTAAATATGGTTCTGTCGGCAGTGTCAAGATTGTGCTGCCTGTCAGTGTTGATACTGAATCCGAATTTTTCAGAACTCATGGTGTTTTAGCTTAAGTTTTGCAGATAATGGTGAATTGAAAGTGCGGCCGAACGCGCATCATTGATAGTTTCCACAATGGTTTTTGGTCCGGTTGCAGCACCGGCAAGAAATACTCCTTCAACACAGGTTTTATTCTCAGATACCAAAGCCTGAGCGCTTTCAAAAAAACCGTTTTCATCAAGAGGTAATCCAAAAAATTTAGCAAGTTCCGATGATTTCAAAGCAGGTTCCATTCCTGACATGAGCACAATATAATCAACTGTCAGTTTCATCGGTCTTGATGTTAAAGTGTCTTCCACTTTGATTAACAGAGTATTATCCATGTTTTGGTTCACCTCTGACAATCTGGCTCTGACAAAGTGAATGCCATATTTTTCCTGGGCTGCCTGAAACATTTCTTCATAATGCTTTCCAAACATTCTCAAATCCATATAAAGGCAATACACCTCGGAATTGGGAAAATGCTGACGAATTTCAATGGCCTGTTTCACTGCTGTTGCACAACACACCTTTGAGCAATAGAGATTTCCTGCTTTGGCATCGCGCGAACCCACACAATGAATGAAAGCAAAACGACGGGGTGAATTTCCTTCCTCTGGCCAGCCATTGATAAAATTTCTTTCAAGGTCGGCATTGCTTATGACATGTTTAAAAATGCCATATCCGTATTCTTCCTTGCGGTGTGCGTCAAATACCTCAAATCCTGTTGCAAGTAATACAGCATCGGCCAATATTTGACGGTTTTTGTCAGTGTTGATTTTGAAGCCTAAACCATTTTTCTCTGCAAAAGTAATTTCAGTTTCAGTGAAAAAATTCAATTTTTCATTGTTTCGACTGGTAAAATCAACCACAGTTTTTGATGAGTCAAAATAGGGAAATGTTTTATACCATTGGTTTACATGACCGCCACTAAGTGCTTCTTTTTCAATTACATTTATTTCGTAACCAAGTTCACTCAGTTGTGCCGCAGCTTCCATTCCGGCAATGCCGGCACCCACAATCAGAACATTCTTATTCTTTTTCTCCATGATTGAATATTTTTAAAATGTTTGGTGTTTCTGGCCTGGTATTAATGTTTTTATCACCAACAACGTATTTGTCAGTGGGATCATATTCATATCCCATTTTTTCAAGCAAAGGTTCAACACTCACCTGATGCATTTGAAGTCCCAGCTCCCATGGATTATATCCAAGCACAAGACCTGCAAGTTCTTCGTATGTGAGAACGGGAATTCCATATCCGTCATCAGTGTATACTTTTCCTTCCATTTCTGCAATAACATACTGCCATCGGTCGAGAAAATAAGGACATCCGGGACAGTTTGTCACTATCAGGTCAGGTTTGTATGACTCCATTGAATCAAATTTTCTTTTGGTGCATGCAATTGAATAACCCCGATTTGCCTGAACCATGTATTGCCTGAAGCCAAATCCGCAACATGTCCTGCGTTCGGGATAGTCAACCACTTCGCCTCCCCAGGCTTCTATCATACCCACAAGCACATGAGGAAACTCTGCACCTCCAACACCTTTTTCAGGAAACATTTTGGCATAGTGACACCCGATATGATCAACACACTTCAATGGTTCTCCGGTTTTTGCATTCACAAGTCTGTATTTTGCCTTTTGAAGGATTTCGTTACGCAATGCATAAATTACATCACTGGGATGTACAAGAAATTCAGGTTTATCAAACGTCCTGCCAGTGGCTTCACTGAGCATTTTTCTAATTTTTTCTTCAATCTCAGGGAACTCATGCCATGTTTCAAGTATCTCAGTATAAACACCAAAAGAGGTTATGCACGATGGCACAAAATGCTTATATCCCGATTCACTCATCAGGGAGAATTGTCGCGCAACAATAGTCATTGTTGTTTCCAATGGCACCACATCGCAGTGATAGGCAATTCCCGAACAGGTGGTGTGATGTTTTTCGTCAAGTATGTTCTTTCCAAGTTCATCCTGCAAAATTCTGATAAATGTTTGTTCAGAACCGGGCCAGAAATTTTGTCTGATGCAACTGCGTGCATAATAGTAATCATTGAGAGGAATCTCCTTTTGATACTTTTCCCATATTCTTTCCTTGCCTTTGAGTTCCATATCAATGTTTGTTTGAGTTGTAGGTATATACATGCTTAAAGTATTCACAATCATGGGTTTCATCAAACTGCAGTCCCATTTCTTTTGCCTTCTTTTCTGATACTTCTTCAATAATTCTGAAACGTTCGGTGGCACCCGTTACATCATAAATTTTTCTCAGTTCTTCAAGATCTTCTTCTGGTACTTTTCTCATAGGACCTTCACCATCTTCCATATAATGAGCTCCCTGTTTTTCAAATACCAGTTTCATATTATCCATCACCCATTGCCAGTTGGGGCCTTGTTCAGGAAATAAATTGAGATTAAGTTTGTCGCCAACCACACAATAGCCATAATCAACAATCCACTCACCTATTGAACGCTTAATCATAAGCTGCTGTCTTCCTTTTTCCGATTCGGCAAATAATCCTGTATCTTGTGATAATGCGCGCAATGCTTCAATAATTACTCCGGGAATATTATTTCTGGGGCAGCGTGTTTTACACGACATACATTCTCCGCAATACCAGATATAATCAGAAGATAATAATTCTGTAAGAGCTTTTTCATCATTTTTTGCAATAATTTCCTGCACCTGTGCAGTAAGTTCTCTTGGATCATAATTATAAAATGATGCAGCCGGACATATGGCAGTACAAGTGCCGCAATGAATGCATGCATTGAGTCCCTCTTTAATTCTGACATCGTTTTTCAGACGTTGTATTAAATCTGACATTTGTTTCTATACTGATTTGATAGGCAAAAGTACATATTTTTGAATATTCTCATAAATAAATAAATAAAAAACGTAAATGCTCAGCACAATTTTTTATAAGCCATACCCAAGCCTTCGGCTTCCCGTTGGGAAAACATGCCCTACAATTGGAAATTGATTATGTCACATCACATCGTCACATAGTGATAAATTGATAAATGATAAATTGGCATAATAAACTGCCCTTTTTTTTAACGACAAAGGTTTCCTGGGTTGTTTTTCGTCTTTCGTATTTGAATCAGGCTGAAAGCCTGAATTTATTAAGCCAGATTAGTCATTAGGAGCATAGCGAACTAATGACTTAGCTGGATTAATCCTCGAATTTGTTTAGATTTGACCGACTTATTAATTAATTTCTATAATAACAAATTCGGGAGTTCAGCCTGAGGTGGAACGAAGAGACACCTCAGGAACAAAGCACAACACAAAAAAGCGCTCTACAGGAGCAGCTTAAAATAGCACAATATTGAAAGCTATTAATCTGTCCACAAATAATCTTCTTTATATTCAATGCCATGTTGTTTTAGCAATTCAATATATTCTTCTTTGAATGTAACTTTCTTATGATGGGTCTCCTGCCCCACAATATAATTTTTAACTTCATCATGTTCCGAAGGGCTCACCGAAAAGGCCGCATATCCGTTTTGCCAACCAAAGTTTCTATAATAATTCCCTTTTGTTTTGATCCATCTGCTACTATTCTTTTTCACTAGCTCGACCAACTTTGACAGAGCAATGTTTTTCGACATAACACACAAAATATGAACATGGTCTTCAACACCATTTATTATAATTGGAATAGAATCATTATCTTTAATAATAGCTCCCATATATGCATAAACTTCATTTTTTATGTCGCTAATGATAAATTTCTTGTTGTGCTTTGTATGAAATACAATATGAACAAATAATTTTGATAGAGATTGTGCCATAATGATTATATTTATTTAAGCTGCTCTTACAGAGCGCTATGTTAACGTTTTCCTTTTTCCCGAAGCTGCGCTTCGGGCTGAATTAATTCAGGCTTTCAGCCTGATTCCACATAACCTGCCGAAACAATTGAGGCAAAGAAAAGGAAGCCGAGATTGTCAGTAGCTGTGTAAAACATTTTGCTCTATTCAAATTCAGGATATACAAAATCGTACTTCCCTGTTTGTATTCGATGGACTATACTATCAGGTGGAATGACACTGCCTATTTCTGCTTTTCGGTTTTCTCCTTCCAATTTTCCTACTGGCTTTTGTTCTTCATTGATTTTCCATACCCACCAATTTTGAGATATTTTAGTTTGTGGGTTATCTCCGCTAATTCTAAAAAGTACTTTTTGAAAATTCCCAACCTCTGCAATATTTCCAACCTTTTCCCAAAACTTCATTTTCAAACCCAACTTTGTAACGCAATGGGCAAAAAATTCCACTTCTCCGCTTACAATTTCTGATAATTCGTGTTTAGCATTGATTGGATATACTTTTTTAAAAGCCCTGATTACATCACTATTCAGTTGTGTAAGGTCGTTAGCAACATATTGAAAATATTTCTTGCTGTTATTGTCTATCCCAACAGAAAACACATCGCCAATTTTCGTACTAGCTCTCATAATATCTCAGATTTAAGGTTTAATGCCATATTGAAACCAATACTTAGGTGCTATTGAATTTCTGACATTTAATAAATTGTTTAGTCCGTGTTGATTGATTAAAGTTTGTTCCCTAACTCTTGCTCCTGTCCATGAAAAATTTGTGGCTCCTGGAACAACTTCATATCGCAACAGTGATTTTGCAGTACCCGTGCTAAGATGTTCTCCAAACCTAACTGTTGCATTCCTGCTCGTTATACCAACATATTTAACAACACCTGCTTTGTTAAATCCTTGATATACAAGATGTGTGCCTCCACCCTTAAAAGCAGGAACAGGTGGAAATCCCATGTTTGGTGTCATGCCAGATATATAACCTGATGAATTCACATTCCACTG
Source organism: uncultured Bacteroidales bacterium (assembly GCA_964526285.1). GTDB lineage: Bacteria > Bacteroidota > Bacteroidia > Bacteroidales > DTU049 > CAYMAZ01. The sequence continues at coordinate 4,878 of CAZGIW010000106.1, read as the reverse complement.
AAAACCATGGACATCTGTATATGTTCGTTGGCTAAAAAAATTAATTGTGTGTTCACCAAATCCTTCTAAAGAATTCATGACCTTATCGCCTTCCTGAACAAATCCATATTGCTCATACCAACTACCTCCAGCACCCCCCATACTCTTTTCTCTATAAAACGGAACAAACGTCCTGCCAGTTGCAGTTGTATTGCTGCCCCCAAACTTTGGTACATTGGGCGAATATGTGTGTTCGGCATAATAACCCCACTTGCCATTGTGAAATTCAGGCTCAACTCCATACGTTTCTTTTATAAGCTCTTTTCCGTAAACAGTAAATTTCCACCCCTGTCCAAGAAAATCTCCAACAGGTCCGCTTGCAATAACTCTGTGCTCTGGGCCATATACAGTTGCTTCTTTGTTTTCAGAAACTTTCATATACCAATTATACCATCCTGCAAATCCTGTATAAGCATTTTCATCTCGGAAACAACCACAATTTGAATCATACACCTGAAAATTATACCCACTTTGATCAGTGAACTTCAACGGATTGTTGAGCACATAGCTGTAGCGGTTGTAGTTTTGTGGGTTGGTGGGGTCCTGGATGAATGGATCGGGCGAGAGGAACTGGGATGTGTAGGGGTCATAAACCCTTCCGTTCATGTTAATCAGGCTGAATGCCGTCATGTGTTCGTGCCCGGTGTAGCCCCTGTCGGTGATGCTGCTCAGTGTGATGTTGTCATAAGTCCAGTCGTTGGGATTGCGAAACCTGCCCCACACATCGTAGGATAAGTCATCCACAATGTCGCCGGTTGTGCCATCCACTATGAGGTTGATAGATCCGAGGTTGTCAGTAGCTGTATAAAACATTTTGCCTGTGCCGTTTTTGTTTTCGAATATTGCTATGAGTCCGTCAGGAGCAAAGATATAATTTATTTCGCGATTTGTGGTTGTGGTTCCGTCAAAAAAAGTTTCTTTTTCGAAGTTGTATGAATAGTATTTTGTTTTGGTATTAACTAATGAACTTACATCCTATGGATACACAATTGTCCAGTTTATTGCCTTTAAATCATCAATGCTCAGTATATACCTCTTTAAAATATTATAATCTTCCTGTATCTGCTCAAAAGGATATTTGCGAATTGTATCCAATGAATATGTTATGCATACTAATCCGTCAACTTTACGTTCATTTCTTAATGTCCATTCCCAACCAGAAAATTCATAAAACCCACTTTCTGAATATGGGTCAGCAGAATTTACATCTGTCATCGAAAGTTCTGTACTGTAATTTAATAAAACAGTGTCAGGGTAATTGAATTGCAGCGAAAATATAATTGTGTCTTTAGAGTTGTTTCTGACCTCTAACCAAATAGGATCTCCTTTTCTATCTCTTTCGCAAGCAACGAAAAACAACATCATAGATATTGCTGAAATTACCAAAAGAATTATTGTTTTATGTTTCATAATTAAACCTCCTTTGAAAGAAACATCAGGCATCCTATGGATACACAATTGTCCAGTTTATTGCCTTTAAATCATCAATGCTCAGTATATACCTCTTTAAAATATTATAATCTTCCTGTATCTGCTCAAAAGGATATTTGCGAATTGTATCCAATGAATATGTTATGCATACTAATCCGTCAACTTTACGTTCATTTCTTAATGTCCATTCCCAACCAGAAAATTCATAAAACCCACTTTCTGAATATGGGTCAGCAGAATTTACATCTGTCATCGAAAGTTCTGTACTGTAATTTAATAAAACAGTGTCAGGGTAATTGAATTGCAGCGAAAATATAATTGTGTCTTTAGAGTTGTTTCTGACCTCTAACCAAATAGGATCTCCTTTTCTATCTCTTTCGCAAGCACCGCCCAAAAACAATAAAGATAATACTGAAATAGTAACAAAAAATATTATTTTGCATTTCATAATTATACCTCCTTTTTCTAATTAAAAACATAACCAAGCAACAATGTACCAGGAATTAATCCGGTACTGAAAAACATAGCATACTCCCACCAGCGCGGGTTTGCAGGGCGATAATTGGGCGGATATCTGTCAGGTCTTATGGTAATGAACAGAAATTCGTTAGGGTCAACAATAGTACCATCACTGCCGCCTCTTTGACCAATATATAGCAAATCTGTGCCGTAATGCTTAATAAAATATTGATCTGAACGATATTCTGCATCAACCTCCGTCCAATCTGCACCACTTGCACTTGGGATACCATACTTTCCGAAATATAATGGGCCACTTACCTGACTTTGAATATAATGTCCATATTCGTGCCTGAGTAGTCTTGCACCTTCACTTCGCTCTCCCCATTGATTAACTTCAAACGGATTTGCAGAAATACCAACACCTGATATGTAATTTCCGAGGCAAACACCCCGTGCCCCCTGCCCCCAAACCACTTCATCAACATTCAGAATCGTGGCACCACCATAATAATCAACCCAGTTCACTTTGTTGTAAAACACATTTGAAATATGAGCATGTGCGTTTCCAATCATTGTTTGTGGCAGTTGCCATGAAAACCTTGAGGTTAATTCCCATGCTCTGCCAAGCGTGGTTTTGTTTGGGTCTGTTTTTATTAAGCCTTTATCAACTCTCCAGGCTTTATTTGTTTTCGACCATGAAGCTGTGGGGTCAAAATTACTCCATGCCTCACGTCTGTTTTCAGAAGTATTCCAAGGGTCCATTCCGCCTTTTGTAAAAAGTGTGGTACCTAAGTCCCACAAGAAAGTAAATGCTGTTCCGATAAAGTCCCCACTCGGATCCGTATATTTCAAAGGATTATTCCAGGCATAGGCGTAACGATTATAATTCTGCGGAAAGAATGGGTCTTGTACATAATTATCAGGAGATAACATTCTGCCAAGCACCGGGTCATACATCCTGCCGTTCATGTTTATCAATCCAAATTCCGGCAACATTTCATGACCTGTATAACCTCTAAACAACAGAGAAATTGGCTGGGCATTGTCATAACTCCAATCACTTGGGTTTCTGTTGCGTCCCCAAGCGTCAAAGCTTTGTTCTTCAACTATATTGCCTTGCTCATTGACAATAGCTGTTATGCTGCCAAGGCCTGTGCTGAGCGTAGTCGAAGCATGGTCGGTAAGAGTGTATTCAAAATTATTTGTGCTATTATAAAACATATTTCAAGGTTACTTAACATCTTTGGCTTTAGTTTTTTTTCTTTTAGGAAAAACATTATTATTATAATACTTTTTGAAATCATTATATGTTTCAAAAAATAAATACTCGGAGATAAAAATGTTGTGATTTTCTATTTTAGATTCGTTAAACAAAAACAATTCATTTAATTTAATTATTACACTGTCCTGTTTAGTTATATTAATTAAAATAAAAATTGAATCATTTTGAAGAGGGGGACTTTCAATAATAAAACTAAAATTTCCTTTCTCATCAGAAAATGACCAAGCTATTTTTTTTTCCCCGTTATACATATAAGCCAATTTACTGTTAAGAGCCTCTCCTTTGCTATTGGTAATATTAATTGTTAAAACTGCAACAGATTGAGAACAGATGTTACCAATAAAAAAAATAAAACAACCTAAAAATAAAATTTGTTTAAGCATAATATTTAATATCCTAAAATAAATGAATAACCACCTAAATTAAAGTTTGGATTATATAATACATTGAAATTTGTTTTCCAAATTCCTCTTGCTGGATCTCCAAACCAAACTTTAACATTACTATTTGGAGTCCATTGTCTTATTTTGGTTATTGTTAATGTGTGTCCTCCTCCAATATTTTCATTTATCACAGTTGGATGTCTATTTTTCATCAAGTTACCAACATATTTATGCGATCTACCAGATGGATCCTGTACGTCAAAACCAAAATAATTAAAATATTCTTCTAAAGTAGCATTTGGATTATCTCTAAGGAAAGCATCTCCCATTCTTTTAAAATCGTCTTGTGTTCTTAATCCTCCTTGCATTTTTTCAATAGATTCTAATGTAGCATTTTTACAATTCATTGGGTCATTTTGATACACTAATTGAAAATTATCTAATTCTGCTTGATAATGGGGAGGTTTGCCCGTTAGTGCATGATTTCCAGACCTATATGCAGAAACACCACCAACTAACCCTCCAATTGCACCACCAATCAATCCTTGCTTCAATCCTTCGTTTACACCTGTTTGTAATGATTGTCCAAATGTATTACCACCCATTAATGAATTCCCTGTGCCAGAAATAAATCCACTTGAAAAACCACCCCCAAAACCAGCTGCAAATCCGCCTACAACACCCAGAGAAGATGTGGTTGCAGTTGTGGTTCCAATGAAACCAGCACCAAATGTGCCTGCCCCTGTGTAAACAGCTCCGATTCCTGCTCCAATACCTGCACTTAATGCTCCTGCAACTGCTCCAATTCCAAAATAGCCCAATGCCTGCCAGCCATTGTCAATATTTCCCTGCATATCATTCACCATCCAATTTATAAAACCAAAAACGACAGCTCCTACAATTAAATGAGCAACCTCCCCATCCGGATCCGTAAACTTCAAGGGATTATTCCATGCATAAGAATACCTATTATAATTCTGTGGCATAAATGGGCTTTGCACATAATTGTCAGGTGACAACATTCTGCCTAAAACTGGGTCGTACATTCTACCATTCATGTTCACAAGTCCAAACTCTGGCAACATTTCATGACCTGTATAACCTCTACACAACAGAGAAATTGGCTGGGCATTGTCATAAGTCCAATTGCTGGGGTTTCTGTTGCGTCCCCAAGCATCAAAGCTTTGTTCTTCAATAATATCACCAACTTCGTCAACTATTGCTATAATACTTCCCAAATGGTCGGTGAGTGTGTAATATATCTCACTTGTGCTGCCTTCT
>CAZGIW010000105.1:0-12269 GCA_964526285.1 uncultured Bacteroidales bacterium | reverse complement strand
TTTGTAACAAAATAATGCAAAATATGCCCCCGCTTTGTAACAAAATTTATATATTTGATAAAAGCTTAACAGAACAATTTGCCAATCAAATTCTCTGGCAATGGCTGGAAATATTTGGGATTTAGGAGTCCCCCCCCCTACTTCTCCACTATCACAAACTCTGTTCTTCTGTTCAGGGCTCGTCCCTGTTCGGTGTCGTTGGTGGCCACTGGTTTTGCAAATCCAAAACCTTCATAACTTAAACGATTGGATGCAATACCCAACTGTATCAAGTATTCATAAACAGATTTGGCACGTCGTTCTGACAATTGCCTGTTGTATTCTGCGCCACCTATATTGTCGGTATGTCCATGTATGGCAACTTTTATGGCCGGATTTTCTTTTAAAAAATCCACAAACTCATAAACTACAAGCTTTGACTGGGCTGTGAGCGCATCTGAATCATACTCATAATAAATATCATTGAGCTTGTAGGATTTGCCTACTTCAACTTTTTGCAGTTCCATATCAACTGTGGCGGGCGTTTCAAACACTGTGTCTTCCATGGCGATGTACATAGATTCATACACATAATCTTCTTTTTTCACTGTAAGTACATAGTCAGTCTGAAATGGCAACACTGCCACATATTTGCCTGTTTCCATGTCAATGGGTACCTGATGTACCACCTTGGTCTCCATATTTCTGATTTCAACACGCGCTTCAACAGGCATATTGGATTCTTCGTCCTTTACTTCTCCTTTAATAAAAAGGATTTTTTCAGGTCTGGCTTCGGGATACAACTCAAAGGAATAAAAGTCGCTGCCTCCGGGACCCAGTCCCAGTCTGTCGGAAGAAAAATATCCATAGCGGCCGTCTGTGCTTACAATAAAACCTGTTTCATCATATTGTGTATTGATGGGATATCCGATATTTCTGGGCTTACTCCATGTACCGTCAGGATTTTTACGTGAAAAGAAAATATCATATCCTCCAAGCCCGGGATGTCCGTCAGAGGAAAAATACAATGTCTGACTGTCAGTATGAATAAAAGGCGTATTTTCTCTTCCAGGACTATTTATAACAGGACCCAGATTTTGAGGTTCGCCCCATGTGCCATCGTTTTGTTTTTCGCTTGTATAAATATCATACCCACCATATCCTCCAGGACGGTCGCTCACAAAATATAACACCTGTCCATCGGATGAAATTGAGGGCATACTCTCCCAGTAACACTGACTATTCACTTTGCCTGGCAAAGGAACAGCCTCAAGCCAGTTTCCGAACTCATTTCTGCTGTAAAAAATATCAGTATTGGGATATCTGCCTCCTCTTTCTTCACAATCTACATATTCAGCAGCTGAAAAGAACATTTCTCTGTTGTCAATTGTCAAAGTTACACCACCTTCATTGAGTCTGATATTAAAAGGAAAGCCAACTTCACTTCCCTTGTCAAATTCTTTTCCCGCACGCTCGCTCATAAAAATACGTTCTACATAATCCAGTTCCGAAGCATACACAGTAGAACGTCCGGTAACCTTTTGTTTGCGGGTAAAAAATGCAAGTTCATGGTCAGGACTAATAACCACACTATGGTCATCAAATTCAGATGAAATTCCAATCACAACCACCGGATCAAAGGGAACAGAATTGCCAAAAATATTAATCTTTTCAGTTGCATCTTTTTTAATCATTTTTGCAACAACAAGATATTCATCGTTTTCAATTTGAGACTCAAATTTCAGATATTTTTCGATGTATTGCAATGCCAATTCAAAATTATCTTCACCAAATGCAATATTGGAAAGGTGAAAATAGGCTTCAAAATACTGATCGGGGCATAATTCAACTGCTTTTTCGTAATATTTTTTAGCTGATTTCAGATTGCGTTTTTCAACTCTGAACGTGTAAAGAATCCCCAGATAAAACTGTGCCCCTGCAAATTCGGGTTCTGCTTTTTCAACTTCCCTGATGAGAGGAAATGCCTGATTGTAAAAATATTCTGGCGTTTTGCTATTGGGATCCTGCGCTTTTGCTATAAAATCCAGAGCTTCATTATATGATTTCTGAACTTTTTTGGAAGATGGTAAATCACAGGGAGACTGGGCAAAACAAAAAAATGAAAACAGTATAAAAAATAGAAAAAACGACAAGGTGTATGCAGATATATCTTTCACTTTCATCTTCTTCTTCTGTATTAAGTGTTTCGCAAAATTACCATGTTTTTTTTTACAAAACTTCAATAATTCAACGAAAAAATGAAAATATTGTTATACTTTAGTAAAATATTTTTTAAAACTCTACAAACATGAAAATCAGAGCCCTTTACATTTTTTTCGTCCTTTTATTTGCAACAACCTCAATGTTGGTTTTTGAATCCTGTAAAAATTCCAAAGGTGAATTCCCAAAGGAAATTATTGTTGACCCTTCTTTCAGAGAATTTGTTGATGGTTTTACATCAGGTCCTGTTTCCACAGAATCAGGTGTCATTGTCAGGCTGAATTTTGATTATGCAGACACATCAATGTATAATAAACCTGCCGACCCGAATTTGTTTTCATTCAAACCGGGCATTAAAGGAACAGCCTATTGGGTAGATGCCCGAACTGTTCGGTTTCAGCCAGCCGAAAAACTGCCAGCCAATACATTTTTCGAAGCTTCATTCAATCTTGACAAACTTGTTGATGTACCCGATTCAATGAAAACAATGGTGTTCAGCTTTCAAACCATTACTCAGGATTTTGAAGTATTTACAGAACAATCAAGAGCTTATTCTTCATCTAACCTGAGCAAAGAAAGGCTCACCGGATATGTGCTCACTGCAGATGCAGAAGATGCTGAAAAAATCAAAACAGTCATCAAAGCAGAACAAAACGGAAAAACACTTCCACTTTCCTGGTCACAAAGCGATGATAAAAGAAAACATGTATTTACAATTGACAGTATTCAGCGCGGACGTTCAGCTTCTGAAGTAGTTATATCATATAACGGAAAAGATATTGGCGTTGATAAAAAAGGACAAATACAATACACCATACACGGAATCAATGAGTTTAAAGTGAAGGGACTTGAAACAAAACGCTATCCCGATGAAGTCATTATTCTTTATTTCACCGACCCCATTAAAGAAGATCAGGAAATTGATGGACTCATAAGCATGGGTAGTTTCTTCAATTACAGTTACACCATTAATTTCAATGAGTTACATGTTTTTCCGGCATCAGAAATTGAGGCAGATGAGTATATCAATGTTTCTTCAGGAATTATGAACATCAATGGAAAGAAAATGGATAAGCCATATTCTCAGCTGGTAAAATTTGAAAATATCGGTCCTGATGTTCGTTTTATTTCTGACGGTGTGATACTCCCTTCAACCAACGGTTTGATTATTCCATTTGAAGCAGTCAATCTGAAAGCTGTAGATGTGAAAGTGATTCAAATATTTCAAAGCAATATTCCGCAGTTTCTGCAGGTCAATGAGTTAAAGGGACAAAGTCAGATGAAAAGAGTGGGCAGAACAGTTTTGAAAAAAACCATTTCGCTGGGGCAAGTGGCAAACCCCAACAAATGGAACAGGTTTTTTCTTGATCTTTCTGAACTTATTAAAACCGAACCCGGTGCCATATATTCTGTTGAGCTGAGCATCAGACCCGAACTTTCAGCTTTTCCCTGTGCTGAAATAGAACAATCTGAAAATGAAGTATTTAAATATTTCAATGAAGTCAGTGATGCAGATGATGACAACTGGGAGTATTCAGGTTATTATTACGATGACTATTATTGGTATGACTGGTCTGAAAGAGAAGATCCCTGTTCACGTGCATATTATTCAGGCAAAAAAGCCCAGACAAATATTTTGGCTACAGACATTGGGCTTATGGCAAAACATGGTGAAAATGGTGATTTATACATTTTTGCAACCAACATTGTCACTGCCAAACCCATGTCTGATGTTTCAATAAATATTTTAAACTATCAGCAGCAATCCGTTTTCACAGCCAAAACAGATGAAGAAGGAAAATGTATCATCAATACAAAGAATCAGCCATTTCTGATTATTGCATCAAAAGATAATCAACAATCTTACCTGAAGCTTGGCTCTGGCAATTCTCTCTCTCTGAGCACTTTTGATGTTTCAGGCGAAAGAGTTCAAGGCGGAATGAAAGGGTTTATATATGGAGAACGTGGTGTTTGGAGACCTGGTGATTCGTTGTATCTCACTCTTATGCTTGAAGACAATTTGAAAATTCTACCCGTGGATCATCCTGTTATTTTTGAACTTTATAATCCCATGGGCAATATCATTGAAAAAAGAACAGTGACCAAAAGTGTTCATGGTTTTTATCCTTTCCGAACTGCAACTTCACCTGATGCACCCACTGGAAACTACAAGGTGATTGCCCGTGTTGGAAATAACAGTTTTGTGCAAAATTTGAAAATTGAAGCTATTAAACCAAACCGTTTAAAAATTGATGTGGACCCTGGAACCACCTTTCTTTCCATAAAAAATCCTTCTGATTTTAAAATCCACTCACAATGGCTTCATGGTGCAACAGCAAAAGACCTGAAAGTAGAATCTGATGTTACATTTAAAAGTGTAAAAACCAAATTTGACAAGTATCCTGATTTTGTTTTTGATGATCCCACAAGATCTTTCACTTCCGACCAGATGAGTTTCTTTTCAGGAAAACTTGATGAAAACGGCAATGTCAGCTTCAAGCCTGAATTGAAAATTGAAAAATCGCCCGGATTTCTGGCAGCGAATATTGAAACACGTGTATATGAGCCCGGCGGAGATTTCAGCATTGATTTTCTGTCAATCAATGTCAGTCCCTATTCTTCATATGTGGGACTGAAAGCGCCTGCTCCTCAAGGCGATGCCCCTTATTTTTACACTGAAAGAAATTATACTTTCAACATTATAAATATTCTTGAAAATGGAAAGATGTCTTCATCACCCAATGTAAACATTGAGGTTTACAAACTTGAATGGCGTTATTGGTGGAACAGCTATGACGATAACTCAGATTTTATTTCAACACAGAATTCTCAATCCATTGACAAAAGTGAAATAAAAATGAAAAACGGAACTGGCACATACTCACTGAAAGTAAATAACAGTGACTGGGGCAAGTATTATATCAAGGTAACAGATCCTGTGAGCGGACACGTTGCTGGTCAACTTGTATATTTTGACTGGTATGGCTATAACCGTTTTCCTGATAAGGATAAAACAGCAGCAGCAATGCTGACCATCAACACGGATAAAACAAGTTATTTCACCGGAGAAGAAATCAAATTATCATTTCAGGCTCCAAAAGGGTCAAGGGCATATGTGAGCATTGAAAATGGAATGGGTGTCATTGAAACTCATCAGATTATTGAACGTGACAATATGATTGAGTTTAAGACGAAAGCAACTGCCCAGATGGCACCAAATGTGTATTTTTCAGTCAGTCTGATTCAACCCCATTCCAATACTGTTGACGGATTGCCCATTCGCATGTATGGAGTTGTGCCTGTGTTTGTTGAAAATCCTGAAACAAAACTACTGCCTGTAATACAAACTACAGATGTTTACAGACCGGGAGAAACGGCAACCATCAGGGTTTCCGAATCTAAAGGCAAACCAATGACCTATACTCTGGCCATTGTTGACGAAGGACTCCTGAGTCTTACAAAATACAAAACCCCGGATCCTCATTCAAGGTTCTATTCCCGTGAAGCACTGGGGGTAAAAACCTGGGATATTTTCGATGATGTTATTGGAGCTTATGGCATTCAGATGCAACGCATACTCAGTGTTGGAGGTGGTGATGATGTGGAAGTGGATCCCACAGGACAAAGGGCTAACAGATTTAAGCCTATGGTGAGATTTATTGGACCTGTTGAACTTGAAGCCGGAAAAATCAACACACATAGCATTGAAATACCCGATTATATTGGGGCTGCTCGAATCATGGTTGTGGCAGGACAAGACAAAGCATATGGCAATGCAGAAAAAACTGTACAGGTCAGAAGTCCCCTCATGTTGCTGGGCACAGCACCCAGAGTTATCGGCCCGGATGAAACTTTCAGGGTTCCTGTTTCTGTGTTTGCAATGGAGGATGATGTTAAAAATGTACAGGTAAGTATTCAGACCAACAATATGCTCAGTGTGACAGGTGCAGCCAATCAAACATTAAATTTCGCAAAAACTGGAGAGCAATTGACTGGATTTGATTTGAAAGCAGCCAATACTATTGGAATGGGAACTATCACAATTGTGGCCACAAGTGGAAGCAGGCGTGCTGTTTGGTCAATTGAAATGGATGTACGTCCTTCAAATCCTGAAATCACCACCATTATTGCCGGAACGGTGAAAGAAGGCGAAACATGGAGTGCAGACATTAACTCCATTGGAATTCCCGGAACCAACGGCAATATTCTGGAAGTATCATCATTTATTCCCATGAATATTGACAAATGGCTTAATTATCTTGTCAATTATCCGCATGGCTGCACAGAGCAAACCATTTCTGGTGCATTTCCGCTGCTATATGCTGAAATTCTCAGTGATGCAAGTGAAAGCGGACTCAAACGAGCCGATGCAAAGATTCGTTTTGCCATTTCCAGAATTCAGCAACTTCAGCTTGGCTCAGGAGGCATTGCCATGTGGCCGGGGTCACGCTATCCTGATGACTGGACAACATCCTATGCGGGTCATTTTGCCATCGAAGCACAACAAAAAGGATATGTGATTTCAAAACAATTTTTGAAAAAATGGAAATCCTATCAGCAGAATAAAGTTAAAAAATGGAAGCATGATAAAACAGTTTACAACAATGACCTGATGCAGGCATACAGGCTTTATACACTTGCACTTGCAGGTTCACCTGAGGTCGGAGCCATGAACAAACTAGCTGAACAAAGCTACTTAACACCTCAGACAAAATGGATGCTTGCTTCTGCCTATGCTATCACAGGAAGAACTGATGCAGCCAAACGCCTGATTGCCAAAGCCACAACTCAGATAATAAACTATTTTGAATACGGCTATACATATGGATCTCATATTCGTGACAAAGCTTTTATTCTTGAAACATATCTGAGACTTGGCATGAACAATAATTCACTTGAGATGCTTACTGAAATTGCACAAGACTTGAGTAGCAACTACTGGCTGAGCACACAAACAGCAGGACAATCACTACGTGTTGTGGGAATGTATCTTAGCCAGTATCCAATGGGAAAGCAAATGGATTTTACATTGACTGATCATAGCGGAAGCAAAAACATACAATCGAAAAACATGACCCACACCACTGATTTGGGTGACAGAGAAGGACATCGCATTACCATAAAAAACACCAATGCAGGCACCATTTATGTCAGGGTTATTCAAAAAGGAATTCCAAAAGAATCAGATGTTCCTTCGGCAGAAAACAATTTAAAAATGGAAGTGAGCTATAAAAATCTTCAGGAAAAAAGCATTGACCCCACTTCTATTCCTCAGGGCACCATTTTCTTTGCTCATGTTACTGTGACACATCCGGGGCAATTGAACAAATACCAGTCAATGGCTCTAACACAAATATTTCCTTCAGGATGGGAAGTACTTTCTGACCGTTATGTATTTGAAGATGATATTTATTCAATCTACACTTATCAGGACATCAGAGATGATCGTGTAATTACATATTTTGACCTTGATAAATCAAAAAGCATCACAATCAGTGTTAGACTGAGTGCCAGTTATGTGGGCAAATTTTACATGCCAATGGTTTACTGCGAGGCCATGTACAACAATCACGTCAATGCATCACTTGCCGGTAAATGGGTTGAAGTTACTGAACCCTAAACAGTGATTTAGCTGATGCAAAAACTGATTAACAGACTAAAAAAAACTCAGTTAAGAAGAAAGCATTACTTTTTATCACTGTCATTACTGATATTGATTGCGCTAAAGATATGGTATATTTTTCTTCTTCCTGACACACTGTTTGATGTCCCATACAGCACAGTGGTTGAGGATGATGAAGGCATACTTCTTTCAGCGATTATTGCAGATGACGGGCAGTGGCGATTTCCTCAAAGTTCTGAAGTTCCTGAAAAATTTAAAACCTGTATAACAGAATTTGAAGATTCCAGATTCAGATGGCATCCCGGTGTGAATATCTTTTCAATTCTGAGGGCGGCATACACAAACATCAAAAGCGGCAGAATTGTCAGCGGTGGCAGTACAATCACCATGCAGGTCATCCGACTGTCAAGAAATGATAAACCAAGAACCTTGTGGGAAAAATTTATTGAAATTATTTATGCCACCCGACTTGAATTTTCATACAGTAAAGATGAAATCCTCAATATGTACAGTTCTCATGCACCATTTGGAGGAAATGTGGTTGGACTTGAAGCAGCCTCATGGAGATATTATGGTGTAGCTCCTGATCAGCTTTCATGGGGACAAGCAGCGACTCTTGCTGTATTGCCCAATGCTCCATCACTGATTTATCCCGGTAAAAATGAAACAGTTTTATTGAAAAAGCGCAACAGATTATTGAAAAAACTCTATGACAAAGATTATTTCAGCCAGGATATTTATGAATCTGCAATTTCAGAGCCACTACCCGGAAAACCAAAGCAATTGCCTGCAGAGGGAATACATATCATGAACAGAGTTATTTCAGATGGGATGAAAGGGCAGCGGATTCAAACAACCATCAGGCATGATCTTCAAAATTACGTTCAGGATGTTGCAAACAGACATGTGGAAGTTCTTTCCGGCAACAAGGTACACAATGCAGCTGCCATTGTTATTGATGTGAAAAGCGGGGCTGTTATTGCATATGTTGGAAACAGTACTAATTCAAATGAATATCAGAATCAGGTTGATATTATTAATTCTCTCCGAAGCCCCGGCAGCACTCTGAAACCTTTGTTATATTGTGCTATGTTAAATGAAGGGATGATTCTGCCTGATGCGATTGTTCCTGATATTCCCACATTTCTCGAAGGATTTAGTCCTCAAAATTTTAACAAAACTTATGAAGGTATTGTTCCGGCTTCAATGGCACTTTCACGTTCACTGAATGTCCCTGCGGTGCATATGCTTAAAATGTATGGAATTGGAAAATTTAATTTATTTCTTCAAAAAGCCGGATTCACAACTTTCATCCAACCTCCATCCCATTATGGGCTTTCAATTATTCTTGGTGGTGCTGAAGTAAAACTTTACGAACTGGCAGGCGTGTATGCATCTATGGCAAGAATACTTCTGCGTTATGGCAGTGACCAAACCTATTCAGATGAAGACGTATTTTCTCCATGGTATATTAAGTCAGATAAAAAGCAGGACGGACATGGACACGTATTTACTTCGGCATCAGCAATATGGTACACATTTCAGGCAATGGTAGATGTGAACAGACCTGAAGAAGACCAGTTTTGGTTTCATTTTTCATCACGCTCACCGGTGGCCTGGAAAACAGGAACAAGTTATGGAGATCGGGATGCATGGGCTGTTGGTGTAACACCAGGTTATGTGGTTGGAGTATGGGCAGGAAATGCCACCGGAGAAGGACGACCGGGATTAACAGGTCTCACTTCAGCTGCTCCTCTCATGTTTGAAATATTTGATTATTTGCCCAAAAGCGGTTGGTTTCAGGAACCTTCAAGCGAAATGATTCCTCTTACTGTTTGCAGTAAAAGTGGTTACAAAGCTTCACATTTATGTGAAGAAACCTATGTTCAAAAATTACCTTCAACAGGATTCAGAAGTAAAACATGCCCTTATCACAAAACAGTTCATCTGGATAAAACAGGTCAATGGCAGGTCAATGCAAATTGTGAAGTCCCACAAAACATTCATAGCATCAGTTTCTTTGTACTTCCACCTGTGATGGAATATTTTCATCAACTTAAAAATCCTTTTTACACAACTCTCCCACCCTTTCGCAGTGATTGTCAATCTGACGAAAGTGAAACAAATTTTGGAATCATTTATCCTGTCAACGATTCAAAAATTTATTTGATTGAAGATCAGAGCAATAATCAGGGACAGCTGGTATTTAGAGCGGCACACAGAAAAACAGATGCGGTGCTTCACTGGCATCTGGACGGGGAGTTTATTGGAAGCACATCAGATGTTCATACCATCGCCGTAAAGCCCGAATCTGGTAAGCACAAACTGGTTGTTGTTGACCACACAGGAGAAACCAAAAGTTGTTCATTTGAAATACTGAACAAAAAGTAGTTTTTTAGCCACTTCAAAGCCAAGCCAAAGGCTTCCCGCTCCCATAGGGACAAGTTGGGGTCGGGATTCCATTGGAAGAATGCTAAATTTTACTCAATTATGTTGCGCTATGCAATACAAAAGGATTAATCATTATCTCCCTTTTGTGTTTTTGTAACAAAATTTGTTCAAATGAGTACTGAACTTGAAGACAAATTTTGACAAATTTTCTGCCAAAAAACACATTAGGAGACATTGGTTTTCAACGGGCTGAAGCCCGTTGCTATTGAATTTTTTATGTTATGTTTTTTCGTTCATAAAGAGGTTTGTTTAGCTCAGGGCTAAAGCCCTTCACACAGCAATTTCAACAAAACAAACATAGTCTTTTGTATTGCTGCGAATCTGTACATACACAAATCACAACGATAAATCATTAGAGCGTGATTATTTGTGAACTTGTGCTGAGCAGTTACTTTTTTGTTTTTTGCATTCACATTTTACACAATTTCATGTTGATAACTTGATTGCTCAAGTAAGTCAAAGTGCAAATAAATAGCTATCTTTGCAAAGAATTTAGAACAACTGCACAGAGCTATGAATCAAACTTTGATCAAAACTGGTAAAAAAGGTCATCTCATCCTCATTGGAGGTGCTGAAGACAGAAAGGACGACAAAATCATTCTGAAAAAAATTGTTGAATTAAACAATGCAAAAACAGTGACTGTTGTGCCATCAGCTTCATGTTATCCAACCGGAGTAAGTGAAGATTACTATCATGCATTTAAAAGTCTGGGAGTTGAAAATATTCAGATATTTGACATTCGTGAGCCTGCCGAAGCAGATCAGGACAAATACATCAAAGACATTGAAAAATCTGACCTTGTTTTTTTTACCGGAGGAGATCAGGTAAAACTATTCCATGTTTTCAGAAACAGTGAGTTACTTGATAAAATCAAAGATTTGCATTTCAATCATGAACTTAATATTGCCGGAACCAGTGCTGGTGCTGCTGTAGCATCAAACCCAATGATATATGATGGCAATATTCATGGAATGAAAAAAGGAAGTGTCCATTTTAGCGAAGGTTTTGGTCTTCTTAAAGACATTACCATTGATACACATTTTATTAGTCGTGGCAGGCTTGGCAGATTAACTCAGTTTTTATGTACAGGCATTACTTCATATGGAATTGGATTAGGAGAAAACACCGCTATTTTCATTAACCCTGAAAATATTTTTGAGGTTGTTGGAACAGGAATGATAACAATTGTTGACACAAAGAATCTAAGTTTTTCAAACTACAAGGATATTCGTGAAGAAGATCCCATTGTTATCCACGGTATTAATGCCGGATTTTTGCAGCACGGAACAGTTTTCAATCTCAATGACTGGAAAGTTGTGAAAGCTCCCCTATCAGGTTATAACGAAAGGCAGACTTCAAATCAGGATTCTGTTTTGATTGAGAAACACCAAAACAACAAGTACACTCCCGGAATCTGAGACATTTTTTTTTTGTAAAACAAAGTGTGTTTTATTTTAGCAACAATTGCATAATTGTTTTTTTCACAACAAATTATCAGCAAATCAATAACTCTAGTACATTTGAATTAATTAGGGCAATCACTCACTGTATGATATTGAAAAATTTAATTTGAAAAACACACAAAATTGCCGAAAATTACAAATGAAAAACAAAACAGATTAGAATTTGTGATCAGAATTTGCCACCCGGGTACAAAATACCTGCGGGGTAAAAATCGGGGGTGAAAAGCAGAGGGATGATGATGTGTGGTTTGGTGATTTTTTTTTTAAATCTCGTTCAAATGATTTTCTGCTGAATCTCCGTACTTTTCAAGCAAATTTTTAAGTTTGACGACAATATCATTTGATAAATTCAGTATTTTAGAAACTTGTTCTATATCAATGTTGTTTCTTAATAGCATAATTGCTGATAGTGCTCTGCCTTCTTCTCTGCCTTCTGCTCTGCCTTCTGCTCTGCCTTCAGCTTTTGCCTCTGTTAAAATGGTTTTTTCCGAACTGATTCTGTCCCAGTTTTTGTCATACAATGCTTTTTCTT
>CAZGIW010000104.1:10533-12813 GCA_964526285.1 uncultured Bacteroidales bacterium | reverse complement strand
AGCCCACGATGTTTTAATAGAAAATAATATTATTAATGGTGGATATTATGGTGTTGTTGTTTATGGTGAAACTGCAAATGCAATGAATAGTGTTGTTATTTCAGAAAATACTGTTAACACACCTTATTATTATGGAATAAGAACTGCATATACCAATGCTGTTCAGTTGAAAGGGAACACAATTACCCCAAGAGTGAGTGGAGGAACAACAGCAAGTTACGGAATTTATCTGGCATATGAGTATGGAGCATATGAGATTTCAGGAAACAAGATTGATAACTTTGGTTCTTATGGGATTTATATCACAAATGCAACACCATCTTCCGGACGTGCATTGCTTGCCAATAACACAATCGGAGGAAGTATCAATACATCGGTGCCTTACGGTATTTATCTGACCACATGTTCCAATATTGATATTGTTTATAATAGCATTAATGTAAATACAGGAACTGCCAGAGGCCTTTATACACTTTCTTCTGCAACAGGGTTGAGGGTTGTGAATAACTCGTTTGTTTTTGCAGGTACAGGTGCCGGATATGCTGTTTATCATTCTGCTACATCAAGCTTGATTGAACATAATTTTAATAATTATTTCAGTACAGGTACTGCTTTTGTTTATTACGGCATTGCTGTTTCAAATCTTGCAGCATTGCAGGCTGTGAATATTCCTGCAGGAAATGACCAGAATTCTGTTTCTGCTGATCCAATATATGTTTCAAACACAAATTTATATCCGCTTGGTGGTGTTCTTAATAATGTTGCCACACCTGTCGCCACAGTAAGTCATGATATTTTGGGAATTGCCCGTGACCCTGTTAATCCTGACATTGGAGCTTATGAATATACCCCTGTTGCTGGAGATATTGAGCTAACATCTGCCGAACTTGTTCATGGTGAGTGTATTACAAATAATGATAGTCTCTATTTTGTAGTGAAAAATATTCTGGGAAGCATGGTTGACTTTTCAGTTGATCCTTTGACATTACAGTGGCAGATATCAGGTCCTGTCAATTCATCAGGAAGTGAAGTTATTAATACAGGAACACTGGCTGTAGGAAATATACTTGAGGTTGGAATTGATGGAATGGATTTGTCTCTGCCCGGCACATACACACTGAGTACATATATTGAACCCAATGCAGTGAATCTGCTTGCCATTAATGATTCATTAATGAATACTCAGGTGCTTACAATTGATCCTTATATTTTTGATGCAATACCTGATAATGCCTTTATTACAACTCCTGTTGATACTGTTGAACTAACAGTCAATTCCAATATGTTTCCTGCTGGTGGTTTCTTAATGACAGAGATTTGTCATTATAAATATTCAGTGGGTGCTCCTGTTGGTGGATGGCCATCTTACCTGCTTGCAGATGACTATATTGAAATAACTGGTGCCCCCAATTCTGACCTGGCAGGTTTTACTCTTGAGCAGTGGAATACTTCAACCATGGTTAGTTCACATACTTTTAACCCTGGTACAGTACTAAGTCCCACAGGTACTGCAATTATTGCTGTTGGACAAATGTCAAGCAGTGTGGAAAGTCCTGCCAATTATTATTATCACGGCAATGGTATTTATGCAGGTTCGTTTAGTTCTTCTGATGCCACTGGACGGATTCTCAAAGATCCATCAAATATTATTGTTGATGCAGTTGGTTATAATACATATACATTTCCTGCAGCGGCAGGTGTAACTCCTGCTGACTGGTCAGGAAACACAGGAAATCCAAGCTCCACATCAGGTATTCGTTTAATTGGTCCTGACGATAATACTGCGACCAACTGGGTTGTGTCATCCGCAATATATCCACAGGATCCCAATATTGTGAATCCCAATGTATCATTGCCTACCAATGATACCCTTTCAGGGTTTTCATGGAGCCTAGGTGGGATTATTACGAGTGTGAATAATACTGATACAGTTGTCGGCCCCTGGCTTACAAATGGATTGTATCAATATGTAGCAACCTATACTACAACATGTGGTGTGTTTACAGATACAGTTCACATTACTGTATTTATTCCTCAGTTTGACCTTACATTAAATCAGATTATTGAGCCTGTTGGAAGCAATTGTTATTTTATTGATGAGCAGGTCACAATTGAAATTGGAAATCTTGGGACTGATACAGTGCCAGCAGGTTTCACTGCTTCATATTCAGTTGATGGAGGAGCTCCTGTGACTGAAATTGTAGGACAGGATGTTCCTCCCGGTGAAACCATTGTATATAATTTCACAAATCCTTTAATTATCACATTTGCAGGTCAGGA
>CAZGIW010000104.1:0-10523 GCA_964526285.1 uncultured Bacteroidales bacterium | reverse complement strand
ACAGTTTATTTTGAGACCTGGGTGAGTTTTGCATCAGATCCATTCCAGTTTAATGACACGCTTGGCGGAAATTATACATTTTTATATACTCCTGATCCACCTGCAGGGCAGAATGATACAATTAATTATGGAACTCAGGCTACGCTCACTGCAAGTTCTCCAAATTTATTGTACTGGTATGATGCACCTGTTGGTGGAAATGAATTGGAATCGGGAACCACGTATCTCACTCCTGTGTTATACGCCAGCACTCCCTATTATGTTGGGGCAAGTACAATCCTGCCGGGAGGGATTACTCAGATTGGTACAGGAACTTCAACAAGTTACTATGTTCCTACTTCAGGCTGGGATGAGTATTGCTGGAGTACATCAATTTATCTTTCCAGCGAGTTGAATTTTGCAGGGCAAATTGATACAATTTCTTTCTTTGTGAATAATACATTCGGGGCCAGCCCCATCGGATCTCAGAGTATTTATATGGGACACGTTGCATATAATTCATTTACAAGTGCAGATTATATTGGGACAACAGGATTAACTCAGGTTTACTCAGGAAATATTACATGGAGCGGACCAGGCTGGATTAAAATTCCACTTACAACACCATTCAATTACGATGGAACAAATAATCTTGTTATTCACTGGGAAGATCATTCAGGTTCATATCCGGCAAATTCACCTTATTTTAATGCCACCACAGTTGGTTCAAATATGGTGAAGTATAATTATGACTGGATGTCATTTCCCACTTATGCAGGATATTTTGAAACAATACGCCCCAATACAACATTCTATCATGAAACAATGGGGTGTGAGAGTGACAGAACTGAAGTGTGGGCCATTGTTGAGCCCACCTCAATTCCTACAGCAGATGTTGGAGTAATTGCAATAACAACTCCCAATTCAGGCATTGATTTAGGAACACAAACAGTGACTGTTAGAGTAAAGAATTTCGGAACAGATCCACAGACAAATATTCCTGTATCATATGTTGTCAATGGAGGAGCAGCGGTGAATGAAACAATTTCTTCAACAATTTTGCCCGGAGATACATTAACATATCAATTTACTGCTCCGTATAGCTTTGTTGGTTATGGTGCTTTTATCTTTAAGGCATATACAGCTCTTGCTGCTGATATTATTACAGTAAATGACACAACACAAAAGACAGTAAACAACAATCCTCTTATTTACTGTGATTCATATGCCACAAGTGCTTCTTACGGGGATATTGGCAATGTAACAATCAGCAATCTGAACAACGGGAATCCGCTTCCGGTTACAAGCAATTCTTCGGCAAACAATACATACAGTGACTTTACCACTACATTGCCACCTGTTGAACTGGCAGCAGGCGCAACCTATCCCATTTCTGTTTCAGGAATCTGGCCGGGTTCTTTCTACACATCCTATGTGAAAGTGTTTATCGATTATAATATTGATGGTGTATTTGATCCTGTTACAGAGCTTGTTTATGGAGGTCTTATGAACACAGTGGCAAATGCAACCATAACTGGAAATGTGACAGTCCCCTTAACAGCAACCTCAGGTTATACAAGAATGCGTGTTGTTATGGTGGAGACTTCAAGTGCTGCTTCAGTTCAGCCATGCGGCACTTATACGTGGGGTGAAACTGAGGATTATACAGTTGTTATTGCTCCTCTTATTCCACAGGATGGGGGAGTGATTGCTATCAATGCACCTCTTGGAATCTACTCTGAAGGAGAACAGATTGATGTGATTGTTACAGTTAGAAATTTTGGAACAGACCCGCTCACTTCAATACCATTAAGTTATCAGCACAATGCCAATCCACCGGTATCAGACACATGGACAGGGAATCTTGCTCCCGGAGCAACTGTTCAGATTCAGTTGCCTCCATTAACTATTGAAAATGGTATAAATAATATTTGTGCTGAAACTGCTGTGGTTGGAGATACGAATACATTTAATGACAAAAAATGTGATACATTTTGGGGACTTCCGGGTTTGCTTATGTATGATGATAGTTTTGAAGGATCATCAGGATTTACAACAACAGGGACTGTTTGGGAACATGGAATTCCAGCAGCAACTGTGATTAATCATGCATTTGACGGTGATTCATGCTGGGTTACAAAACTAGCAGGTAATTATCCTGCCAATGCTACTGAGTATCTTGTTTCACCCACTTTCAATTTTACAGGAGTAAATGATGCATATTTATCAATTGCATACTGGATGTTTGCTGAAGAGAATTTTGACGGAGGCAATGTGCAATATTCAACAAATAACGGTGCAACCTGGACAACACTAGGAACAATTGCTGATCCAACTGGCTACAACTGGTATGATACTTATGTTTATGCACAACCATCATGGTCAGTGAATACAGGTGGCTGGAAATCGGCATTTATTAGTCTTGCAGCATTAAACAATGCTGGAAGTTCAGTGAAATTCAGGTTTGTATTTCGCTCCAATGCTACAACTCATAATGAAGGTTTTGCAGTTGATGTTGTGAAGATTCATGTTCCTCCGGTTTCTCTTGATGCAGGTATTGCAGAAATTGAAAGTCCGGCTGGTCAATCTATAACCGGTGGAGCCAATCAGGTAACTGTGAAGCTGAAAAACTACGGTACCACACCGTTAACATCCATTCCACTTAGCTACAAGATTTCAACAGGAGCACCTCCTGTCAATGCCACGTGGACAGGAAATCTGGATCCCGGAGAAGAAACTTCATATACATTTACCACAACCTATACTGGACCCTATAATCCATATACCCTTTGTGCATACACCGCTCTTTCTGGTGACATATATAAGTTTAATGATACAATTTGTAACGCAATGACACCAGGTCAGGCTGCAATTGACGGAGGAATTTCTGCAATTACTTCTCCCAATACTATAGCACCTGCCGGCCAGGCGCAATACGTATCTGCTACAATTGTTAATTTTGGAACAGATCCTTTGTCAAACTTCCCTGTACAGTATTTCCTCAATGGAACTATTCAGACAACCGAGTATATCACCGCAACCCTGAATCCAGGTGCTTCAATGAGTTATACTTTTATTACTCCTTTTACCAGTTCTGGCGCAAATTATCAATTATGCGCAAAAACGGCCATCCCGTCTGATGCCAATCCTACAAATGATCAAACATGTATGGACTTGTTTGTTTCAGCAGAAGAGTTTGATACGAATGTGTTTATGTTATATCAAAACATTCCTAATCCTGCTTCAGATGAAACACAAATCAGTTTTGTAATTCCTGCTTCCGGAACTGTTGAATTCATATTGACTGATATTCTTGGGAAAGAAGTGATAGTCAAATATTCCGATTATAATTCAGGAAAGAATTCAATAATTCTCAACACTTCTTCACTTGCAGCTGGTATTTATTATTATTCAGTGATGTTTGATAATCAAAGACTGACCAGAAAGTTGTCTGTTGTGAGATAGTTTCTAAATATTTTTATAATAAATTGCATCCGGTTTTCTGGGCTTGTTGCCCAGGAAATCGGATATTAAATAAATTAGATTCAAAAAAAATTTTATTACGGATGTTTTGTTGGAATATTTTTTATATAAATTTGCATTTAGAATCTTTAAAATAAATTGCTTATGAAAAAGAAAAATTATGTTTATCCGATTATGACTCTTTTGGTTCTTTGCATGTTTGCTATGGTTTCTTGCAAGAAAGATGATGATGAGAACACATTAATGAGTTTTAATAAAACCAAAGTAAAAGTTACCTTTGGAACATCTAAGAGTATAAGTGTAGGTGAAAATTTAATTTTGCAGACACCTGCTGAATATCACATCGGACTTTACAGTGCAAAACTTCTTGGCACAAACGGGACTCCCGACCATCAGTTGTTTCATGAAAATGATTTTGCAAATGCACAGGAATTTGCTTTTACTGATGGAAGTGTGTCAATTGACCTTAATGGTGGTTCAACAATACCAGATGGAGAATATGTGTCATTTGTACTTGGGATTTACTACCTGCAGATGAAATTACAGATTGCAACAACCAACAGGGGAGTGGAGTGGAGAAATTTCCGTATTTATTTCTGTGATCATGGTGATTTTAAAAGAGGTGATGTGGTTCAGTATGATGATCAGGGAAATATTCAGGGTTGGTTATTCGGAGAAGGACAATTACCCGACTTTGATCCTATTAGTCCCAGGTCTGCTGCTTATACTCATGGAGGAAATGGGACTAGCTGGTATCAATTTGCTGACAAACCAGGTCAGACATACGGACCATTTGGCAATATGTCATTTTGGAACAGTGTGCCAAATCCATACAACAAACATGTTGGATTCACATTTATAGATAATTCAGGTTCAACTCTTGTTATTGATTTTAATGTGAATAATTGCTGGGAATTTGGTGATTTTAATGGTGATGGTTATTTTGGTGGACACGATTTAGATCCTGTTAATCCATCTCCCTGGCATATGAATTTGCCAGCAATAACAATTACTTTGCAACCATAATCATCAGTTAAAAAAAATTGTAGCTGCTCAGCACAATAATGATTAATTGTATTTTTTTTCAATTTATCATTTATCAATTTATCACTATGTGACGATGTAAATATGTGACGAATAGTGTGTGCTATGCAATAAAAAAGGCTTGTCCATTTTTAATACATCCAATGTTTTTGTTTTTGTCATAGTTCGACAGGCTCACTACAGGCAAAATTTGTTCAAATGAGCACTTAACTTGAAGACAAATTTTCACAAATTTTCTGCCTCCCATGGGGATCCCTTTGGGAAAAAACAAATTAGGAGACATTGGCTTCCAACGGGCTGAAGCCCGTTGCTATTATAAATGGAGGGGGTACTTTTAGGGGTTGCAATTTTGTTTGTTTTGCTCAGGGCTAAAGCCCTTCGCTCTTTTTTCCATTCAAAGCAAATTCCAATTTTTGTATTGCTGAACGTTTAGTCAATCACAAATTGATGACCCCATTAAAACAGTCATCTAAAATGATGACTGTTTTTTTTTTATAACTACAAATTATAGCAAATCCCCGCATTGACACCAATCCATGCACGACCGCCATTGTTAAAGTAAATGTTCACCTTCATGTCAGCAGTGAATGAAATGGCATCGGTGAAAGGATATATTGCACCCACTTTTGGAGAAAATCCAAAGAAAAAATTGGATGATTTTGTACTGCTGAATTTATAGGTTGACAAATATAACCCCATATCAGATCCGGCAAATGGAGTGATGAAACCCATGGGATAGTGATATTCAAAAATTCCAGCCATTGGAAAAACAACAGACCTTGTTGGATAATTTGAATAATGTGGAATGGGAAAAGGTTCATAAATCCTTACAGTGCCTTTAAAAGTATTTAGTCCTACCATAAATCCTGTGGCAAAATTTTCACTGAGCATATATCTTCCGGTGAGTGCAAACCCAAAACCTGTATTGCTTCTAGCCCCAAACTGCCCGGTGGGAGCCTGTAGCCCAACAGTGGGAGAGAGGCTGAACTGAGCCTGAGCGGAGTTTTCAAAAAAGCATATTGTCAAAATGAACCCTAAAACACAAATTACATTTTTCATAGCTTGATTTTTTATGCAAAATTATAAAAAAAAAAATAATGGTAAAAAATTGCAACCAATCAGGATTATAACATCTGCGACAAATCCAGTTCGGTTCGTTTTGCAAGTTGCTGTTTTACAAAAGCTTCAGTAATTTTCAGCTTTTTCTTTGACGCATCTGAAGGAAATTCAAACATGGCATCCATCATCACAGCTTCAAGGATTGATCTGAGTCCGCGGGCACCAACCTTAAAATCGATGGCCTTTTCAACAATACAATCAAGTG
The DNA here is from genome assembly GCA_964526285.1 of uncultured Bacteroidales bacterium. Taxonomy (GTDB): domain Bacteria; phylum Bacteroidota; class Bacteroidia; order Bacteroidales; family DTU049; genus CAYMAZ01. Next base: position 4,693 of record CAZGIW010000104.1, on the reverse strand, counting down.
ATTTTTTGTCAAACTCCAGTTGAATTCCGTCCAGTTCAAACAACTTGGTGTATTGTTTTATCAAAGAATTTTTTGGTTCAGTAAGAATTCTTGTGAGAGTTTCTCTGTCAAGCTGATTAAGATGTGTCACAATGGGCAATCTGCCCACAAGTTCCGGAATAAGACCGTAGCTTCTGATGTCCTGTGGTGCAATGTATCTGAGAATATTTGCTCTGTCCACATTTTTTTTGGTTGATTTAAACCCAATGACATTTGTTTTGAGTCTTGAAGCAATCTTTTGCTCAATACCGTCAAAAGCACCACCACATACAAACAGTATGTTTTGGGTATTGACCTGAATCATTTTTTGTTCAGGATGTTTTCTTCCACCCTGAGGTGGCACGTTGACAACTGTGCCTTCAAGCATTTTCAGCATGGCCTGTTGCACTCCTTCTCCTGACACATCACGTGTAATGCTGGGATTGTCAGATTTGCGTGCAATTTTGTCAATTTCATCAATAAACACAATTCCTCTTTCAGCAGCGGGCACATCATAATCAGCCACCTGCAAAAGCCTTGTGAGAATATTTTCAACATCTTCACCAACATATCCTGCTTCGGTAAAAACAGTTGCATCGGCAATTGAAAAGGGAACATCAAGCATTTTTGCAATGGATCGGGCAAGGAGTGTTTTCCCTGTACCGGTTTCACCCACAAGCACAATGTTTGATTTTTCAAGTTCCACTTCCTCATCATTTGATTTTTCCTGGTTGAGAATACGCTTATAGTGATTGTAAACAGCCACCGATAGAGTGATTTTTGCATCATCCTGACCAATGACATACAAATCAAGAAATTCTTTGATTTCTTTGGGTTTTTTCAATTTGATACCTGAAACAGAAGATTTTGTTTTGTGTTTCAGTTCTTCATCAGCAATTTGTTTTGCCTGTAACGAACATTCATTGCATATGGCAGCATGTTGTCCATGAATAAGCATTTCCACGTCTTTTTCAGGACGACCGCAAAAAGCACAAAACTCTCCTTTACGCTGTGCCATGTAATGTTTTATTGTTTTTCCTTACGGGAATTTCTTTTCAAAATCTCATCAATCATTCCGTAATCTTTTGCTTCCTGGGCAATCATCCAGTAATCACGGTCGCTGTCTTTGGCCACTTTTTTCACATCCTGCCCCGAATGATAGGAGATGATTTCGTATAATTCGTTTTTCAGTTTTTGAATTTCACGTGCTGTGATTTCAATATCTGAAGCCTGACCACGTGCACCACCCATGGGTTGATGAATCATGATGCGACTGTGTGGCAGAGCACTGCGCTTGCCTTTGGTACCTGCGGCCAGCAAAACTGCAGCCATTGAAGCAGCAATACCTGTGCAGATTGTGGCTACATCAGGGGTGATGTACTGAATCGTATCATAGATACCCAAACCAGCATACACTTCGCCACCGGGAGAATTGATATATATCTGAATGTCTTTGCCTGAATCTACACTTTCAAGAAACAGCAGCTGTGCCTGAATAATATTGGCCACCTCATCAAAGATTTCTGACCCCAAAAAGATGATGCGATCCATCATCAAACGCGAAAATACATCCATCTGAGCCACATTCAGCTGACGTTCTTCAATAATGTAGGGTTTTAATAATGATGAACTAATGTATTTGTCAACATGTAAACTGTTGATACCGTGATGCTTCACTGCATACTTTCTGAATTCTTTTGAAGGATCCATAATGTTTTGATTTTTAAATGAATAATTTATTCCTGCTCAGCTTCTTTTTTCTTTTTTGTTTTCTTTGGTTTTTCCTGTTCTGAATCTTTGTCCTTTTCTGTCATCTCTTCAAATGATTTGAATGAAATTTCTTTCAGTGTGAGATGTTCTTTGAAAATCTGAAGGCTCTTTTTTCTTCTGATTTGAGCTTCAATGTTCTCAGCACGTTTTTTATCTTCAAGAATATGCTTTAATTCAGAATCAATTATTTCATCTGTCACCTCCTGTTTCATATACTCAGAATAGTAATCTCTGATGAATTCTTTAAAATCTTCAATTTCAATTTTGATTTCAAATTTTTCAAAAATCTTATCCTGAATATATTCCCATTTGATCATTTCAAGGTATTCATCAAAACGATCTTCAAGGTCATTGATTTTTTCTTCGTCATTTTCATCCTTATTGTTTTCAATGAGGAACTGTTTCACAAAATCAGCAGGAAGTGGAAGTTCGGTTGTTTCAATAATTTTTTTGCGAACTGCATGGAGGAAAATATCATCGCATTGTCTGATGTAATGCTGTTGCAGTTCTTCACGAAGTGTATTTCTGAAATCTTCTTCAGTTTCAATGTTTCTGCCTGGAAAATTCTGATTAAAAAACTCCTGATTCAGCTCAGCCGGTTGTGAAGTGTACATCTCAGAAAGTAAAAACGACATTTTCAAACCTTCTTTATTCATGTCAACAGATTCTGGAATTAAAAACTGAAGAGCTTCGCGATCTTCAATATTATCTGTTGTGATTTCAACAATTTCATCGGATTTTTTGCCCAGAAACAATTTCTTAAGCTTTGGATTTTCATTGAGTTTGTCAACGTAGAAGTATCTGTATAGTTTGTTTTTTTCCAAATCTTCTTCTGAGTGTTCAATTTCAGGGTCAATGATTTGCATGTGTCCAGTGATCATGCATTCTTCAATAACTGTGTCAGATTTGCCGAAAGATGCATGTCTTTTTCTCAGAGCTTCAATTTCTTTTTCAACAGCTTCATCGCCAAGTGTGACTTTTTTGTATTCAACTTCAACTTCTGGAGCAACAGTTACATCAAATTCGGGCACCATACCGATATCGAAAACATAGGTGTATGTGCGGTCTTCTGTCAGGTCATCAATTTTTGGTGTTTTCTCAATGTTAATCAGAGGTCTGCCAATGATTTTCATTTTTGACTCCTGAATGTGTGTATAGATGTTTTCAAAAGCCATTTCGTTCACTTCTTCGAGAATTGTAGTTTTGCCATAGTGCTTTTTCACAAGTCCCATGGGTGCTTTGCCTGGTCTGAATCCCGGAATGTTGGCTTTTTTTCTGATTTTTTCAAGATTTTCGTTGACTTTTGGCATAAAGTCTTCAGGAGTAAGTTCAATAGTGAGAGTGGCTGTGTATTCGCCTGTGTTTTCTTTGGTAATGTTCATTCTAATTGTGATTGGTTAAAAAAAAAGTGCGGATGAAGGGACTCGAACCCCCACGCCTCTCGGCACCAGATCCTAAGTCTGGCGCGGCTACCAATTACGCCACATCCGCATTTGAGGGTGCAAAGTTAAAAAAAAAATTAATGTAAGTATGTTGTTTTATTGTAATTTTGATTTTTAAATGAAATTTTTAATGAGAACACGAATCATTTTATGTATTATTCTGCTTCCTTTTCTTTGTAGGGCTCAGAATGTCTATCATCTGAAAATTACCTATACGAATCCACCTTCAGGCACTGTGAGTATTGAAACATTTATGCCCGACTGGTTTCAAAAGAAAACAGTGCAGCTTGAAAATAATGTGCTTGAAACTCAGTTGGAAATTGACAAAATGATATTTTTGAAAATTGCATTCAATCAAAGTGCATTTACAGTGCTTGTGGCCATGCCGGGAGAAGAAGTAAACATGACTGTTGATATGAATAATGTGATTCAGTCTGCTGTTGTTGAAGGTTCTCCTCATACGGCCATGGTGTATAACACAGAAAAATTATTATTCCAGTATCAAGTCAAAGCGGATAGTGTTATTGCGAAGTTTAACTCCATACCTCAGAATGAGAGGAATGATGTTGTGACTGTTTATTATCAGAGCAAACTAGATAGTCTGACTTTGTTAAGGAACCATGTGATTGAGAATTTTGCCAAAGAAAATATAAGTTCGCCTGCCACCATGTTTTTCATAGAAAAGTTGGATTTCTCAGCATATTCAGAGCTTTATGAGCAGGTTGCAAATGAATTGTCATCCTTATATCCTGACAATCAAATTATTGATAATTTTTCAAAAAAAGTGGAAACACAAAAAAACAGTGTTGTTGGCGCGGTGATATCAGATATCAAACTTCCGGGCATTGATGGTGATAGCATTGCTCTGTATCCATTGAGAGGAAAAGTTGTGATTATTGATTTTTGGGCATCATGGTGTGGTCCGTGCAGGAAAGAGAATCCGCATAAGGTTTCACTTTACAATAAATATAAAGATAAGGGATTGGCGTTTTATTCGGTTTCACTTGATAATAAATTGGAAAACTGGAAAAACACCATTTTGTCTGACAAATTAGCCTGGTCTGATCATGTGAGCGAACTAAAGGGGTGGCAGTCAAAAACGCACCAGATGTTTGGCATCTCATCTATTCCTGCCAATGTTATTATTGATGAAAACGGCAAGATTTTGGCAAAAAATCTGCGTGGCGATCAGTTGGAGCAGTTAATTGCTTCAATGCTGAAGTAGTTGTTTTATTTTTGATTCATTACGTACGCGCCTGACCCCTTTTGCCGTGGCGGACGGACATCGTGTGGCAAAGCGGTTGAAGACTTTAAAACCCTTATTACCTTAGTAAAACAACAAAACAAAAACTAAACTTGACCTTATTAGCTTATTGTGATTATTCCGGAGCTATTGCTGTGTTTGGGTATAGATGCGATTAATAGAAAAATTAAAATATAAAATATTAAATATAAAATATTTG
>CAZGIW010000103.1:0-12860 GCA_964526285.1 uncultured Bacteroidales bacterium | reverse complement strand
ATCAAAACGCCCATTTTTTGATTTTCACCGACTTATTTGCCCCTTCTATTTCGACAAGCTCAATACATCGCCTAAAGGGAGTAAGTCGCTGAAAATCAGCGCACACCCTAAAGTTGGGGCAATAATAATTTCCGGTAGATATTGGTTTTGAGACAGCCTCATGAACTCCGGGCTTTGACATCGACATCCCCTTGGGACGTTTTAACCAATTTATAACTCCCAAATCCAATTTTTCTATCTTCTATTTTCTATCTTCTATTTTCTATCTTTTGACTTTATCCCCCCAGAAAATTAACCTGACCCGTTATAAACCGTTACCCTTTTGAAACTTTTCCAAAAACTTCAAACTGAATCCTTATTGCCTCATTATGAATAGCTTTTAAAATTTCTTTCAAAAATTCAGGATTCATATTTAATTGGGTTCCTTTTCTCATTCTGTCGGCAAACACATGCCTTGATCTTTCTGCCTGAAGAATTGTTATATTGAATTTTTTCTTCATTTCTCCTATCTGTTCAACCACTTTCATCCTTCTTGACAAGATTTCCAGAAGCTGGTCGTCTATCATGTCAATTTCATTCCTCAGATGCATCAGTTGTTGTTGCTGTTCTGAATTGCAACGGATAACAAGAGATGAAATAAGCTCAGAGAACTGAAGCGGAGTAATCTGCTGATTCTTATCTGACATTGCTTCATCGGGCATATAATGCGTTTCCACCATGAGTCCTTGCATTTCAAGATCCAGTGCTTGCTGCATAATCTCTTTTAAGCAAATATTTTTTCCGCAAATATGGCTGGGATCACACACCACAGGAATTTCAGGAAAAACCCGCCTTAGTTCGTTGGGAATCTCCCAAAGTGGCATATTCCTGTATGGCAAAGTGTAGTATGTTGAAAAGCCTCTGTGTATTGCAATAACATGTTCAATTCCTGCCTTTTTCACTCTCTCAATGGCGCCTACCCACAAATTGATATCAGGATTTACAGGATTTTTGATCATTATTTTCAGTTCTGTACCCTTCAATGCATTGCTGATTTCCTGAACCATAAATGGATTCACAACTGTTCTTGCTCCAAGCCACACATAATCAATCCCATACTTCAAACACAAATCAACATGATTAGGCATCAACACTTCTGTGGCAAGAGGAAATCCAAATTCATCCTTAACCTCCTTCATCCAGCGGAGAGCATCTTCTCCATAGCCATCAAAAGTATTGATATTGGTCCTTGCCTTCCATGCTCCTGCCCGAAAAACATCTGGCCGACAATACTGCTGAAGCTGCTCAGCTGTTTTTCTTAACTGCTGGAGCGACTCTGCACTACACGGCCCGGAAACAAGAAACACATCTCTCTGGCTGATTTTCATCAGGACTTTGGATTAATGAATGAATCTGAAATATAACGTGCAATTTGTACTGCATTGGTTGCTGCACCTTTTCTCAGATTATCAGCAACTATCCACATTTGAAGAACATTATCACAATGAAATCCCCCTCTGATTCTGCCAACAAAAACTTCATCTTTTCCCTCTGATAACATTGGCATTGGATACAAGTTCATTTCAGGGTTGTCCTGAACAATAATTCCTTTAGCAACACTTAATATCTCGTGAGCTTTCTGAACTGACATTGGATTCTCAAACTCCATATACACACTTTCGGAGTGGCCTACTGTAACAGGAACTCTCACTACAGTGGGATAAATATCAATCTCACTATCTCCAATAATTTTTTGTGTTTCCTTTACAAGTTTTATTTCCTCTGATGTATATTTATTGTCCAGAAAAGCTCCAGCATGTGGCAACAGGTTAAGATCAATCTGATAAGGATATACTTTTTCGTGTTGAATTCCTTCACGTTCTGACATTAATTGCTTTACAGCTGCTGACCCTGTTCCTGAGACAGCCTGATAAGTTGAAACAATTAGTTTTCGGATTCTGTTTTTTTTATGTAAGGGATAAATTGCAGCCACCAGCTGAATTGTGGAACAATTTGGATTGGCAATAATTCGTGTATTATTATTAATTGTGTGCAAATTTACTTCAGGCACCACCAGGGGAACGTAATCAAACATCCTCCATGCAGATGAATTGTCAATAACCCAGGCTCCGTTTGCTGTAAATTTTTCAGCGGTATCAACAGAGATTTGAGAACCGGCAGAATAAATAACAATTTGAGGTTTCAATTCCAAAGCAGTTTCAATATCAACAACCTGATGGATTGAACCATTAAAACTGATTGTTCTTCCCACTGATTTGGATGAAGCCACAGGAATAAACTGAGAAACAGTCAATTGAAATTCCTCAAGAACTTTAATTATTTCGGTTCCGACCAAACCGGTAGCACCGATTAAGGCTAATTTCATTCAGTTATTTTTTTCAAAATTACATAATCTTTACGAAAAGTAATAAAACAAGGTTAATTGTCTGAATTTCTTTGAAAAATCGTAAAGCAAACAGACCCGTATTTTCTGAAATCAAATTTATTATCATTATCTCCAAAACTTGTTTTAACTGAATGTTCAACTATAAGCCATCCATATTCATTCAGGAGTTCATTTTGAAAAACAAGTTGGGGTATCATTTCAGTATGTTCAAAATCAAATGGAGGATCGGCAAAAATGATATCCCATTTGGTTTTTGATTTTTGTAAAAACTGCATTGCATCTGCTCTTAATACCTTCAGCTGAAAAAATTCAAGCTGATTTGCTGTCTTATTAATAAACTCAACACATGCATGATTCAAATCAATTGCCAGAATATCTTTTGCTTCTCTTGATGCAAATTCATAGGAAATATTTCCTGTTCCGGAAAAAAGGTCAAGAACCTGCACTTCATCGAAATCAAAATGATTGTTTAAGATATTGAACAACGCTTCTTTTGCAAAATCTGTTGTGGGACGTACAGGTAATTTTGCGGGAGCCTGAATACGCTTTCCCTTTCTTAATCCACTGATTATTCTCACAATCCTGAAAGTTGGTTATAGTAACGATGTAGCGGAATATTTGCAGGAACATGAATTCCGGAAGGTGCAAGATACTTAATTTGAGCTACATACTTTGAAATCAATTGTACTATTTCGCTACCTGGCAAAATATCTCCTGCCAGATACACCGTTTGACTAAAAGAATCAAGTGCTGTAGATTTCAATGCGCCAATCAGATAGTAACAAAAATCTTTTGATGATGCAAATGAAAAGCGATTAATCAGCTTCAGTTTAGAACCAGAAACAACTATCACGTCAAAATATGAGTCCACAACTTTCACAAAAATCCCATCACCTACTAGAGAATTATTCAGAACATTGTAAGTAAAATGAGCAATATCGGTACGTTTTTCAATATCCCACTGCAGTTGGCTCATGAAGTCTTCCTGCCATTGATTGTGTCTATACATCAAAAAAACTGGATTTAACTCTCCTCCAAGATTTTCTGTTTCTAACATATGATATTGTTCACTGTCCAGTACAAAAGATGAAAGCAATTGTTTTTGCTCTTCAGATTTTAAAACAGCAGGAACAGCGATATAGGATATGGCATTAAAAAAGGCAATTCTTTTGTTGACAGACCATTTTGAGGCATAATCAGACAAGAATGCTAAAAATTCATTATTAAAACGATTGATATCAGCACCAGAAGGTTCAAAAACAAAATCATCAATTTTAACAATCTCGCTATCAGACACATTGATTAACAAAAAACCTTTTTCAGAAAAAGAAAGGACAAAAATATTCTCCTGTCCTGAAAAATCTTTTTTGTCATTCTGAAAAGAAAATACTTTCCTTATCATATTTTAAATTTACTCCCAGTTTCCATCAGTTGTAGGGTCATACATACTTCCAAACCCAAGACCTTCTTCAGGATCTATATGGTTTCTTTTCAAATTAAGACCTTTAAGAAAATGCTTATTTGCAGCAAAAACCTCAACAACATTAATCGTTACACCACTTCGTGAAGCTGTTCCTGCATCCATTTCAAATATTTCACCATCAGAAAATGGAATATATTTCAATTCATTGGGTTTAAAGTTTTCTCTATTCTTAAAAATTGAGTCCATTACAAGCACATATCCAACTGTATCCATAAACATTATAGTCAGTGTAGTATCCTCAGGGTCAGCTGTAAGTTTGATAATTGGAATCTGCCCGTTAACAATAAAATCTGTGAGTGTGTCAAAACTTGCTGTATATTTTCCGTTCACATTTCTATATGCAATTTGTGCATCACGTATATCTTTCAACTTCTCAACAACAACATCAGTTCTACGCTCAAGTTCAACTTTAAACTTTATAGGCCCCTGAATTCCGTTGTAAATGAAGAAGGCAAGAACAATACTAACAACCACCAATACAATTTGAATTATAAGCTTTTTCATATCAAGTTAGTTTAGTTTTTTTTAATATTTTAAAACATTGCAAATTTATATTTTTTTATATAATGAACACAATTTTTTTTTATTAAAGTTTTTTCTTATCCTGATTCAACCCAAATCTAAGACTTGAAAAAAGTAAATCCTGCACAAAGGATCTTTTACCAAGGCTACTCAACCAAAATAACTCAAATTTTTCTAAAATATTGTATGCCATTTATTCCCTTACCAAAGAAAAAAGCCGGTTTACATAACCGACTTTTTTACTATTCAAATTTTTAAAAACCATCTATCATCTAACTATGGTAACATTTCCATGATATACTTCTTCGGTATCATTGATAAATGTAGCTTTCAGATAATAAGCATATGCCGCTGCAGGACAAGGTTTTCCATTAAATGTGCCATCCCAGCCTGTTTGCAAACTGGTTGTTTCAAATATTTTCTGTCCCCAGCGGTTATATATTACAAGTTCAATAAAGCGAACTCCCTCTCCTCTCACAAACAGAATATCGTTCTGTCCGTCTCCGTTAGGTGAAAACACATTGGGAAGCCACACATGTGGTGTAAAACAGTCCTCTATCCCGTCTTCAACCACAGCAGTGCCTGTTACAGCACAACCATTGTCATCTGACACTGTAAACACATAAGAGCCAGCTGGTAAATCAACAAGGAGAGAATCGTCAGCGGAATTGCTCCACTGGTAAACGTATGGCGGCAAACCTCCTGAAACTGTCAGCTCTACACTTCCATCAGCAGCTCCGATACACGATGCATTTGTAACATTATGCACATATGCAGGGATATCCAGCACTGTTACAAGTATCTGGTTCTGATCTCCACATCCTCCGGGGATTGTATAAGTTATTTGATGTTGTCCCACGCCTGCAGCAGAAGGATCAAATAAACCTGATGAATTTATTCCGTTTCCTGTCCACGTTCCACCACCGTCAACTGCAGAAAACTGAACGGGAACATCATTCAAACAAAATGGCCCTGTTGTGAGAATCGTTGCATCCTGCTGTTCTGTAAAGGTTACATTAATTTCATCAATCCCCTGACAACCATTCGCATCTGTCACTGTGACCGAATATGTTCCTGTGGTAGTGACGTTTAATGTTTGACTACTTCCGGAAGGCGACCATGAATAAGAGGTATAACCTGCACCTGCATCAATTGTGTAATTGTCTCCGATACATAAGCTTGTATCCTGTCCCAGATTCACAACAGGTGCCTGATAAACAGTCACGGATATATTATCCGAATCACCACATGGATCTGGAATTGTATAAGTGATACTATGTACACCTGGTCCTGCAGCAGATGGATCAAACAACCCTCCTGAACTGATGCCTGGTCCTGACCACGTGCCTCCGGGGTCTGTGGCCGTAAAATTAACAGCAGGATCATTTGAACAATATTCCAAAACTGATGTTGTAATTGTAGCATCTGCCTGGGGCAATACTGTGACAACAATTGAACCGCTACCTGAGCAACTTGCTCCATCTGTTACGGTTACTGAATAAGTGCCGCTTGCTGTTACATTATATGTTTGTGTACTACCTGAAGGAGTCCATGAATATCCTGAATACCCGGGTCCAGCATCAAGCACCAACGACTGCCCTGAACAAATTGTAGTATCAGGACCAAGATCTACTACGGGATTATTATTTACTGTTACTGTGACTGATGCTGAGTTTGAACATCCGTTTCCATCAGTAACTGTTACACTATATGTGCCTGAATGTGTTGTATTTGCAGGACTGATGACCGGATTCTGAGAAGTACTTGACCATGAGTTGGGGCCAGACCACTGATACCCGCTTGTTCCATTTGAAGCTCCAAGATTCAGGCTACCTCCAACACAAACTGGACTGTTTGATGAAATATTCGGGTTTGGAAGTGGATGAACTGTTACGGTAACAGATGTTCTGTTGCTGAAACATCCTGGCTGAGTATTGTCTTCAGCATCAACATAATAGGTTGTTGTTACAGCCGGAGTAACTACTGTAGTAGTTCCTGTTGCAAAAGCAGTACCCCCAACAGCATCAGTGTAAAAGCGATAAGTTACATTTGCTCCTGAACCGGAGGCTGTAAGAGTAACAGATTGACCGGCACAAATGGGATTTGGAACTGCTGTCAGTGTTGGATCTGGTGGCGGTACACATGGAGAATACTGACAAACAGTTGTCACTGTAGGAGTTAAATCATTAATGGCAGGCGTAAATGTTGTTGCTCCTGCCAGGTTATTATGAATTGTTGGAGAAAAACTGTTCAATGTCGGCACATAGTTTGCCCGTGTTGGGGAATATGTTCCCTCGGGACAAGCCGGATTACTCATACTGCCAGCAGCATCAGTTTTCAACACATGATAATTATATCCTGCCATCTGCATTGCAGTCATAAACATAAAATAACTACCGTCTGAAGCAACACTGCCCTTGGGTAAAATGCTAAAAGCCACAGGTAATGAACCGGTAGGCACAAATGTATTGGAATGAATTACTGCGCCTGTTGAATTATTTATCTTATTTACTGTTGAATAAATTTCAAATGGTAAAACCAAAGGACGGATATAAGTACCTATAGCAGCATAGTGACCATCAGGCATTTCCATTACATCTGAAAACATCATCGGTTCTGGTACAAAAAGATAATCTCTTTCATACCTGTGACCAAAACCTATGGTTGGTGTTGCACCTGTTCCGTTAATTCTCATCATAAAAGCACGGTCTCCCCTCCATCCTGACATCAGCACATCACCTGTTGACAGACGTATGATTGCCTCAACGCCTTCACCCTGCCCCGAACTTCCAAATCTTCTTGCATAGGTAAGTGTTCCTGATGTATTAGTTTTAATAATAATTCCATCACGAGGATAATCGCCTTCACTACTTATTGTCCCTGTCCCTTCAGATGAGTATCCTACAAAAACATATCCATCAGCAGTTTCAGCCACATCCAAAAAACTATGTTCGTCAGGATTTGGTACACTGATTACATATACTCTGTCCCAGAGAATATTTCCGTTTGACTGATCAACTTTCATTGCCATGGGCATGAGAGAATCTCTGTATGCACTTCCATCCCAAAAATGATTTACTCCGCCGCAACCAAGAAAATGACCATCAGTGGTTTGAATTATTTTATTAAAATATTCTCCACCTGATGATGGGTACTGATATCTGCGCGCCCACAACAAATTACCATTCACATCCAATCTTACCAGTATGGCACCCGGGCTGGATTCGCCTGCAAGCAAATAGCCTCCGCCCTGAGCTGCTGCCACTTCAATCACATCTGAAAAGGCAGTAGCTATTGACCCAAGCACACCCTTTGACCAAACAAGATTACCGTACATATCGGTCTTTGTAACATTCCCGTAAATGGGCAGCCATGTTGTATTAAATCCACAAAACACAAACTCACCTGTTGATGTCTGAATCATGTTTCCGGGAATGTCCATGGTTGAAAATGCATAATCTTTTCTAAATGTATTCTGTTGTGAGTGCAGAGCACCCACTACCAGAAATAACAATAGCGATAAACAAATACTTCTTTTCATAATTTATTAATATTGGGGGTTATCTTACTAAAGTAATATTTCCGTGTGTTTTTATTTCTTCATCATTATTGAATATAACTTTCAGAACATAGGCATACACACCCGAATCACATGGTTTCCCTTTATATGTTCCATCCCAGCCATTATTCATTTCAGTGGTTTCAAATATTTTTTCTCCCCATCTGTTGTATATGATAAATTCTAAGAATCTAACTCCTTCACCTCTTACGAACAGTATATCATTTTGCCCGTCACCATTTGGTGAAAAAATATTGGGCACCCAAACATGTGGAGGAAAACAATCATCAATTCCACCAAGCACCGTCACTGAACTACTATCGCCGCAACCGTTCTGATCTGCAACCATCACTGAATAGGTTCCTGGAGCAAGATTTGTCAGATTCTCATCAGAACTTCCATGCTGCCATAAAATAATGTAAGGAGAAGTTCCTCCAGTTAATGTCAGTGTAATACTTCCATCATTGGCACCTATGCAGCTTTCACCTGTTGAAACAAGTGAAATCAGGGGAGCCTCATTAACTGTAATAACTTTGCTGTCTGTATCGCCGCACTGACCTGGGATTGTATAGGTTATTGTGTGATTTCCGGGACCAGCACCAGCAGGACTAAACATTCCGCCTGAACTAATTCCGTTTCCGCTCCATGAACCGCCTCCGTCTTCAGCAATAAACTGATTTGAAGCATCATTAGAACAAAATGGACCTTCTGATAGAATTGTGGCATCCTGCTGATCAAGTACTGTAATGACAACTGAATCAGTCCCCTGGCATCCATTATTATCAGTGACCGTTACAGAATATGTTCCACTAGTAGTTACATCTATTGTCTGTGTTGAGCCTGAAGGTGTCCAGGTGTAATTATTTCCAGTACCTGCATCAAGCACAACCGAATCTCCTTCACATATTGTCTGATCAGAACCAAGATCTACATCAGGTGCTGCATAAACAGTGATACTTACTGATGCCGTATCACCACATGTACCAGCTATACCATAAGTTATTATGTGAGTTCCTGCTCCTGCAGCTGAAGGATCGAAAATCCCGCTTGTGTTTATTCCGTTTCCACTCCATGAACCACCTGCGTCAGTGGCTGTAAACTGCGTTTGAGGGTCATTTGAACAGAACGGGCCTGTTGTGATGATTGTGGCATCGGCCTGTGATATCACAGTCACGGTTATTCCATGGGAACCCTCACATCCGTTTGCATCTGTCACTGTCACTGAATATGTCCCTGTGGTTGTAACTGTATAGGTTTGATTTGAACCGGATGGTGTCCAGCTATAGCCTGAATATCCAGCGCCGGCATCAAGAGTGAGAATATCGCCGTCGCAAATACTAGTGTTTGAACCAAGATTCACTATCGGGGCTGCATGAACTATAATGCTCATTGTTGCAGTATCACCGCATGTACCTGCAATTCCGTATGTAATTACATGTGTACCTGCTCCGGCAGATGAAGGATCGAACATCCCGCCTGCCGTTATTCCGTTTCCGCTCCATGAGCCACCGGCATCCGTTGCTGTAAACTGAGTCTGAGGGTCATTTGAACAGAAAGGCCCTGTTGTGGTAATAGTGGCATCGGCCTGTGGTAATACTGTTACTATAATATTATCAGAACCTTCACAACCGTTTGAATCGGTGACTGTGACTGAATATGTGCCTGAAGCGGAAACATCATAAGTTTGATTAGAGCCGGAAGGGGTCCAGCTATAGCCTGTATATCCAGCACCTGCATCAAGTGTAAGCACATCGCCGTCGCAAATACTTGTGTTTGAACCAAGGTCCACAATTGGGGCTGCATGAACAGTTATGCTCATTGTTGCAGTATCACCGCATGTGCCTGCAATTCCGTATGTTATTATGTGAGTTCCCGGGCCGGCAGTTGATGGATCAAAAGTACCTGCGGAAGTATTTGTAATCCCGTTTCCGCTCCATACACCACCTCCGTCTGCTGCATTGAGATTGAATGCAGACACATATTCGCACATGGGTGATACCGGAGTAATTGTTGCATCGTACTGATATGCCACATTCACTGTTACTTCGGCTGTGCCCACACATGAACCAGTGGTCCCTGTTACGGTATAGGTTGTAGTAACAGAGGGACTCACATTTTGAGTAGCCCCAGAACCCATTCCATCCCAGTTATAAGTGGTTGCTCCGCTGGCATTTATTGTAACACTTTGTCCGTCACATATATTAGGCGCTGAAGGGGAAATTGATATAACCGGATTTGGAGTTACCGTCACTGTAACCTGAGTGCTTCCTGTACAAGTACCTGTTGTTCCTGTTACAGAATACGTTGTAGTCCCCGAAGGACTTACGGTGTGGGATGTGCCAGCACCAAGTCCCTGATCCCAAACATAAGTGGTTGCTCCGTTTCCTGAGAGTGAAACATCATCACCTTCACAAATAACCGGATTTGACGGGGATACACTAACAACAGGATTTGGATTTACTATCACAGTGACACTTGATGTTCCTGTGCAACCGGATGCTGTTCCGGTGACTGTATATGTTGTTGTACCTGATGGGCTTACATTATGAGAACTTCCCGGACTCAAACCATTATCCCACACATATGAACTGGCTCCTGATGCTGTGATAGAAACACTACCCCCCTCACAAATTTCAGGGGAAGAGGGTGAAATACTTACAGTTGGAGAAGGATTAACATTCACTGTGACCTGCGTACTTCCTGTACACGCTCCTGTTGTTCCTGTTACGTAATATGTTGTTGTTGTTGATGGACTTACATTTTGTGAAGCTCCTGCACCAAGACCGCTCCAATTGTAGCTTGTTGCTCCGCCCGCTGTTAAATTCACACTTTCTCCGTCACAAATTACAGGAGCTGAAGGATTCACAGTTACAACAGGAGTGGCATCAACTGTAACACTGACTGAAGCACTTGCTGAACATCCATTTGCATCGGTTACAGTTACCGTGTATGTTCCTGAGTGAGATGTGTTAACAGGGCTGATACTTGGAGTGCCCGAACCACTGCTTGACCACGAACCCGGACCCTGCCAGCTATAGCCGGTTCCGTTTTGTGCACTGAGATTCAAGGTTCCTCCTTCACACAAAGGACTATTTGAAGTAACATTTGGATTGGGCAACGGATTTACTGTCACTGTCACAGAAGCTCTGTCACTCATACATCCGGGATTTGTATTGTCTTCTGCTGCCACATAATACGTTGTGGTAGTTGGAGGTGTCACATCAGTTGTTGTCCCTGTAGCAAAAGCTGTCCCTCCTGAAGGCACAGTATAATAATGATATGTTACATTTGGTCCTGAGCCACCAGCTGTGAGTGTCACTGTTTGCCCTGCACAAATTGGATTGGGAACTGCTGTAAGTGTTGGGATAGGAGGCGGCACGCACGGTGCATATTCACACTCAACTGTTATTGTTGGATTAATATCTGCAATTACAGGAGTAAAAGCAGAAGATGATACATTTGTGTGAACTGAGGGAGTGATTGCCGTCAACCCTGGAGTATATCCACTTCTGGAAGGGCTATAACTCCCTTCAGGACAAGCAGGATTATTCATTACTCCACCCACATCAGTTTTAAGTATGTGATAATTATGTCCCAAACCGCTCATTGCCATCATCATCAGATAATAGCTCCCTGTTGATGTTACACCACCTTTTGGGAGAATACTACTCATACCTCCCTGATATGTTCTGCCATGAATTAAACTTCCTGTTGAATTATTGATTTTGGATGCGGTAACATTAAAAGAAAATGAAAGCGGCAATATATAAGACCCAAGTGCGGCATAATGACCATCTGAAGTTTCCATCACTTCTTCAATAGTATGAACTCCAAGAAACCCCCCCGAATATCTGTGCCCATATTCAATTGAAGGAGATGCTCCTGTTGCAATTATTCTCATGATAAAAGACTGATCTCCTCTGTATCCTCCCATGAGCACACGCCCTGTTGATAGGGTTATGGCAGACGCTATTGCCTCTCCTTGACCTGTAGAACCAAATTTTTGAGTAAAAATATTATTTCCCGAAGCATCTGTTTTGAAAACAATTGCATCTCTGGGATAATCGCCGTTGTCGTTTAGGGTACCTGTTCCTTCAGATGATGCCCCTGCAAAGATATATCCATCAGACACTTCTGCAATATCAGTAAAATAATGCTCATCAGGATTTGCAACTGCAATATAATAGGCTCTTCCCCATATGACAGAACCATCCACCGGACTTACTTTGATAGCCATGGGCATGGTTGAATCTCTGTGGGCTGTTCCGTCCCAGAAATGATTTACGCCACCTGCAGCAAGGAAATTTCCATCAGCAGTTTGAATAGCTTTACTGAAATATGCAGAGCCTGAAGACGGAAAACTATACTCACGAGCCCAAACAAAATTTGCATTGTTGTCAAGTCTCAACATAAAAGCGCCATTACTTGATTCTCCTGAGAGAAGTAATCCTCCTCCAAGTGCAGGGCTGATTTCAAAAACATCAGTAAACCCTGTGGAAATTCCAGAAGTTACTGATTTTGACCAAATAATATTTCCCGATTGGTCAATTTTTCCTACAAACCCACGTATGGGAAGAAAGTTTGTTCCCATGCCACAAAACACAAAGTTGCCATCAGAGGTTTGAATCATTCTTCCGCTGATATCAATGGATGAATAATTGAAGTTTTTACGGAATGTAGGTTCCTGGGCAGAAACATATATTCCAACGAAAACGATCAACATTAAAACTAACTTTTTCATATGCTATGATGATTTAATAACTAACAAA
This sequence comes from uncultured Bacteroidales bacterium, assembly GCA_964526285.1. Classification (GTDB taxonomy): domain Bacteria; phylum Bacteroidota; class Bacteroidia; order Bacteroidales; family DTU049; genus CAYMAZ01. Next base: position 141 of record CAZGIW010000103.1, on the reverse strand, counting down.
ACAATCACCATGCTGGCTATTTTCATCAAAAAAGCGAAACAGTTGCAAATAGTTTAGCTGAGACATGGGGGGGATAGTATTTTAAAATTCTAATAAAAACTTTTCTGTGTTATTGGAGCAATGATATATCTCAATGAAAGT
>CAZGIW010000102.1:0-12967 GCA_964526285.1 uncultured Bacteroidales bacterium | reverse complement strand
TATAACTCCCAAATCCAATTTTTCTATCTTCTATTTTCTATCTTCTATTTTCTATTTTCTATCTTTTGTCTTTATCCCCCAGAAAATTTACCTGACCCATTTTTTATATGTATTCTTATCAGGATTCCTTTTTGAAAAGAAGGTCAAGAAGCACACAAACTACTAAGGTGAGGAGTGTATTAATAATTACAATAAGAAAATTACTAAAAAAATTATTGAAATGAAATACCTCAAGAAAATATATAAGCAGATTGTGAATAAACAACAAAATAAATGAAAATTTTAAAAAATTAAAAACACCCATGCTTTTTATTCCAGGCCTGTATGCATTTTCAATGTCAAAATTATTTGCAAATATCCTTAATATTCTGGATCTGAAATAAGCAATAAACACAGTTGAAAAAGCATGAACACCTCCCGTATTGAAAACAGAATCATAAAACAATCCAGTAACAAAAGCGAGAATAAGCATTAACCATGAAGGAGTTCTAACAGGTAAAATAATAAAAAAAAGCGCATAAATAAACACAATGACACCTCTTTCAATAATCACATTGTTGAATATCCCCAGTTGTAATACAACAAGAAAAACATAAATGATAATATATCTCAGAGACTTATTCATTGATTGATTTATTTTCAAGTTCTGTTTGCTCTTCGTTGGTTTCTGAGATAATCAGGTATACTTCTGACACTTTACTAAAATCAACAGCAAGAATTATATTAATTTCATAGAAGTCATAAGCAGTATTCACAGAAAAAGATTCAATATAACCGATATGCACTCCACCGGGAAACAGCTGTGAAAACGAGCTGGTCAGCACAGTATCGCCCTGATGAATTGTATTATGTCTTGAAATATCATTCATCACTGCTCTTCGATATTCCTTACCTGGCCAGACCACAGTTCCTATAACTTCATCAGAGCCTACGCTACCACTGATTTTGGATTGTGAATGAAGCACCGAATAGACTGTTGAGAAGTTGGGAGAAACATCTTTAACAATTCCAACAACACCTTGTGGAGAAATTACACCCATCCCTGGCTTCACACCATCTTTGGAACCTTTGTTAAGAGTCAGATAATTATCAGGTCTGTGAATTGTATTGTTTACAACCTTGGCAGGTAAATAGGCAAACCTTCTTTCATACAAAGTATCATTACGGTAAAAAGTATTTCTTGAGTCTGTAATAAAACTTGACACATGCATTGATTTAAGAAGTGCATTTTCTTCTGCCAACTGACGATTAATTTCAGAAAGATGAAAATAATCCCTGACTGAAGAAAACACATTTAAAAATGTAGCAGTAACTTTATTCGAGGAATTAAAAAAAACAGATTTCTGATAAAAATTATGTCTGATAATCATGGAAAAACAAAAAATTTCCAGAAATAAAAATAACAGGAACAGGTAATATCTTATAAAAAATCTAAAGATGTTCTGCATAATGCAAACACTTATTCTTTATTTTATGAGGAAAGGAAACTTATCAAAGTTTTTCAGGGCAATTGCTGTACCTCTTGCTACTGCTCTGAGCGGATCTTCAGCAACATGCACCTTGAGTTTGGTTTTCATATGAATTCTGCGAGCAAGACCTCTGAGTAATGAACCACCACCGGCAAGATATATCCCGGTATTATATATATCTGCTGAAAGTTCAGGAGGGGTAATTTCAAGAGTATTAATCAAAGCAGCTTCAATTTTGGTAATCGATTTATCAAGAGCATGGGCAATTTCCGAATAACTGACCATAATTTCTTTGGGAATACCAGTAAGCATATCACGTCCATGAACCGGATAATCAGGAGGAGGACTATCAATTTCAGAAAGAGCTGACCCAACATCAATTTTAATTTTTTCAGCAGTGACTTCTCCAATATGGATATTATGTGCTTTACGCATATATTCTTCAATATCACTATTAAAATCATCCCCTGCAATTCGTATTGATTTGTTTGCAACAATACCACCAAGGGCAATGACAGCAATTTCACTTGTTCCACCTCCAATATCCACCACCATATTTCCTGTAGGCTCAAGCACATCAATGCCAATACCAATGGCGGCTGCCATTGGTTCATGAATTAAACGAACTTCTTTAGCTCCTGCCTGTTCGGCTGAATCTCTAACAGCTCTTTCTTCAACCTCTGTAATACCACTTGGAATACTGATTACCATTTTCAATGCAGGAGGAAATAAAGGACGTTTGGGCGAGGTCATCTTAATTAGTTCTCTAATCATAAACTCAGCAGATTGAAAATCTGCAATAACACCATCCCGCAAAGGTCTGATAGTTTTGATATTCTCATGTGTCTTTCCGTGCATCATCATTGCACGACGCCCCACAGCCATAATCTTACCTGTTGATCGTTCAATTGCAACAATGGACGGTTCGTCAACAACTACTTTATCATTGTGAATAATGATTGTATTGGCTGTTCCAAGGTCAATGGCAATCTCTTTAGTGAAAAATGAAAACAATCCCATATATATTTATTAGTGTTTAAAATGACGTTTCCCTGTAAAAATCATAGCAATTTTGTTATTATTGCAAAAATCAATCACATCCTGATCGCGGATAGACCCACCAGGCTGTATAATATACTCAATCCCTTCATTGAGAGCATGTTCAATCCCATCAGAAAATGGAAAAAATGCATCAGAGGCCATTACTGATCCGCGTATATCATGCTTAAATGCTTTGGCTTTTGAAAGTGCCAGTTTCACTGCATCAACACGGGATGTTTGCCCCATGCCACTTCCTAGCAACATCCGGTTACGTGCAACAACAATGGCATTTGACTTGGTGTGTCTGACTATTCTATTTGCAAATAATAAAGTTGGATAAATTGATTCCGGAACTTCACGTTCTGTTACAACTTTCCACCCTGTTGTATCCATTGGGTTATTGTCTCTTTCCTGAACCAACAATCCATTAAGACATGACTTGAGCATCTGATTGGGTAACAATGGGTGATTCATGGAAAGCAAAATTCTGTTTTTTCTGGATTTCAAAATTTCTATTGCTTCCTGTGAAAATCCAGGTGCAAGTAAAACCTCAAAAAACACATCATTCATTTTTTCTGCTGTTTCTTTATCAATTTCTCTGTTTGAAGTAATTACTCCTCCAAATGCTGATAAGGGATCACAAGACAATGCAGTATCCCACGCATCTTCAACAGTTTCTCTCATGGCTACACCACATGCATTGCCATGTTTGACTATGACAAATGTTGGTTGATCAAATTCAGAAATCAGTTCAAAAGCAGACTCAAGATCCTGAAAGTTGTTAAATGATAGTTCCTTTCCATTTAATTGTTGAAACAACTCATCAATATTTCCAAAGAAATAGCCCTTTTGATGTGGGTTTTCTCCATATCTGAGTTCTGAACCTTTATCAAAACTCAGTTTCAACGCAGCGATTTGCTCCAGGTTATTGAAATAATTGAAAATTTGTGTATCATAATGAGAACTGACCTGAAAAGCATGTGCAGCAAAATGCCTTCTCTGCTGAATATTTGTTGTACCATTGCCTTGTTCAAGTATGTTAGCAAAATCATCATACTGATTTCTTGATGCAACTATTAGTACATCATTGAAGTTTTTAGCTGCAGCACGAATCAAAGAAATACCACCAATGTCAATCTTTTCTATTATATCAGATTCAATATCAGTTTTCTTAACAGTTTCTTCAAAAGGATATAAATCAACAATGACAAGATCAATGGGAGGAATGTCATGTTCTAATGCCTGATTAACATCAGATTCCATATCTCTGCGATGAAGTATGCCTCCCATAACAAGGGGGTGAAGTGTTTTAACTCTTCCGCCAAACAAATCAGGATATCCGGTTAGATTCTCAACTTTCTCAACTGGAATACTCAGTGAGTTGATATAATCACATGTTCCACCAGTTGAAATAATTCTAACTCCCAGTTGATTTAGCTTCTTTACAATAATATCCAGACCATCCTTGTGATATACCGAAATCAGAGCTGTTTTTATAGTTTTTGAAGACATCCTTATGTGAGTTTCTTAAAGGCTGCAAAATTACAGTATATTGCAGATAAATACAAATAAATTTTTATTCAACCAGGATTGCATTGAAACACATCAATTGTCAATGATTCATGTATCTCGGATGATACCCTTCCAGATTTTGACGCAAATAATCGCTGCTCATATGAACATAGACCTCTGTAGTCGTAATTGAGGCATGACCAAGCATCTCCTGAACTGCACGCAGGTCAGCTCCACCTTCAATTAAATGGGTTGCAAAAGAATGTCTAAGAGTGTGTGGACTGATGTTTTTTTTAATATTTGCTCTGGCTGCTGCTTGTTTGACAATGATAAAAGCCATGTTTCTTGTCATTTTGGCTCCCCTTCTGTTTAAAAACACCACATCTTCGTGTCCGTGTTGAATATTCATATGCACTCTGACATTTTTCAGATAATGGGAAATACGATGCAATGATACACTGCTCGCAGGAACCAACCTTTCTTTATTCCCTTTTCCGATGATTCTGATAAATTCATCCGAAAAGAAAATTGTGGATATCTTCAGATTAATAAGTTCTGAAACTCTTAATCCAGAACCATACATTACTTCAAGCATGGCAACATTTCTCTCTCCCTCGTATGTGCTTCTGTCAATTGAAGAAATCATTCTTTCAATCTCATCAAAACTCAATGTATCAGGCAGTTTAGTTGGCAACCGTGGAGTCTCTAGTAATTCTGAGGGGTTTTCTTCAATAATTTTTTCAATAATTAAATATGAATAAAATGACCTTATCCCTGAGATTATCCTTGCCTGTGTCCGGGGAGACAACCCAGCCATACTAATCCATTCAATAAATTTTGAAAGGTGTTCAGATTTTACACTCAACAGAGAAATTGACTCAAATTCATTCAGGTATCTGTCCAGAAGTTGCACATCATGAAGATACGCTTCAATACTGTGAACAGAAAGCCCCTTTTCAAGCTGTAAAAAGATTTTGTAGGAATTGATATAAGAATTCTGTGACATCCCACAAAAATAAGAATTTTCCCATAATCAAACGTCAATTATTCTATTGAAAAACAAACACCTATTAAGAATCACTTTTCATTTTTCTAAATAAAACAGCATCCAGGCTAAATCTTCCTGCTCCTGCAATAATAAACATCAGAAACACAATTCCCAATTCTATTGAATGTGCAGAACCTTTAATTCCATCACCCATTGACAAATGCATGATTGTAGCTATTAGCATTGTGAAAAAAAGTGTAAACGCTGCAGGCCTTGTGAGTAAACCAATTATGAGAAAAAAACCTCCAGCAAACTCTGCCATGGCAGCAAGAAATCCCCAAAAAACAGGAGCAAATCCAATTCCGATGTGTGACATCTGGCTACCAAGAAATTCCCATACGGGTGCACCTCCAGTAATTTTAGGATAACCATGCATCATAAACATAATCCCAATACCAATTCTCAATATAAGCAATCCAAAATTTGGTGCTGATTTGTAAAACAACATATTTTTAATTTTCATAAGATAGTAATTTAGATTAATTCTAAACAACAAATGGGCCATTCAAAATCAGATGACATTCTGTCATAATTCAAAAAAACACAAAAAATTGATTACCAGTTAAAAGAAACTACTGTTTTACAATTCTTAAAGTCTGGGTTTCTTCACCATTGTTCACAGTAAGAAAGTACAGCCCAGACTGTATATTGATTTCTGACAATGAAATGCTGTGGTTTCCCTGATCCAGCATTCCCAAATCAGCAGAATGCACAACTTGACCTACAACATTAAAAATTTCATATTTAATATGTGATGGAGATGTCAGTGTTAAGTAGAGCATTGAATTGTCTCCAATGGGATTGGGAAAAATATTACAGGAATAATCACAAGAAATTTCTTGAATTGCTACTGTTGAGCTCCCCACTTTAACACCATTTCCTGAAATAATTTCTTCATTTGAAGCATCTCTCACAAACACAACAACATCACAATTTGCCATATCAAAATTTGTTGTAGAATTATCGAATGTATAGTTCACAGTTTTAAGGGTCCCCATTGTTGTAGGCGCAGCTATAGGTTCTCCCCATTGTGCCGGAGATGGTTGAGGAAGGGCTACTCTGAACACATGATTGTGAACATAGCTAGCAGAGCCCCCTGACTGGCTTGCAACAATACCATCTTCAAGTAAAACTGCATAAAGTGTCAGATTATTGGTTACATTGGCTGTAAAATAAATTTCAATATCAACAGTCAATGTGCTGTTTCCTGAATTATAGGAAGTAGCAACACCAACATTCAGAGGTGAGCTTTCAGCTTTAAGTTCATTAACTTTTGCAGCCCACAGTGAAGTTGGCAAAATTCGTTCTGAACCAAAGACTCTTCTGTTCACAACAGCAGATGGCATAAACCTGCTTGATGGAGATATCCAGGGATTTGAATAAAAAGCAGCTGGAAATGCTGTTGCCATAGGGTCACTTGAAGTATAGGTGGAATTGTTTGGATGATAGGCGATAACATAAACAACGCCTGGATTTGAAGACAAAATTGATGCTGCGGTTGTATGTCCACCCGGGCAATTGGGACAACCGGTTCCTGTAAATTCTTCAAGCATTACCTTTTTGTTCTGAGGCACTGTGGACACAATTGTTTGTCCATATGCATTGCAAAGCACAGCAATTGCAATGATAAAAAATACATGTTTTTTCATAGTTTGGGCTTTAAGTTTTTACAAAAATAATAATTATTTTGACTCGCTTAATAAAAATGCTCCTGATTTAACAACATTATATGACTTTACATCATCACTCACAATTCTATCCCATATATTCACAGTAGATTTCTTATTATCTGAAGTATAGATAAACATTGGATTTCCATATTGGGAAGAGAGTTCATCAAATTTAACAAATGGACTTTTTTCCAGAAAAATATGAGACACACTCATTGAGTCAATATCATGTGATATCTTCCATTTCTTATCATAAATCAGAATTCTGTTACCAAGAAACTGAATAAAAGGATACTTATAGTAAAAGCTACCTGTTTCAATCATTTGGTCCCTGTACAAAAACTCAACCTCCTTTATTCTGTTTTCTGTAAGATATTTTCCCATTGAATTTTTAAATCTCCTTTCAAATTCCTTATCAACATCATCAGTAATAACAATGCATTTCCTATTCTCAACAAAAACATAGGTTGCTCCCAATCCATAAGGGCTAATCATTTCCACATGATTCATCTTCTTTACAGAATGATATGAAGAAAGTGATAAAACAAGTAAAAGGGAAACCATTGCATATGTCAGTAACTTTTTATTATTCTTTATTAGTCCATGAAACAAAAGAACTATAATAGCATATATTAGCAACATCTGAATAAAGTTGATATAAATATTTTGTGTAACTGATCCGGGCATATTATTAATAAAGGCAACAGAAACATTCATGCTTTTTACAAGAAAACCAAGAATGAAACCAAATACATCTCCGGCATATGAAACATTTGCAAACATGAGAGCAGGGATAGCTGAATAAATAATAAAACCTGCAAGCGGGACAACAATAATGTTTGTGATTATAAAATAATTGGGAAACTGGTTAAAATAGTACAGAGATATTGGTGCCGTTGCAATCTGCGCAGCAATTGAAACGGCAATAAGGTCACGCAGCCTTGTAATCAGCTTATTTTCTCCAGCAGGAATAATTTTTTGAATGTAGGGGAACAAAGCGACAATACCAATGACAGCCAGATATGACAATTGAAATCCCGGTTGAAAAATGAACATTGGATTAATCAACAACAAAAACAAAGCTGATGCAGCCAATGAATTGTATATTGGTACTTTTCTATTTACAATCATGGCCAGTGCAACAAAGCTAAACATAGTTGAAGCTCTCAGCACCGAAGCCGAAAACCCTGTAAGCATTGCATAGAACCAAATAACTATAAGAATAATCAGTACTTTTATAATTCTGTTTATCAGTCTGTTATTATTTAGAAATCTCAGAAAAAAAGAAATTATTAAAAACACAATCCCCACATGTAGTCCTGATACACACATCACATGCATGGCACCTGCATTGGAAAAGGTTTGTCGCAAGTCTGAGTCAAGTCCAGCTCTGTAACCTGTAACTATAGCTGCGGCAACTTTATACTCATCACTATCACCCAGCTGTTTTTGTAAAACCTGGAGTACTTTGTTTCTATACTTAATAGAAGCTGCAATAAATGTATTTCCCTCATCTCTCTTCAAAATCTTCCATTTTCCTTCACCTATCCACGCCGTATAATGAATGCCCTGCAGCGCAAGATAACTTCGAAAATCAAACGAGCCTGGATTCATTGCTTCATTGGGGTGATTAATATAAGTCTTAATAATTAGCCTGTCACCATAGCGCAATTGCTCTGTTGAACTATCTCGTTGAAAATAACACATCATTCTGCTGCGAAATTCAATTGCTTTACTATCAGTGAGAACACTATAGGTTTTCACAATTGTCTTTACTGAATTCTGCCTGACTTCAACATCATCATCAATTCTCACAATAAGATTTACCGGTTTGTTCATCCATTCTTCATCACCCAACCCACTGGAATTATTTTTCACATATGCAGTATATGAAGCCCCTGCAAACAAAAAAAACAAACAAAAGAACAACCCACTCACCCATCTGTTGTGGAATGTATTATACTTCATTTTAAAAAAAACATCAATTGAAAGGAAGATAAATAAGGCCAACCCCAAAACAAGAGTAATTATAAAACCAGGATTGAACAAATGAACAAAAAGAATTCCGAAAATAAATGGAACAATAATTTTTACAAAAGGATTTTCATTCAGAAAAAACATCAGGACTCATCAGAATTTTCAAAGAAAAAATGTTTTACTCAGAAACAACTTGTTATTATTGAAATTCTTGCACTTCCATTTGTCAGAGATGCTGTCTTTTTTTCTCTTAAAGAATATAAATTACATGAAAAAGTGCCTTCAACCCTGACAGTACGACCTGAAGCACCAAAGCTGATTGAAACAGGATTGAAAGACATGGGATTAGACTGCCTGGTATATAAAGAAGTGTATGTATCACCCTTCCCGTCAATCCAGATTACTTCAACACCATACATAAACTCATCGGGGACTGCCAGTGTTGTGTCTAAATACGCAAATTGCATTGAACCAGAAAAGTATTTATTTACAACTGAGTCACGATTGGTGAGAACAGTGTCAAACAAATTATAATAATTCAATCCAAAACACTCACGATTACTCATATAATAATTGGAATTCCCCTGATAAATCAATGACGTGGCATACCATGTTACTCCCAAATCTATTGTTGCACAACTATCTGTTGTTACATATCTGTAACCGTTTTGCCCTTCTACAATTGATTTTTCGTAGTTATTCACGAAACCGTTAAAAAACATTGATGTTTCTGGTTTTTCAAATGGTGTTGGCTCATCATCACATGCAAACAAAATGAATGAAGCCACAATTGCTAATAATAATCCTTTTATTTTCATTTGTTTTGAAATTTTTTTCAAAAATAATAAAAATAATCAATTTGATATTTTTTTTATTGGGAAAAGCTTTTCTAAATTTGCAAAAAAAAATGATTTCTCATAAAACAAAACAAATTTACATCATTACATTTATACTATTTGTAATAATCGCAGCATGCCAAAGGCCACAGCAACTACATAAAATCACATTCAACGGAAAAGCACTTGGCACTTATTATACAATACACATTTTTCATACAGATACGAGTAATACATTCAGAGAAACCTTTCAACACAGTATTGATTCAACTTTAGATAACTTTAATTCTGTTGCTTCCATATACAATCCTCATTCAATAATCTCAAAAATTAATCAAAATACTTCTTATGAAACAAATCAAATGTTTGTTGATATTTTCAATACATCAATGGAAATATCTCAAATTTCATCAGGAGCATTTGATATTACTATCGGCCCCCTTGTCAATGCATGGGGATTTGGTTTTACCGACAGCGCTATGATATCTGACCATTATATTGATAGTATTCTCAGTTTTACAGGAAATAGTTTTGTCAGATTGAAAGATAATTCAATTGAAAAAGATGACCCAAGGGTCATGCTCGACATGAATGGAATAGCAAAAGGCTATGCTGTTGACCTCGTAGCAGGTTTTATTGAATCAAAGGGAATAGATAGTTATATTGTTGAAATTGGTGGAGAGATTAAAACAGGCAAAAAAAAACCAGATGGTTCAAAATGGATTGTTGCAATTGAAAAACCTGCTGAAAATGCCAGTTCCGCCCAGGAAATTGAAGAGAAAATATATCTTGAAAATGAAGCATGTGCTACTTCAGGAACATACAGAAGATACTACGAAAAAAACGGAGAGCGTTATTCTCATACAATTAATCCCAAAACAGGTTATCCCGTTACACACAATTTAATAAGCACCACAATTATTGCCCCTGATTGTATGACAGCTGATGCACTTGCAACTGCTTGTATGGTTCTTGGTCCTGAAGATGCAGCAAATCTGATTGAATCTCTGGAGGAAATTGAAGCCTACTTTATCATTGCTGAAAAAGGGAATAAAGGCTGGAAAATAGAATATACTTCCGGATTTAAAAAATATCTTTCCAATGAATAAAAAAGGAAGGAGTTTCAAACTGAAACTTCCTCCCTTTCCAAAGCTGAAAAGCTTTGAGCCATGTATTATTTAATCAGAGTAACATTGCCTACAAACTGATGTTCATGGCCATATACATCTCTGATAATAATAAGGTAAACATATACGTCAGGTTTGGCAATTGTCGAAGATCCTCTTACAGAACCATCCCACCCTTTGTAAAGATCTGATGTCTCAAATATTTCTTCTCCCCATCTTGTATAAATGTACATAGCATAGTTATCAACATCCAGATTAAATCCTGTGGGGAAGAAATAATCATTAACCCCATCACCATTGGGAGAAAATGCATTGGGAACATAAACCTGCCAAACAGGTTTGATAATGACTCTGTGCTTTGTTGAATCCACACAACCCCATTCATTGGTAACAAACTGCCATATCCAGTACTCCCCTTCTTCAGAATATGTATGAACAGGATTCGCTTCTGTTGAATAGTTATCTGGTCCTGCATAAGGGTCTCCAAAATCATAAAGGAATGTCAATTCTCCAAGTGCCAGATTAAAACAACTGATTGTTGGAGCTACAATATCTGTTATATCAGGTGTTCTTGTAAAACTGGCAATAGGGTTTGGATAAACCTGAATATAGTCAGGTTTCATCACGGACGCTTCACAACCATATATTGAAGTAACTTCAAGACTTACCCAATATGATCCCGAACTATGATAAACATGTGTGGGATTTGCAGATCCTGATGTATTGCTGTTCCCTGATGAAGGATCACCAAAATTCCAGGTGTATGAGGCTATCTCATTCTCTGGAGTTGACGTTGATGTGAAATAAACAATACTTGCTGCACATATCTGATTTACATTTGAAGTAAAATCTGCTATCGGTAACTGATGAACTGTAACTGTTGCTGTAGTTTGTCCTGTACAACCATTTGCATCAACTCCTACAATTGTATACTGAGTTGAAACCGTTGGTGTCACAGTTACCTGACTGCCATTAGGATTATTGTACGGGATAAGAGGGGTCCACATATACTGAATTGCCCCACTTGCTGTCAATGTTATACTATCCCCTATACATATTCCAGGATTGTTGGGAATAACAGTTATGACAGGTGCTGCATAAATATTTACATTTACCTGTCCAGAACCTGAACATCCATTGGGAGCTGTACCAGTAACAGTATATGAAGTTCCTGTTGTCGGACTCACAAATATTGATGATGTGGTTTGACCCGTATTCCAAATATAACTTGTACCAGGAATATTACTGTGCGCATTGATTGTTAACTGCTCTCCAGGACATATAAATGGATTCAATGGTGTTACACTGACATCAGGATTTGGTAAAACTGTCACTTCAACCCTTGAAGAACCCAAACATCCATATGCATCAGTCCCTGTTACATAATATGTGGTTGATGTTGAAGGAGACACTGTAATTGATGAAGTATTCATGGCATTGCTCCACATATAATTTGTATTGGGGTGATTACTGTTAGCTGTGAGTGTAATACTCATTCCCTGACATATTTCAGGATCTCCCGGGGTAATATGTATTACTGGATTAGGCATTACTACCACATCCAAATCTCCTACAGCAGAACAACCATGTGAATTGGTAACTGTAACACTATAATTTGTCGTAGAAAATGGCTGAACAACAGTGGTTGAAGTAGTACTGCCATTACTCCATAAATAAGTTGAAGCAGGATCAGATGTGATAACATGAATGTATGTGAATTTTCCAAAACAGATTTGAGGATCATCCGCTGTCACTGTAACGTCAGGTAAAGGATTCACCTGTATCGTGATTGATGCTGTTCCAATACAGCCATTACTCGTTGTACCTGTTACTGTATATGTTGTTGTATTGTTTGGATATACTGTTATTGTTGGATCTGTCTCTCCAGTACTCCAGACAAAGGTTGTGTGTATAAGATTACTCCCCGCTGTTAACACTGCTCCATCTCCATCACAAATTACTACAGTTGCTGACGTTATTGTGATTGACGGATTGGGATGAACAATTACTGTTACCTGTCCAGTTCCGGTACAACCTTCTGGACTTGTTCCTGTTACAATATATGTTGAAGTTACAACAGGACTTACAATAATCTGGCTTCCTCCCTGACCTGTACTCCATAACCAGGAGGTACCTGGTAAATCACTGTTGGCAATTAATGTTACACTTCCTCCTTCACAAATTTCAAACTCTGACTGATCTACTGTGATATTGGGTAGCGGATGAACGACAATGTCTATCTGTGCAGTGCCGGTACAACCTTCAGGGCTGGTGCCGGTCACTGTAT
>CAZGIW010000101.1:0-12973 GCA_964526285.1 uncultured Bacteroidales bacterium | reverse complement strand
AAAGCTCCTCACATAGTGATCCCGATGGGAAAAACACAAAATTTCACCAAAGAACATTTCTGTGGATTTTGGTGTTTCTGTGGTTCTGTGGCTAAGTTTGCGGACTTTTCTGCCACCAAAGCTCCTCACATAGTGATCCCGATGGGAAAAACACAAAATTACACCAAAGGACATTTCTGTGGATTTTGGTGTTTCTGTGGTTCTGTGGCTAAGTTTGCGGACTTTTCTGCCACCAAAGCTCCTCACATAGTGATCCCGATGGGAAAAACACAAAATTACACCAAAGGACATTTCTGTGGATTTTGGTGTTTCTGTGGTTCTGTGGCTAAGTTTGCGGACTTTTCTGCCACCAAAGCTCCTCACATAGTGATCCCGATGGGAAAAACACAAAATTTCACCAAAGAACATTTCTGTGGATTTTGGTGTTTCTGTGGTTCTGTGGCTAAGTTTGCGGACTTTTCTGCCACCAAAGCTCCTCACATAGTGATCCCGATGGGAAAAACACAAAATTACACCAAAGAACATTTCTGTGGATTTTGGTGTTTCTGTGGTTCTGTGGCTGATATAGCGAGTTTTTTCTGCCACTAAGACACCTCACATAGTGATCCCGATGGGAAGGGCACAAAGAAAGCACTAAGAACGATTAAAATTCTTAGTCACATCCCAATTTATCACAATGTGATCGGGATAAATCGTCACATCCCATAGGGATAAATAGTGATAAATTAATAAATGAATTCCGGAGAGCTTACTTCTCAATTGTATTGTTTTTTTATTTTCTACTTTTGTAAAAAAAAAGTCATGGCACGTCAACTTCCCGAAGGTTCGCTCATCAGTTATATGAGCACAATGGTAAAGCAAAAAGGTGGTGTTAATCTGGCACAGGGATTACCTGGCTATGAGCCACCAGTGGAAATGCTGCAACATCTGAGTGAAATTGTACACAACCCTATACATCAGTATCCTCCCGGTATAGGAAATTTTAAAATTCTGGATTTACTTGAGGCACAATACAGCAAACACATGAATGTTTCACGCAACAATCTGCTCATTACCCAGGGAGCCACCGAAGCAATTTCATTATTATACCTTTATCTGAAGCAAAAAATTGGAGAGCAATACTCAGTGATGGCATTTGGGCCCGCCTATGAAAGTTACACTCAGTTGCCACGCTATTTGGGTCAGAAGTTTGTTGAAGCCCGTCTCACTGATGATGGAGGATTTGATGCTATTGAAATTGAAAAACAGATTCAGCAAAACAATGTGAAATTGTTTTTTATGGCTTCTCCTGCAAATCCTTACGGCAGAATAATGCCAAAGGCTTATGTTGAACAACTGATTGAAATATGCCAAAAAAATTCCTGTTATATAATTTTTGATGCAGTCTATAAGGAACTGTATTATGAAAACCCGCCGTTTATTCCTTATGAACATATTGGCCCCCAGGTGTTTTATGTGAACAGTTTTTCAAAATTACTCTCAATTACCGGCTGGAGGGTGGGGTATATGATTACTCATGAGTCGCACATGAAGGAAATAAGAAAGATGCACGATTATACAGGATTGTGTGCCAATTCTGTTCTGCAGGAAGCCATCGCATATTATCTTGAAAATTACAATATGGGATTGGATTATGTTGCAGATTTGAGAAAAAAGTTTTTTGAATCTTTCAAACGAATGAGTTTGGTTCTGATCGAACTTGGTTTTACAATTCCCCAAACAGACGGAGGCTATTTTATCTGGTCGCAACTGCCCCAGGGTTTTGATAATGGTTTTGAAGTCGCCGTTGATTTGTATGAGCAAACGGGCATTGCCACAGTTCCGGGCATTCATTTTTCCCCTGAAGGAAAAAAATTCATCCGGTTTAATATTGCACGTCCCGACAGTGATATTGATAAGGCTGTTGAGGCTGTGAATGAGTTTTTTGGAAAAAGCTGATATTGTTATGCCTTCCTCACAAACTCTGACTTCAAACCCATAGCGCCAAATCCGTCAATTTTGCAATCAATGTTGTGGTCGCCATCAGTTAGCCGGATGTTCTTCACCTTTGTGCCCATTTTTACCGGACCTGATGCTCCTTTCACTGGCAGATTTTTAATAATAATTACAGTATCTCCGTTCTGCAGGATATTGCCGTTGGCATCTTTCACAATCATTTCATTTTTCTGTTCCACTTCTTCAGGGTTCCACACCCACCCACATTCAGGGCAGGCAAACATATCTTCTGCGGTGGCATATCCATAAGGAGATTCGCACTCAGGGCATTGTTTCATTTTATCAGACATAGTTCCAAATGTTAATTAAAAATTTTTCCAAAACATGTTAAAACAAGGATTGTGTTTTTCATAACTACTTTGGATTATGTTTTTTTATATGAGTGTTTTCCGGCAGTCCATCCAGCTTGTTGTAAAAGTTCTTTTCCCGAACTCTCTGCCTGGTCTTCAAGCTCTGTTCCCATTGAATCATTCCATCGGTTTAAAAAGCCAAAAAGTGCAACCACACCAAGGATTTCTACGATTTCTCCATCGTCCCAGTATAATCTCAGCCTGTTGGCTATTGAATCATCCACAGCGTTGGGTATTGTTGCGCTGAGCATGGCAAACTCCAGTGCTGCACGTTCAGCCTCTGAAAAAGCAGGATGGGTTTTAAAGTCCCAGATATTTTTAATTTTTTCGGAATCAGCTCCGTATCGTTGAGCTGCTCTGATTGTATGGGCCTGGCAGTATCTGCATCCGGCCACATTACTGCTGATGTATCCAATCATTCTTTTTAGAGCACTATTCACCCTTCCTTTGTTTTCCATAACAGCTTTGTTTAGTTCAATAAATGCGTAGGCGATGGAGGGGCGGTGATACATGGTTTTTACACTGTTGGGACAAAATCCCAGCGTTTCATTAAAAAACTGAATCAATTCCTGAAATTCATTGTCTTCTTTTTGTTCAGCAGCTGAAACAAGGGGCTTTTTCATGATAATTGATATTGGGTTGAACTACTACATAATTTAATCAAAAGTAATTAAATTTTTTTGAATACGATTCATAATTTTTGCAACTGCTCACCACTATAAAACATCGCAGTTTTCTTAGCCACGAATTCTCCAATAAACACGAATATTACCTGCTATGCAATACAAAAGGCTTCTACTCTGTAGTAAAATCAACTGCGTTGATTTTCGTTTGTTTTGTCTCAACTGTTTCAGAAAACAAGTTTTCTTCACAGCTGATTCAAAACAATCAAAACCTTTTGTATTGCTTAAAATTTCTGCAAACACGAAAAATTTGTCAAATAAATTTCTATTGTGATTCGCAAAAACTTTTTCTGCAAAAGCCATGTTAAGTAAAATAAAACCGATGAGCAGTTACAATTTAACATAAACTGGAACATTTAACAAGCATCAATGAAATAAATAAACTATTTTTGCCGGCTCTATTAGAATTTATGGGAAATAATTAATAATAAATCATAATGAAAACAAAGCCTTATTTTATTTCAAGATGGAGTATTCCATTAGCGGGTTTTTTATTTACGCTAATGGTAGGAACCGCCTACGCATGGAGTGCCTTTATTACCCCCATGACCGAGAGGTTTGGATGGACCAAAACTGAAGCCAATATCCCGTTTCTGGTCTTCATTTTCATGTCTGCTGTTATGACAATACCTGCCGGAAAACTTCAGGACAAAGTTGGTCCCCGCAAAACCGGTATTCTTGCAGCAGTATTGTTTTTTATTGCTTATGCACTTGCTTCACAGGTTGGAAAATTTCCACACACATGGTATCTGATTGTTACTTACGGATTGCTTGGAGGAACAGCCGGTGGAATTGGTTATGCCTGTGCCATCCCGCCTGCAAGAAAATGGTTGCCTGATTTCCCCGGATTAGCAATAGCAATTTCAGTAACAGGAATGGGATTGTCGGCTGTTGTTTGGGCTCCACTTAAGGCTAAGATACTTATTCCTGATTTTGGAATTGAGCAAACGTTTTTTATCATTGCAGTTATCACATCAACGGTTTCGCTTTTTGCATCATGGTTAACCAGAAACCCTCCGCAGGGATGGAAACCCGAAAACTGGTCGGCCGAAACTTCAAATAAAAAATCAGCCGTAATCCTTAGTGAATCAGCACCCAAACAAATGCTCCGGTCACCAAAATTCTGGTATATCTGGACAATATTCACACTCATTTTGTTTGGTGGTTTTGTTTGCCTTACCCTGATTTTACCTTATGGGATTCAGGTTGTGAAACTGGCACCTGTGAATGCTGCTTTTGCTTTGTCAATCTTTGCTTTTTTCAATGGATTTGGCAGACCTTTGGCAGGTTTTCTGGGCGACAGATTTGGTGCCCTTCAAGTGCTGATTGTAACATATATACTTCAAACTTCCACTTTTTTCATGTTTCCTTTGCTTGCAAACAACCAAATAATTCTTTATGTGTTTTCAGGATTTTTGGGATGGGGTTTTGCCGCTTCAATGGCATTATTTCCAAGTATCACAGCTTCAAATTTCGGTACCAAAAATCTGGGAATGAATTACGGAATCGTATATACTGCTTTCGGAACAGGTGCAATTGCCTCAATTTTGGGATCATGGATGTATGATACAACAGGAAGCTACACTCCTGCTTTTATTATTGGAGGTTCATTGGCAGCTCTTGGACTCATACTTGCTGTGATACTGAAAAAGAAATATGGTGTAAGATAAGTTGTCAAACTCTTACTCTACCAAAACTTCCTCACAAGTACATCTCTCAGCTCTTGCATAATCTGATGGTGATTTTCAATTTTTAATTGCAGCAGATATGCATTCAATGTTGATAGAATTGTGTTTCCTTCCTGAGGAATAAATGCCCAGCCTTTCACAAGTGTATTATTCTCTTCAAACAATAAATTGTTGCCAATTATAATCGAATGTGAATACAACCGTCCATGATATCCATATCTTCTGCCTGATTCAAAAATCACATTTGAATCAAATTTTGTTGAGTATGAAACAAATGGGTTGTTTTGAATAAGTGTCTGTATATCAGTAGACTGCATGGCAGTCTTCAGCTTCAGGCTAAACCTTACCGAATGCATCAGTTGAGAGGGGGTTGTAACATCAGAAGATTGAATATTGAGGGGTTTGTTAATTGTTGCAAACAATTCTTTCACATCAATGGCATGGTGGGTTCCGCATGTATCTGAAAGATGTCGCGACACAACACTGGCACTCACCAGTCTGCTGTGACTTCCCAAATCTTCTGAACGTCTGACTATTACAAAGTCAGCTTTCTCCAGTGAATTTATGTCAGGGACAAGAGTTGTGATGATTGATGCCAGTGAATGTGTGTTGCACGAAACAACCTGAACAAATTTCTCCTTTTGAATTATCTCGTCATTCATGCCTGACATATAGGGAGTTCCAAATCCCTTTTCGCTTCCCTGAGCACTACAGCCTTTCAGATTTGGCAGGCTTTCGTACCATTTTCTGTTTTTTAGCCCGATTGTGTTTGCATTGCAATCAAAGATATAATCAATGCTGTCAAGGATATGGTCAAGCATTAAAAATCCATTCCTTTTGTTTCGTGTACATATTTTGATTCCCTTTTGCTTTAAAATTTCCAGTTCTTCAGAATTCCAAATCTGTATTTTGGTGTTTTTCAATGCATATACCTCGGTGATTTTCAGAATATTTCTAAAATCATTCAGAATATTTACAAGGGTTGTTCCAATATTTCCAATACCATTAACCAGTACGTTCATTTTCTTGTGATTTTTTGTTTTCGTTTGCCCCTGAAGGGAATAATGAGAGACTTTGCAATGATTTTCAAATCCAAACCAAAGCAGCTGTTTTCAACATAAAAAAGATCGTTTTTCATTGACAGTCCAGAATCGCAGATATCACACAACTGAGCCAAACCAGTAATGCCTGGCTTCACTTTCCATCGGTTGTCAAATTCATCTGAATTCCAGTTGAGCCGGTCAATGTCATATTGGGTAAGTGGTCTGGGACCCACAAATGCCATCTGATTCATGATGATGTTGACAAGTTGGGGTATTTCATCCAAACCTGTTTTTCTCAATATATGGCCGATGAATGTCACTTTGTTGTCTTTCATTGTGCGAAACTTGTAAATAACAAACTCCTTTTTGTTTTTTCCTATTCTTGTTTGCGTGAAAAATATCTGCAAGTTTGGAATGGACGAAATAAAGATGATAACCCATATAAGAATAAACATGGGAAGCAAAATCAGAAACAAAAGCAATGCGATGATTCTCACAATATGATTGAAAAATTTAATTTAACCCAAAGACAAAGATAAGCGTTTGAGTTAATGTGTTTTAAATTCTGTAGTTATTGACCCGATTGGATTTTTGCTTTGCGTTTTTCTTCAGCCCAGTCCTCTTTTGTTTTGAATATGTAATCAGTAATAATAATGTTTGAAAAGGTGTATTTAACCTCTTTGTTGGGATCCTGAGGGGCAGTAAACAAGTGTCGTAATTCATTGCCATTTAGAGTAATGTTTTGTGATTCTTCAGTGATTTCGCTCACAACTTCATCTTCCTGATTTGTTCCGGTTGTTGTCCATGAAAATCTGAAAGTTACCGGCATTGGTTGTGAGTTTTTTGCTTTAATTATCCACCCTTGTTCTATCCAAACGGTGATGTTTCCATGTGTTACAGTATCCTGGGCAAAGCAATTATAGGCGATTGTAATCAACAAAAGAATGATGGCTGCTTTTTTCATATGGTTATGTGTTAATTGATGATTTTTTCCTTATTACGCTGGCTTTCTTTGTCACGCTTATTCAGGTCTGCATCATAAAAAGCCTGATGAACATTTTGTCTGATTTTCATTCCGTTTAGCCGCCAGTTGTTCACATTGGGATGAACTCTGTTTGAAAGAAAGACATACACAAGTTGATAATCGGGGTCAACCCAAACACAACAACCTGTAAAACCGGTATGCCCGTATGTGTTTTTTGATGCAGAAGGAGCCACAATATTTTTAGGAGAATATTTGTCAAATCCCAGCCCTCGACCTGTTTCTTCATGAGTTTTGATGAAAGTTCTTATAATGCTTTCAGACAAATATCGTCTTCCTCCGTAAGTTCCCCAGTTGAGTAACATCTGAAACAAAATGCCCAAATCTTCGGCACTTGAAAATAAACCTGCATTGCCTGAAATGCCTCCGAGCATTGCTGCCGAAGGATCATGAACGTGTCCGTGAACTACCTGTCTGCGCCATCCACGGTCATTCTCTGTTGGGGCAATTCTGCTTCGTGGAACCTTATGGTCAAGTGGCTTATACATTGTGTTCTTTAGTCCCAGTGGTCCGTAAAACTCACGCTGCATATATCTGTCCATGTTAATTTTATTGATTGAGTCAATTGTAAGTTGAACAAGTATCATGTTCAGGTCTGTGTATTGACTGTATTTTCTTCCCGAAACGCCCACTTCTTTTGTTCTTGCCCATAGCGAATCAAGCCATCTGTCTTTCATCCAGAAGTTGTCAGCAATCTGAACCCTGCTGGAATCTGTTCGCTTATCACTGAAACGGATATTCCACACTTCTTTCCAGTTGATATTTTGTGCTTCCGGGTCGTCGCTGTCTAACCCCAAATCTATCAAGTGGTATTTTCGAAGCTGAATAAACGGCAATATGGGTAGTGTGGGGACAATGCCTGAATA
Organism: uncultured Bacteroidales bacterium; assembly: GCA_964526285.1. Lineage (GTDB taxonomy): Bacteria > Bacteroidota > Bacteroidia > Bacteroidales > DTU049 > CAYMAZ01. The sequence goes on along the minus strand of CAZGIW010000101.1, from coordinate 5,306 downwards.
ATGCATAAGCATGTAGCGAACAGGGACTTTAAAAATATTCAGAGAAGGTGTTGCTTTAGAAAAAACACTGTCAATGGTGACCATTAAAGTGTCTTTTATGCGGAAAGTGTCTTTGGGAAGCTTTCCCTGCGTAATAAGTTTTCTGAGATCAACCTTATTTAGATTCAGGGTATCAATGATAACAACAGTATCAGGTTTAATACGTGTATAATTAATTTCAGTATTTTTAAAATACTTCATTATTGTCTCATTGAGCGATAGTTTCCCCTGGTCACACATTTTCATGGCAGCAATGGTTGTGGCAGCAATTTTTGTAACAGAGGCAACATCATACAGGTCAGTGGTTTGTACTGATTTGGTTTTACTGTAGTTTAGGTGTCCGTATGCCTTGTTAAAAACAATTTTTCCATTTTTTGCAGCAAACACCTGACATCCCGGAAATGCACCCCTGTTGATTCCTTCCATACAGATTGAGTCAATGGTGTTGGTGAGAAATTCCCCGTCAAGGCCGGCATCCTCAGGATAGGAGTATTTTAATCTGATGATGTCGGTGCTTTCAGACTGCACTGTTTGATATTCTTTATGATGTTTAAAAAACTGACCATATACATTGCTTCCTCCAATAATGAGATTGGCAGCAGCCTGTTGATACCATGAGAATGGTTCTCCCATTATCAGTATTGCATCAAAAAAATGATAACTGGATGAATCCCTTCCGCCTGAAAAATCCACCAATGCTAATTTTCTGTTTTCAAACAGGGTGTCATTATTGGAAAATTGCATCTGAAAAGGTTCATCTCCCTGAATAAAAACAATAGGTGTATCTGAGTTTTTGATTTTTTCAATGGCAATTTTAATGCTTTGATTGTCAGTTTCAATCATAGAAAAAGCATAATCAGAAAAGGTTTTTTTCATCAGCTTATGAAACACTGGAATCTGAAATTCTGCTGCAACGATGAAGTGTGCTTTTGCATTGAGAAGAGGAAAAACAGAATTGTTGGAAAACAGGCAGGAAGTGTGTTCTGCCACATTGAGCAAAAGAGTTTCCCATGCTGTTGTTCCCGGATTGACGGTGTCAGTTTGATGGTTTTCTCTAAAAAAACCTGCAAAGAGTTTGGCTGAAATGATGCGTTTGAGTTTATCGTAAATTTTTTCTTTGTAGTTGGAATTGTTGATAAGCCCTGCAATTTCATCATATACAAATTCAATATCATCAGTTTCTACCAGCAGCATGTCTTGTGAAGAAAGGATGAATTTCTTAATATCTGTACCCTTTTCGTATTCAGTAACAAGCAGTCCCTGAGTTTGAGGCTGATGTTCATTTTCCGTTAGAAATGAATAATTTTTATTTTGGTTAAACAAGCTGAGCAAATCATCATCAGGGAATTTAAAAGTGGAGTCATTGTGAATAACATTGATTTCTGACTGGTGAAAAATGACCATAGAAGGGCAGAAAATATCAGGATTGAAGATGCGGTCAATAAGCAGAATCAGTTTATTAATATGCTCAACATCGGGGAGATGCAAAGTGTTTTTATCAAATGCAGGAGGTATGACAATGCAATTGATTCCGTTGGAGTAAAACAAATTTGCACAGTTTTTTGCAAAATGGGTTGCAAATGATGTGTCAGACATTGCAAGCAGAGTGTTGAGTCCCGGCAATTGCCCACCGTCAGGGGTGTGCGCATCCCATTTGACAGCATAAGTGCCCGGAGCAGAGGGTATGGCAAGTAGGCTGTCAGACACGGGTTTGTGATAATCGAAAGAGATTGATGATATGAGCCATGAACTCAGACTATAGATGTGGCTAAGCATCATAACATCTTTAAAATCAGTACTGTCATTAATTTCTGCATTGGCAAAAATGAGCATTCCGGCTTTTTCATTGTCTGACATTTGAGCCAAAACTGAATCAATGGCATGCTCAGGTACTGAATATTCTGTAACCCCGGGTGCAGAATCAGGACGGCGAAGAAACAAAACGAGAAGCACAGTTATTATGACAATTGCACTTGTTGCTATAATGATAAATCGTTTATGTCTGGAGGAAATTTTGTTCAATTTCATGTTTCAAAAATACAAAGAAATTTGATGTTCTTATTGAGGATTTTTTTTTCAATCAAATTTGAATAAACAATATTATTATTCATGAGTGTTCGACAAAAATCAGATTATCCGCTTGGATGCAAATTTTCTTAATCAATTTTGCCGTTGCACTCACAGATAATTGTATATTTGTAGATAATTTTTAATTTTTTAAAAGATTATTGATTAATGGAAATTAAAATCTTGAAACCTCGGAAAGCTCTAAACAAAGCCTTCCTGAAAGTGAAACCAAACAGGACTGAAATAGAATGTTTCAAGGCCAATTTAATTCAATTGCTTGACAGGATTAATGACAGTGAATCGGAAGAATTTCACAAAAACCTCGTCTCTGATTTTCTTAAAGACACTTACTACAAACAAAATCATTTCATCAATACCAAAGGGCGAAATGACCTTGTAATCCATAATGGTGATAAAGCAGACAGTGCAGTCGGAGTTGTGATAGAAGCAAAAAAACCAACAAACAAATCAGAAATGATTACTGCGCAAAAACTGAATGTCAAAGCGTTTCATGAATTGGTTTTATACTATCTGCGAGAACGAATTACACACAAAAATCTTGAAGTGAAACATTTGGTGGCGACAAACATTAACGAATGGTTCATTTTTGACGCAACCCTGTTCGACAGACTTTTTGCCCAAAACAAAAACCTTGTAAAACAATTCAACGACTTTGAAAGCGGACGTTTGGCAGACACCAAAACCGATTTTTTCTACAAACAAATTGCCGAGCCGTTTATAGACAGCATCACCTCTGAAATTGAATTTACTTATTTCAACATTCAAGACTTTCAAACACCATTACGAAATGCCGACAAAGCAGACGATAATTCGCTGATTGCTTTGTTCAAACTGTTATCTCCTGAGCATCTTTTAAAACTTCCCTTTGCCAACGACAGCAACAGTCTTGACAAACGCTTCTACAGCGAACTGCTCCACATCATCGGACTAACCGAGACCAAAGATGGAAGCAAAAAACTCATTGAACGAAACAAAGAGGGACAAAGACACACAGGTACAATTATTGAAAATGCAATCATTCAGCTCGACAGCCTGGATAAATTGAGCAGACTTGAACGGCCAAGCCAGTTTGGTAGCACTCAACAGGAAAAATTGTTCAATGTTGCTCTTGAGCTTACCATCACCTGGATAAACCGTATTTTGTTTTTGAAGCTGTTGGAAGCCCAACTCATTACCTATCACAAAGGCGACAAATCATTTTCGTTTCTCAACCTTGATAAAATCAAGAACTATGACGACCTAAATAGCTTGTTTTTTCAGGTGTTGGCTCGCAAGTATGACGAGCGAAACGAAGATGTAAAAAAGATTTTTGAGAAAGTTCCTTATCTCAACTCTTCGCTTTTTGAGCCGACAGAAATTGAGCAGCTTACTTTGTTTATAAGTAATCTGAAGGACGACAAAGCCATACCTGTGATTTCTTCAACCGTTCTCAAAGACCAACAATGCAAAAAGAGAACAGGAAATTTAAGCACACTCGAGTATTTTTTTGAGTTTTTGAACGCTTACGATTTCAGCAGTGAAGGTTCTGAAGAAATTCAGGAAGACAATAAAACGCTAATCAATGCTTCGGTTCTTGGATTGATTTTCGAGAAAATAAACGGCTACAAAGACGGTTCGTTTTTTACTCCCGGGTTTATCACCATGTATATGTGCCGTGAAACAATCAGAAAAGCAGTGGTTCAGAAATTCAACGAAGCACTCCCCCAAAAGTCCCCTCTTGAGAGGGGATTTAGGGGTGTGTCGAACACCGATCACAACCCCGACATTTCCGACGAAGCTATTCCGCCTGAAACTACTAATACCCTCTCCTCAGACAAGCCGCCTCTCGAGAAGGGATTTAGGGGTGTGTCGAACAACACCAACACCCCCATGAAAACACCCAGAAGAGAAATTATTCACTACAATCCCAAGCTCAAAGAATTTGCCCGAAAACACCGCAACAACAGCACAAAATCAGAAATAACACTCTGGAGAGAACTCAAAGGAAAATTTGAAGGCAAATATGACTTTCACAGGCAAAAACCTCTTGACAATTATATTGCAGATTTCTTCTGTCATGAACTAAGACTGGTAATAGAACTTGATGGCATTACCCATGAATGGGAATCCACACAAGAAAATGATTTGAAAAAAGAGAAAAGATTAAACGAGCTAAATATCAATGTGTTAAGATTTAAGGATGAGGATGTTTTTGAAAAAGGAAATTATGTGTTGGATGTCATTAAAAAATACATTGAAGGATATGAAAACAGAGACTTGAGTTGGTTCCTTTTTGAGGATACCCCTCTCAATTCAATGTCCGGAGGGGTGTTTTATGTCCCTGACACACCCCCGGCCCCTCTCGAGAGGGGAGAGTGTCTCGGTAAACCTGAAGCGCCCCAAAGTTCTGCGCATAATCAGATGCACTTTCAAACTCTGGACGATATTTATGAAAACATCGGAAATGATCGCCCATTCACAATACTTGAAGCAAACAAAATCATCAATTCAATAAAAATCTGCGACCCTGCCGTTGGTTCAGGTCACTTTTTAGTTTCGGCTCTCAATGAAATGATTGCCGTAAAAAATGACTTGAAAATTTTGCAAGACCGTGATGGCAAACGCTTGAAAGAATATCAGGTGGAAGTGGTAAATGATGAATTGATTGTTACAGACGAAGAAGGCGAGCTTTTTGAATATAACCCAACGAGCAAGGAAAGCCAACGCATACAGGAAACACTCTTCCACGAAAAGCAAACCATTATCGAAAACTGTCTTTTTGGTGTAGACATCAACCCAAATTCGGTGAAAATTTGCCGTTTGCGACTATGGATTGAACTTTTGAAAAACGCCTACTATAAAAACGCTACAGAACTTGAAACACTTCCCAACATTGACATCAACATCAAGTGTGGCAATTCATTGGTGAGCCGGTTTGCGCTGGATTCGGATCTGAAACAAGCCTTAAAAAAGAGCAAGTGGACAATTGATAGCTATCGTGCAGCGGTGGATACATACCGCAATGCGCAGAGCAAAGACGAAAAACGCGAAATGGAACGTCTGATTGCAGACATTAAATCAGATTTCAGAAGCGAAATTTCGCAAAACGACCCAAAGTTGAAACGATTGAGCCGCCTGAGGGGTGATTTGTTCAATCTGACCAACCAGCCACAATTGTTTGAAATGAGCAAAAAAGAAAA
>CAZGIW010000100.1:0-13164 GCA_964526285.1 uncultured Bacteroidales bacterium | reverse complement strand
AAAACCTTACTGGATGTTGCTCTTAGTCCTGAGGCGTTGCCTCAGGCTGAAGTAAATTCAGGCCTTCAGCCTGAAAACCTTAAGAAAAACTTAAAGCCATAGTACTTTTTAAATTTTTGGTTTTTCAGCGTAAACACCTGCTCCCTTTGCGCCGTGCTGAGTGCCATGCTGAGGTGGTTGAGCAATGCAAGCATTGTTAACTCCGTCGAAATACGCGTGGCGATGCGAACCTCAAACTCCAGCATGAAACTAAAAAAAACCTTATTACCTTCATAAAACAAAAATCATGAACTAAAAATGACCGTATTAGCTTATTGTGATTATCCCGGAGCACGGTTGCCGCATAGCTTGTGCCAATGACAATTGCAACCCTGTGGTTTAGCGACCATGAAAAGGCTTTCCAAAAAACCGAAATGCCCACCAGTTTTTATCCCAGACCCGTTAGTTTCACTACTTCTTCTTCCCTGCTTTGGCTGCTTTCACTTCAATTATAAGCTCTTCCTCATTGGGATGAAGCTCCAGTTTGATTGTAGACCCTTCTTTAAGATTTCCTTTAATAAGTTCTTCTGCCAGAGGATCTTCAATATATTTCTGAATAGCACGTTTCAGTGGTCGGGCACCAAAATGCGGATCCCATCCTTTTTCCATAATAAAATCTATGGCAGGATCTGAAATTTCAATTTCATAGCCCATTTCAGAAACGCGTTTGAACATTTTTTTCAGTTCAATCAAAATAATTTTTGCAATATTTTCTTTTTCCAGATTGTTGAATATCAATACATCATCAATTCGGTTGAGAAACTCAGGTGCAAATGTTTTTTTCAATGCATTTTCAATAACAGATTTGGCATGAGTTCCTTTTCCTGACTCACGGCTGGAAGTATTGAAACCTACTCCCTGTCCGAAATCTTTCAGTTGTCTGGAGCCAATATTTGAAGTCATAATGACAAGTGTGTTTTTAAAATCAACCTTTCTCCCCATGCTGTCAGTAAGCAGTCCGTCATCAAGCAACTGGAGCAGAAGATGAAATACGTCTGGATGAGCTTTTTCAATTTCATCAAGAAGGACAACGGAGTATGGTTTTCTTCTCACTTTTTCTGTAAGTTGGCCGCCTTCTTCATATCCCACATATCCCGGAGGAGCTCCAATGAGACGTGACACAGCAAATTTTTCCATGTATTCGCTCATGTCAATACGAATGAGTGCATCTTCAGCATCAAACAGATATTTGGCCAGAACTTTTGCAAGAAAAGTTTTTCCAACTCCTGTGGGTCCAAGAAAAATAAAGCTTCCGATGGGACGGTTTGGATCTCTTAATCCAGAGCGATTGCGGCGGATCGCTTTTACAATTTTTTTAATTGCTTCCTCCTGTCCAATGACTTCATTGCTGATATCATCTCCCATAACCAAAAGCTTATTGCTTTCACTTTTTGAAATCTTCACAACAGGAATTCCTGTCATCATGGCAATCACTTCAGAAACATTTTCCTCAGTTACAGGTTCACGGTTAAGCTTTGCTTCTTCTTCCCATTGTTTTTTTGCCTGTTCAAGTTTCAATATCAAATCCTTTTCTGTATCTCTGAATTTGGCAGCTTCTTCATATTGTTGATTTTTAATAGCCTGAGCCTTTAATGTTTTTGTATCCTCAATGGTGTCTTCGATTTCAAGAATACGGGGTGGAACTTTCATGTTTTTCAGGTGAACACGTGCGCCTGCTTCATCAAGAGCATCAATTGCTTTGTCGGGCAATGCGCGGTCAGTAATATATCTGTCTGTCAAAGTGACACAGGCTTCGAGGGCTTCAGGAGTGTATGATACCAAATGATGGTCTTCATATCTGTCCTTAATTTTTTCCAGAATTTCGATTGTTTCTTCGGGAGTTGTGGGGTCAACCAGTACTTTTTGAAAACGTCTTTCAAGTGCCCCATCTTTTTCAATATACTGTCTGTATTCATCAAGGGTGGTTGCTCCAATGCACTGAATATCTCCGCGAGCAAGGGCAGGTTTAAACATATTTGAAGCATCCAGAGACCCTGATGCCCCGCCAGCGCCAACAATTGTATGAATTTCATCAATAAACAGAATGACATCATTGTTCCTTTCCAGTTCATTGAGCACAGCCTTCATACGTTCTTCAAATTGCCCTCTGTATTTTGTTCCTGCCACCAGTGATGCCAGATCAAGTGTTATCAAACGTTTTCCAAACAGTGTGCGTGGAACTTTTCTACTTTGAATTCTTAGGGCAAGACCTTCGGCTATGGCAGATTTTCCAACACCCGGATCACCAATCAGCACTGGATTGTTCTTTTTTCGTCTGCTCAGAATTTGTGCAATGCGTTCAAGCTCCTTGTCACGACCAATAATGGGGTCTAGCCTTCCTTCCTCTGCGGCAAGTGTCAAATCTCTTCCAAAATTATCCAAAACAGGTGTTTTGCTTTTGGGATCGCCTTGTTTTTTTACACCACCGCCAAACTCTTCACGCTCATCTCCTTCTTCATCACCACTGCCACCAAAAAGGTCACTCTTTGGCTGTTCAGGCATACTTCCGCCCTCCTGTGACAATATGGTGCTGATTTCTTTTTTTACATCAGTATAAGAAATGCCATATTCTGCAAGAAGTTTGGAAATTAGATTCTCATCATCCCTGAGAATTGCAAGTAAAACATGTTCAGTTTGGATGAGTTCATTTTGAAAATTTCGCGATTCAAGATAGGTGAGTTTGAGAACACGGTCAAGTTGTTTATTGATATTTATTGAATTGGATTTGGAAATATGTTGTTTTTTTTCAGGTTTATGGATAAACTTTTCAATATTTAGCTTCAGCTCCGAAAGATCAGCCCCAAGATTAATGAGAACCTGTGTTGCTATTGCATAGGGCTCTCTCAGTAGTCCAAGAAACAGATGTTCAATGCCCAGAAAGTCATTGTTTAGCCTGCTTGCTTCTTCTCTGCTATAGTTGAGTATGTCCTGAACCTGTTGTGAAAATTTGGCATTCATGGTGTTTGTTTTGCTGTTTGATTACAAATATAATGCAGTTTTTATCTGCATGTCATTATGACAATCCAAAAATATTGTTTAGTTGCATAGCGCAGAAACAATTATAATTTTTTTATCAACATAATTTTGTTCAAAAATGTTCATATTTTTTTAAGGTTTTATGTGTTTCATGTCGTGAATTTGTTGTAAATTCGTACATTCTTAAAAAAGACTTTTTATACTTATTAACACATTGAAAATAAAAAAATTATGAGTTTTCAGGAACGTGAAAGAATTGTGCAGGTCAACATAGAAGATCAGATGAAAAGTGCGTACATTGATTATTCAATGTCAGTGATTGTGTCAAGAGCATTACCTGATGTACGTGATGGTCTTAAACCGGTTCACAGAAGAGTATTGTTTGGAATGTATGAACTGGGTGTCATGTCAAACAGGGCATACAAAAAATCGGCCCGTATTGTGGGAGAGGTTTTGGGTAAATATCACCCCCATGGAGACACATCTGTATATGATGCTATGGTGCGTATGGCTCAGGAATGGTCGTTGAGATATCCATTTGTTGACGGACAGGGTAACTTTGGTTCAGTTGATGGAGATAGTCCTGCTGCAATGCGTTATACAGAGGCCAGACTTCAGAAAATTGCTGAAGAAATGCTTGCAGATATTGACAAAGAAACAGTTGATTTTAAACTAAACTTTGATGATAGTCTTGAAGAGCCCACGGTTTTACCATCAAAAATTCCCAATTTGCTTCTCAACGGAGCGTCTGGAATTGCTGTTGGTATGGCAACCAATATGCCACCACACAATCTTTCTGAAGTGGTTGATGGAATTATTGCATATATAGACAACAGAGAAATCACCATTTCAGAACTTATGAAATTTATCAAAGCTCCTGATTTTCCAACCGGAGGGATAATTTATGGATATGATGGTGTGGTTGATGCATTTAACACCGGAAGAGGGCGTATTGTGCTGCGTGCCAGATGGGAACTTGAAAATGAAGGAGAAAAAGACGAAAAAATTATTGTTACTGAAATTCCATATCAGATTAATAAATCTGAAATGATTAAAAAAATCGCCGATTTGGTCAACGATAAAAAAGTTGAAGGAATCAGCGATCTCCGCGATGAATCTGACAGAAACGGGATGCGCATCGTTTTTGAACTGAGAAATGATGCCATTCCCAATGTTGTGATTAATCAGCTTTATCAGCATTCTTCTCTTCAAACTGCATTTAATGTCAATAATATTGCACTGGTCAATGGCCGTCCCAGAGTTTTAAATCTGAAGGATTTAATAAAATACTTTGTTGACCACAGGCATGAAGTGGTTATTCGTCGCACTCAATTTGAATTGAAAGAAGCTGAAAAACGTGCACATATTCTTGAAGGGCTTCTCATAGCTCTTGATCATATTGATGAGGTTATTGCTATTATTCGCGCATCCAAAACCGTTGATGAAGCTCGAGAAGGATTGATGCAAAGATTCGGTCTTTCCGAAATTCAGTCGCGTGCCATTGTTGATATGCGTTTGCGTGCACTCACCGGACTGGAAAGAGATAAACTCAAGGAAGAGTATGATGAATTAATGAAACTCATTCAAAAACTGAAAGAAATTCTTGCAAGCGAAGATCTTCGTATGGAAATCATAAAGAATGAGCTGGCAGAAATGAAGGAGAAATATGGTGATGAGCCACGTACTGATATCATTTATGAAGGAAAGAACTTTAGAATTGAGGATACCATTGCAGATGAAGATATGGTGATTACTATTTCTCATTTGGGATATATTAAAAGAACTCAGTTGTCTGAATATCGTAGCCAAAATCGTGGAGGTAAAGGACACAAAGGCTCTGTTGTGCGTGATCAGGATTTTGTGGAGCATTTGTTTGTTGCTTCAATGCATGCATATATGCTGTTTTTTACAGAAAAAGGAAAAGTGTTCTGGATGAAGGTGTATGAAATTCCCGAAGGCACCAGAAAATCAAAAGGACGCCCAATCCAGAATCTGATTCAAATTGACCCAGATGATAAAGTGCGTGCATATCTCAATACAAAAGATCTGGCAAACGAAGAATACATCAACAATAATTTTATTGTGATGTGTACTAAGAAAGGCATTATTAAAAAAACGACGCTTGAAGCGTATTCAAGACCAAGACAAAACGGAATTATTGCAATCAATATAAGGGAAGATGATCAATTGCTTCAGGCTTCTATTACAAGTGGTGCTGATGAAATTGTGATGGCTCTCAGGTCAGGACGCGCCATCAGATTTAATGAATCAAAAGTGCGTCCAATGGGAAGAGGAGCAAGTGGTGTAAAAGGGGTGAAACTGGCAGGTAAAAACGATGAAGTTGTTGGAATGGCATGTGTATCTGACTTGAATTCTGATTTACTTGTGGTTTCTGACAAAGGTTATGGAAAACGATCCAAAATTGAAGGATACAGAATTACCAATCGTGGAGGGAAGGGAGTGAAAACAATGAACATCACTGATAAAACAGGGATGCTGGTTGGAATTCTCAATGTGACCGATGAGGATGATTTGATGATTATCAATAAATCAGGCATTATTATCAGGATGCATGTGAGCGATTTGCGCACAATGGGAAGAGCAACTCAGGGAGTGAGATTGATTAATATGAGCAAAAACGATGAAATTGGCTCAATCGCCAAAGTAGAAAGGGATGATGAAGAAGAAGTTGTTGAAATTGATCCCAATGCAGAGGTTTTGCCCGAAATGGAAGAAGCTGAACTTGAAACTGACGATGAGGAAATTGAAGAAACAGATAGTGAATCTGAAGAAGAACTTGAAGAAAGTGAGCAATAATATGAAATAATCATACATTTGCATCGTTATTTGGCAAAGTGTTTGTTTATTTTACAATTTATTATACTTTTGTAAACAAAAAAAAAATAACGTTATGAAAAAATTATGTGTTTTAACAGGGTTGATTTTATTTGCATTTGCTGTTTTTTCCCAAAACAACAAAGTCGTGAATGCATACAACTATCTCAGAAACGGGCAACTGGATAAAGCAAAAGAAAACATTGACGCTGCAATTTTGCATCCACAAACTGCTAATCAGGCTAAAACATGGCTCTACAAAGGAAATGTGTATCTTGCAATCAGTGCAACTGAAAACGAAAAGTATAAAGAGCTTCATCCAGACCCTCTCCAGGAAGCATACGATGCATATCAGAAATCAATTGAAATTGATAAGGATTATATTCAACCTACAGCCAATCCTCCCAAAGCTGAGGTTGGCCTTTTTATTATTGGTGAACAATATTATAATAAAGGAGTTGAATTGTTCTATATACAACAATATGAAAGCGCTCTTGAACAGTTTGAAAAAACCAAGAAGATTTCAAACATTTTTAATATGAAGGATTCTCTTGCAACGTTCAATGCTGCCCTCTGTGCAATTCAACTGGAGCAGGACGATAAAGCAATTCAGTATCTCAGAGAACTGGTGACAATAAATTATATGAACCCCATGGTGTATAGCTATTTGGCGCATTTGTACATAAAAAAAGAAGACTATCAAAAGGCATTGCAGGTTGTGAAGGGTGGCAAAACAAAGTTTCCTGATGATTTGAACTTTGTTTTTGCTGAAAACAATGTGTATGTCAGCATGGGTGATTTTGAAAATGCTCTGAAAACAGTGGAAAATGCAATTGAAAAGAATCCTGAAAACCCACTACTTTATCTTAGTCTTGGAAGTAATTATGATCAAATGAGCAGAGACTCACTGTTTAGTGATGAAGAAAGAATGGAATTAATTGAAAAGGCCGAAAAATCCTATCTGCAGGCAGTAACTCTGGACCCTGATTATTTTGATGCATATTACAATCTTGGAGCATTATTCTTTAATGAGGGGGCAAGATTGTTCCAGATTGCACAAGATATTCAAGATTTTAAGGAATATGCAAAAATTGAAGAAAAATTTAAAGAAATGTGGAACAGAGCCATTCCGTATTTGGAAAAAGCAAGCGAAATTAATCCTGATGATATTTATACTCTTGTCTCTTTACGCGAATTGTATCTTCGTCTATCAATGAATGACAAATACAAAGAAGTGGAGGAAAGAATTAAAGTGTTGCAGGGGGAATAAAATTTTTTGAAAAAGGCTGTTTGAGGAAAACAGCCTTTTTTATTTTCGGCTACTACAATTGAATACCGTTTGTTAAATCTGTCTTGCAGTGATAAATTGTGGTCAGAGTAACCCCTAACAATGAATTGGATTTTTGCTGAGAAGTTGCAAAATTTCATAACTTTGTCATCATATTCAATAAAGTGATGAAGCCCTCATATAAAGAAGAACTGATTTATCTGAACAAACTTATTGCACAGGGTGAGCATCAACAACTTGATTTTAAATTTGCTATCACCGACAGTCGAAAAATAGCACGATCATTGGTGGCTTTTGCCAATACCGACGGAGGAACATTGTTGGTGGGAGTGAAGGACAACGGAAAAATTGCCGGTGTCAGATCTGAAGAGGAGATTTATATGGTTGATGCTGCCGCATCAATGTATTGCAAACCTGAAATTAAATTCAAACTTCGCCTTTGGGAGCCTGAAAAGGATAAACAGGTGCTCGAAGTCGTTGTTGAAGCTGATCAGAAAAAAATGTGGAAAGCACAAGCCGACGACGGGCAATGGAAAGTGTGGTTGAGATATTTAGACCAGAATATTGTTGCAGGTAATGTGTGGGAAAAAGCATGGAAGAAAAAACAAAGCACAAATTCAAAAACCATTGTATTTAATAAACACGAACAATTGGTGTTCAGTCATCTTAATGTGAAAGCACAATATACAATTGAAGAAATTGTAAAACTTACAGAACTCAAAAGTACTGCGGCAGAGGATATTATTTCTGACTTCATAGCACTCGGACTGATGGAAATGCATCCCCGCGAACATGGAATGACTTTTTCTGTGAAACAAAAACTTAATTTATGAAACACTATCACTTTATTGCCATAGGGGGAGCAGCCATGCACAATCTGGCAATTGCACTCCATAAAAACGGACATTCCGTCACCGGCTCAGATGACCAAATATTTAATCCATCAAAATCCAATCTGCAGACCTATGGGTTACTGCCTGAGCAGGAGGGATGGTTTCCGGAAAGAATTACTTCAAAAATAGATGCAGTGATACTGGGAATGCATGCACGTATTGATAACCCCGAACTTGAAAAAGCAAAGCAGCTGGGCTTGAAAATTTATTCTTTTCCTGAATTTATATACGAACATGCCCGTGAAAAAATCCGCATTGTGGTGGGCGGAAGTCATGGAAAAACATCCATCACCGGTATGATTCTGCATGTGATGAAACATAGCGGCATGGACACTGACTATCTGCTGGGAGCTTCGGTGCCCGGTGTTGATGGGAATGTGAGACTTTCTCACACTGCACCAATGATTATTATCGAAGGAGATGAGTACCTCACTTCGCCAATTGATCCAAGACCAAAGTTTCATCTGTACAAACCCCATGTGGCCGTTATTAGTGGCATTGCTTGGGACCATATCAATGTGTTTAAAACATTTGATGATTATGTGAAACAGTTTGAAATTTTTGCCGACCTGATTGAAACCCAAGGCAAGCTTATATACTGTGATGATGACACAGAAGTGATAAAAGTTGCACAAAACAGCAGACAGGATATTGAAAGAATTCCTTACTATTTGCCGGCGCATAGAATAGAAAACGGCAAAACATATTTGCAAACAGATTTTGGCGAAGTAAAGCTTGAAGTTTTTGGCAATCACAATCTGTTCAATATTGAGGCTGCACGTCTTGTGTGTGAGACAGCCGGAATTGATGCAAAAACTTTTTACAGCCACATTGCAACATGGGAGGGAGCATACAACAGGCTGACCAAAATACATGAAAAAGACGGACTGACAGTTTTTCGTGATTTTGCCCATGCCCCCAGCAAGGTTGAGGCCACCATTGCAGCCGTGAGACAGCAGTTTGCTGAATATCATTTTATTGCATGTCTTGAACTGCATACATTTAGTAGCTTATCAAAGGAATTTTTGCCACATTACAAAGGAAGCATGAATCGGTGTGATGTGCCTTTGCTGTATTTCAATCCTCATGCTGTGGAAATGAAAAAACTTGAAATGCCAAGGACTGATGATATCATTGCCGGATTTGGAAATACAGAACTTAAGGTGTTTACAGATGCACAACTACTTAAAAAAGAAATACATAAGCACATTCAGTCCAACACAGTGATATTGTACATGAGCTCGGGCAATTTTGACGGGATGGAGTTGTTGTAGAAATCTACTAAGGAAGTTTATCAAGTCTTTTTTCACTCCCTCACCCATTTCACACTGTGCCTGTGCCCACCAGTTTCTATGGTGAGGAGATACATGCCCTGCGAAAAACCTGAAACATCAATGCTGTTGCCATGCAGCCTGCCTTTGGCAATAGGAGAACAATATATATATATATATATTACTACTGTACGATTAAACAAAAACATTTATTTCGCTACGGGATCACTAAATTCTACAAATTCAAACATATAGTTTCTGTGTAATTCTGTGTTTTAGTGGCAAAAAGAAAAAGTGACCCTCCTTGAAAATGAATAGTTATTATTATGCGGATTAACAAGATAAAACTGAATAATGATTATTATTTGTCGGACAGTAGTTATTTTTTTTCTAAAAAAAATAAATTTCAAATTTCAAAAATTTATACCTTTGAAAAAAATTAGCTCTATTATGAAACAGACAGTAAAAATCTTATTCGTATTGGTTGTTTTGGTTTGCTCAATTGGTGCATATGCACAACCGCAAATCAAGTTCGAATCGGTTGTTCATGATTATGGAACCATTAAGGAGGAAAACGGGCCACAACTGGCAGTTTTCACTTTCACCAATACAGGAAATGAACCATTAACACTTACTTCGGTGCGTGCATCATGCGGATGTACTGCATCAAACTACACAAAAGAATCTGTTGCACCAGGTGCCCAGGGAACTGTTGAGGCAACCTATAATCCTGCCAACAGGCCTGGAAAATTTGCAAAAAGCGTTTCGGTTACTTCCAATGACCCCAATCAATCTACCATTGTGCTTACTATCAAAGGAGATGTCACTCCCAAACCCAAAACAAAGGCAGATTATTATCCAAGCAAAATCGGTAATCTGAGATTTAAAACCAATCATCTTGCCTTTCAGGAAATGACAAACAAGCAAATTAAAACTGATACGCTTGGTTTTTATAATGAAACAAAAACAGCAATAACCATTAAAGGAGTGAAGGATTTGCCTGATTTTCTTACCGTTGAGATTATTCCACAGACCATCAATCATGATGAAGAAGGGATCATTGTGATAACATACAATGCTGAAAAAAGGGATGATTTTGGCTATGTGTTTGACAGATTCAATATTGAAACAAGTGACACTGAATTGCCTGATAAACTGATCTATATTTCAGCAAACATCAATTATGATTTTTCAGCAATGACTGAAAAGCAAAAGGCACGTGCTCCCAAAATCGTTTTTGAAAATGAAATTTATAATTACGGACAGGTGAAAAGTGGAGAGTTGGTTGAGTATGATTTCATTTTTAAAAATGAAGGGAAAGACCCTTTGAAAATTTTGAAAACAAAACCCAGCTGTGGCTGCACCGGAAGTGAACCTGAATTGACAACACTCAAAAAGGGACAAACCAGTAAGATTCACGTGAAGTTTAATACTGCCGGTCGCAGTGGTCATCAACATCATAATATCACTTTGCATACCAATGACCCTGAAAAACCGGTAATTGTTTTGTATATTCAGGGAGAAGTTATCAAGGAATAAACTGATGTATTTCTGATGAAAAAAAGCCTGTTCAATCTCTCGCTGAACCCTAGGGAAAGAATAGCATTCAGGATACATCTTGCCTACTCATCAATTGAAGGGGTGATACTTGGTGTGCTTGCACTCAATGAATTTGTATTTATAAAAAGTATGGCAGGAAAGCCAATGCAACTGGCATTTTTGTTTCAGTTCAGCATGCTTGTGTTTCTGCTCAGTGCTTTTGTGAACAGACTGTTTACTTCGGGCAAGCGAATCAGACATTTAATCAGGTGGGCTGCCATCCTGACCAGACTTCCCCTTATACTTTTTTTGTTTTTTCCTGCTGAAATCAAGGCTGAAACACAGTTCTACAACTATGCTTTTCTTGGTTCGTTCTTATTGTATTATCTTGCCAATCCGCTCATTTATCCTAACATCAATTTTTTTCTTAAAAACAGTTATCAGCATCATAATTTCGGACTGTTGTACAGCATGAGCACATCTCTCAATAAAATTATTATGATGGGAGTAACATTTGTCTATGGCTTTCTGCTTGACACTGATCCCATGGTTTTCAGATATGTGCTGCCTGTTGTTGGTGTGCTGGCGGTGATTTCAGCCTTTCTGCTAACAAAGATTCCTTTCAAAGAAATACCACAGGAAGAGGGCCCACAGATCAGCGAAAGAAAAAGCATCTTCAGTTCAGCCATGGATGAAATTGTGGGAACACTGAGAAAGAACAAGCCTTTTTTGTTGTTTCAGATAGCTTTTATGTTTTACGGATTGTCATTTATGATTGGCACGCCTTCAATCAATATTTTCTACAAAGAAATTCTTGATTTGAATTATTCAAGTGTGGCATTTTACAGAAATGTGTACAATATTATCGCCATTGCTGCCCTGCCTTTTATGGGAAAATTGCTTGGAAAAGCAGGTCCCATGAGGTTTGGAATCATCACCTTCCTTTCGTTGCTGTTTTATTTTCTTTTTGTTCTGCTCACGGGATTGATGCCAACGCATTTCTATTTTCTCAATATTAAAGTGTTTCATGTGATGATTGTTGCCCTGGTGTTTCACGGGATGTTCGCAGCAACAATGTCTTTGTTGTGGAACATCGGTTCAGCCTATTTCGGAAAAGACCGTGATGCAGCCAGATTTCAGAATGTGCATTTGTTTCTTACTGGTGTGAGAGCCATTCCTGCACCCATACTTGGAATATGGATTTATCAGCAGTTTGGTTATGTTGCATGTTTTTCAACAACTATAGTGCTGCTCATAGGTGGCGTATTCATCATCAGAATGTCATTGAAAAAAAATTAGAAATTCTATGATAAGAATATTGCCAGTTTTTTTGTTTTTGTTTGTCAGCCTGAGAGTGTTGTGTCAGAATGATGGCAATCATTTTCCTTATTATTTTCAGGATGATGAAAAACCCCGTTCGTATTCAAAATTCAGAGCAGAGGGAGCAAGTCCGGCAAAATTTATCTTCAATTCTGTGAAGTATTTTCGAAAGTATAAAAACAAAAGAACAACATACCACACTGCAGGAATTAAGTATTTTGAAAATCAGGAAAAATTGTTTGAATTTGTATTGACTCAGAATAAAGGTCGTGATAATGAGCAGTTTGTTGGTTTTGGTATGCTTGGAGATTTGATGTGGATACGCAACAACTGGAATGGTTTTGTGGATATTTTGCTTCTGCACGAAATGAGAAAATATGATTTCTGGTTGGGCAATCTTGAAAGTCCGGTTGCTGAAAACAGGCGTGTCAGAAGCTTTTTTCCTGATTACGTGAAATACAATGCAGATACTGGTTTGGTTACCTCATTCAGGCATATTGACGGTCAGCCTTTGTTCAGAGCATTGTCTTTTGCCAATAATCATGTGCTTGACATGGGAGAGAAAGGAGCCAAAGCCACATTTGATTTTCTTTGCAGCAAGGGAATCCTTGTGTCAGGAGTAACTTTTTCTCCAGACGAAAAGCTATGGGTTAGTTTTGTTGAAAATGACATTAAGTTTGGGTTTTATGCTGGCTGTTGGGGTGTGAATATTGGGAAAAAGCTGAAAAAATCGGGAATGAAGGTGAATATTCTTCCCGGAATTGCACCTGTAGGAAGTGATGAACCCGACCTTCGGGAAATTCTTGCTGTACTGGAAGAAATGGAAGCGGATGGAGTTGATATAAAAATCATATCATTGCATTGGGGTGCAGAATATGAAATGTATCCTCATGTTTCACAGGTTTTGATTGCGAGGAAACTGGTTGAGGGTGGAGCAGATATCATTATGGGGCATCATCCTCATGTGATACAGCCATATGAGATATATTTTGTCAACGGGTAT
>CAZGIW010000099.1:0-13170 GCA_964526285.1 uncultured Bacteroidales bacterium | reverse complement strand
ATTTTTTTGCTTCAGGATGCCAAAGAATTGGTATCCCCATGTCTGACGCTTGTTTAACTGCCAGATCAAGATCATCAGTATATCTGTGATTAATGATGGTGTTGCCGTAGCGCATCTGAAACTGGGAAGATGGCACATTTTTGCTGCAGCAGTTGGTTGCATTGTTATCACCTGGCGACTTTTTGGTGTATGGCTCATTATCAGTCTGTGCAAAAGAGAAAAGACAAATAAAAAAAGCCAGAATTGTGAGAGTAAATATTTTTGATTTCATATGGGAGGGTTTTGTAATTACTTTATTTTTGACAAATATAATATGATAAAGTTTAATAATTAAAAAAAAAATGTTAAAAATTGTTAAAGGCATTTTTTTATTGACGTTATTTATTTTCTTATTTGTGAATTCATTGGTGTTTAACGAATGTATCTTCCTGAAAATACGAGGTTAAGACAGTTTTTGTTTGTAAGATAATGATTCTTTGGTTGTTTGAATGGATATGATAAAAGTGCAAGAATTATGAAGATAAAATATTTATATGTATTTAAAATATATATGTGTTTGTGGGAATATGATTTGAATAAGGTATAGAAAATGAAGGAAATGTATATAATTTTTATTTTTTGTTGTTGATAAAAAGTATTTTACTGATTTTATGTCAAAAAAGTTGCAAAACAAAACAAGTAATACACTGATTTTTTTTTCAAAAAAGTACTTCCAAATAAAAAAACCTGCTATTTTTGCGGCATAAAAATAAATCTGATATGGAACATACTGAAATTTTGCACGCCATTCCCATGTGGGCAATGATTCCCTTTGTCCTGATGTTACTCATGATTGCCGTGGGACCTCTGTTGTTCCACCACTGGTGGGAGAACAATAATAATAAGCTCATCGTTTCTGTTGTTCTTGGTATTCCCACTGCCATTTGGCTTATTGCCGAGCAACACTCACACGATCTGATACATCAGGTTGTGTTTGACTATATCCCCTTTATTATCCTTCTTGGCTCTTTGTTTGTCATCACCGGAGGTATTCATCTCAGTGGTGATATTGAGGCGAAACCAATGACAAATCTTAAATTTTTGGCAATAGGTGGTGTTCTTGCATCATTTATGGGAACCACAGGTGCTGCCATGTTGCTCATCAGGCCTGTTATCAGAACCAACTCTCAAAGAAAGTTTAAAGTACATACCATTCTGTTTTTCATTGCCATTGTTGCCAACTGCGGTGGTTTGCTCACTCCACTTGGCGATCCTCCCTTGTTTCTGCTCTATCTCAGAGGTGCTCCTTTTGAGTGGTTTTTCCATTTACTACCAGAATGGGCTTTTGTTAATGGAATGTTGCTGATTATCTATTTCTTTGTGGATTCCTATTATTACAAAAAAGAAGCACCCGAAGATATTGCATTTGATAAAACGGATGTTCAGCCTATCCGCATGAAAGGTAAAATGAATTTTATTTGTTTGTTGGGTGTTGTTGCATCAGTTGCTTTTTTGAATGCCAATTTTATTCCAGCAATACATGATAATCATTATTTAGGTTTTGTTCGCGAAGGAGCTATGTTGCTTTGTGCCGGACTTTCTTTGGCATACACTCCTAAACTTACACGTAAAGCGAATTCATTCACATGGACTCCAATTCTTGAAGTTGCATTTTTATTTATAGGAATTTTTGTTACTATGGTGCCAGCACTTCTTTATCTTAAAGCCAATGCAGCTTCGTTTGGTGTTGAAACACCTGCCCAATTTTACTATGCAACCGGTGGTTTGAGTGCCTTCCTTGACAATGCTCCCACTGCAGTGTCCTTCTATCAAATGGCCTGTGGTCTTGATATGAGTATGAGAGAATGCGTTTATGTTGCACAGATAGATGAACTGATTTTGATAGCAATTTCATTGGGAGCTGTGTTCTTTGGTGCAATGACATATATCGGTAACGGACCCAATTTTATGGTCAAAGCAATTGCTGAGGAAAACAAAATCCCAATGCCAAGCTTTTTTGCTTATATGTTTAAATTCTCAATAATTGTTCTGCTTCCAATATTTATACTGGCGCAATTGTTATTTGTGTAAAATTAGCGAATATTAAATAAAAAGAGGCTTTATTAATTAAAGCCTCTTTTTTTTGCATCATCCCTTCATGGCTTTTTCAACTTCTTTTATGGTGATTGGCAACCTGTCACCAATAAATTTGCCTCCACTTGCTGTAACAAGCACGTCGTCTTCAAGTCTGATTCCGCCAAATCCGATGTATTTTTCAACTTCAGAATAATTGATAAAGGATTCGTGTACATGTTCGGTTTTCCATTTTTCAATGAGGGCGGGAATGAAATAAATGCCTGGTTCAATAGTCAGAGCAAAACCTTCTTTCAGTCTTTTGCCAAGCCGGACATAAGCAGTGCCAAATTGTGTGGCTCGATTAATTTCATCATCATAACCAACATAATTTTCTCCGTAATCTTCCATATCATGAACATCCAGTCCAATCATATGTCCAAGTCCGTGAGGAAAAAACAATGCATGGGCACCGTTCATAACGGCATCTTCCACATTTCCTTTCATCAGCCCCAGGTCTTTAAGTCCTGATGCAATCACCCTGCATGATTCAAGATGTATTTCGCGGTTTACCATACCTGGTTTCACCAAATCACATGCTTTGTTATTGGCATCAACCACTATTTGGTAAATGTTTTTTTGCTGATTGGTGAAACTTCCGCTTACAGGCATAGTGCGTGTATAATCACTACAATAATTCATTTGGGTTTCAGCACCGCAGTCAAGCAAAAGCAAATCCCCTTTGTTCATGATATTGCCATGATAATGATTGTGAAGTGTTTCGCCACGTATGGAGCAAATCACAGGAAATGAAACATTGCCGCCCCCACCTAGGGCAATTCCTTCAACAATACCGGCGATCTCGCGCTCGTACATTCCGGGACGTGCCATTTTCATTGCTGCCATATGCATTTCATATCCTGTTTTGGCTGCTTCTTCCATTTCTGCTATTTCATAACTGTCTTTGATTTCTCTCAATGAAACTGCAGCCTTTATTGCCTCTTCTGATGACTGTGCCTTCAATTCAGCGAAAGGAATTTTTAGCAATTTATTGAGCATCATCATATTGTCATGCCTGTAGGGAGGTAAATAGTGAATTTTGCGCTGTGCCAGAATTGCTTCATTGATATCGTTTTCAAATGCTGCAAAAGGTTTTGTTTGTTTTATGCCAACTTGTTCTGCCAAGCTTGCAATTGAAGGTTGTGGTCCCATCCAGATGATGGATTCAATGTCCACATCGTTGCCGTAAATAGTGGTAGTTTGTTTGTCAATGTCAATGATGGCTCCAAGTCCGGACAAATTTAATCCGAAAAAATATAAAAAAGTACTGTCCTGTCTGAAATGATAAGTGTTGGCAGGATAATTCATGGGAGATTCATTGTTGCCTGGAAAAATGACAATGCCATTATTGATTTTTTGCATAAATTTTTCACGGCGTGCTTCATAAACGTGTGATGGAAAAAGTTTCATAGTGTTAAAATTTTTGCATAAAATTACAAAATTTTTCTGTGTTTGTGAGGAAAAATAATTCCGCATTGTGAATTTATGATTAAATTTGTAAAAAATATGTCTTTATGAAACACATCTTTAAGTCTTCAGCGTATTTGTTTTTATTAATGATTCTCCCTTTTTTTACCATTGGATGGATAATTTCCTGTCAGAAGAACAGTGATCATGTGGGAAATTTTTCAAAAGACCAGACAGAAATCATTCAATCGGGTAATGAAGACCAGAGCATGAGACTGCTCAACTGGTTTATTCCTGAAGATTCTTTGATATTGCGTAAAAACAGTTCAAATGTGAATTTTCTCAATGATCCAAATATTGACTATCTGATTAACAGAATGTACAAAACTGTGACCGACCCTGCCCATCCCGGCGTTGGTATTGCTGCTCCCCAAGTTGGAATCCTCAAACGCATAATTTGGGTTAAACGCTATGACAAAACAGGTGCTCCATTTGAAGTGTATCTTAACTCATATATCACTGCTTATGCTGACACATTTAAAATGCGCCCCGATGGATGTCTTTCCATTCCCGGATTGAGCGGTCAGTCTTACAGAGCCATTTGGGTTGAGGTGCAATATACTACCAGAGATGGTGAAATTGTTACCGAAAAGATTACACATGAATATACAGCTCATATTTTCCAACATGAAATAGATCATCTTAATGGAATTGTATGGCTCGATAGAGTGAATCAAACCAAACAAAAGGGAAAAACATATATTGATAATGTCCCTGTGGAAGGTCTTTGGCTCACTGAAGAAAAATATTGATTTTTTAACAAATTTTATTGCTGTGTTTTTGTAAAAATCATTTAATTTTGGACAAACCTAATAAAAAAAGAAAGCTTATGAAAAAGAACATTGTATTTTTATTATCGTTACTTATTGTCGGAAGTGCATTTCTGATGATTTCATGTGAGCCGGAAGAAGAAGAAGATATTTTTGCAATTTCCAGTGTAGAATGGGGAAAACTTACTCTGACACTTTCTGAAACAGGAGGGCCTACAAATGAATGGTATTTTTCAGAAATTGAAAGCTCAGGAATGGCAGCATTAACAGGTGTGGACGATTTTAGTTTCACATATAACAAAACAGGAAATAATACTGCAACAATTAAATTTCAGGTTTCAGGCGAAGATAAATATGATTTGACATGGACATCTCAATTGTCAGGAACATTTGAACAGTCATTCAATAGCACACCCGGAAATCCTGGCACATTTACCATCGTCAAAGACTAATTAATGAAATTGAGATTGCCTGTTTTTATTTTGTGCTGCTCACTGATTTTGGCAGCATGTAAAACAGAAAAGGAATGTCCTGCCTTTGACATGGCTGATTTTGCAGAATTTCCTTATCAACAGCCTGATACATTGGTGTTTAAAAATATAACTGATGATACCTTCAGCATCATCATTCGTGAGATTGTTCTTTCTGAAGTGTACACCATTGATTGCAGCGAACCGAAAAAGATTTGTCCCTGCCTGAACTCTGTTGAGGCAATGGCAACAGTGAATCAAAGCAGCACACGATTCAGATTTTTGCAAATGGAGCAGTCAGACGTCTCAGATATGCAGTATTTCAGATACAATGTGAAAGGCTTTGAATTTGAGTTTGATTTCCGAAATGAACTTCCGTATATTAATCAGATTCCATACGCACATGCTGTTGGCGACTTAATAATTGGCGATACAACCTATAAAGAAGTGGTTGTCATAAACAATGAAGATACAAACTCAAACATTTCACAGGTGTTTTTCAATAAAGAATCAGGATTATTGAAGTTTAAGGAAAAAAATCCTGAACAAATCTGGAGTATTCAGAAATAGAGTTTATCACTGATTCACAATCATCGCGCCCGGGATTATTCCTGCTGTATATTGCTGCAGCAGGTTGCCCCATGCATCGTAAATAAACACACTACCAGGCAACTGATAATTACCGGCATCGCTGACAAATAACATATTGCTGTACATTGAGGCATTGAGACTGTATAAATTACCGCCGTCGGCACGGATAAACTCTGTTCCCGGTAAAGCCAAATCATAGATGTACATTCTATAAATATGCTCATTGATAAAATAAACTATGTCTCCATCTGCACTGATTGACAGAGAAAAGGGCGATTGAGAAATATCAGAAAATTCATATTCTCGTATGACTGAATTGCTTAGTGTGCTAACAACACACAGTCGTGGTTTTTCTTCATTCATATAGCCGCCACTACACAATACCCATAGATTTCCGTCTTTGTCAATGGCCATGCTGTTGGGCTCTTTTCCCACCTGAATCTGTTTTTCAATGGTTTGTGTGAAAGGATTAATCAGTTGCACTGTTGTGTTGTCAAAATCACCTCCATAGGCCGACCAGTTGGCAGCATAGAGAAAATTGCCATGCATAATCAAACTTTCAGTTGACTTCCCAGTGTACATGGGTGAAACAACCGGCAAACCGGAAGTCATATCAATAAAATACAGACTGTCGTTGGCAAATGATGAAACAGCATATTTTTTATGTGCAACTTTTTCAATGTATCGAGGAGATATGATTTGTGGAATATTGTGCTGTACGGAAAAATCATAGTAGCTGACAATCCATACCCTTTCAGAATTGTTGACCGAAAGTAAAATAAGTTCATCGTCCACAAGCAAATGAAATGGGATATCACCCGGAGTGATTCCGTTGGCAGCTGAAAACATTCCGTTGAAAATTTGTTTTTTGGTCATATCAATAAAACTAATTTCTCCGTTTCCGAAGCCAAACAATCCTTCGTTGGCAATCCACACACCGTCAGAGCTAAACTGAGGTAGAGGATGGTTGGGCCTCACCTCTCCAAAATCTCCCCTTCGGCAAGAGATTATGACTATGATCAGACTGAAAAAATATATGAATACGCTTTTCATTTTGTGTTGGTTATAGGGTTTTGAACCGAAGAATAATAGAATAATCGAACTGAGAAGTAAGAGTGATGTGTACTTCAGCCCTTTTCGTGTTGTAAATATTTTCTATTTCATATTTTATTTTTTCTATGGCATGGGTTATATGAATAATGTAAAGCAATAGGCTTCTCTATGGGACAAATCTGAAAAAGATTTTAAGGTTTTTTTTATACATATTGTTCTAAGTTCTCAATTCGTTTGTTCTATTATTCAATTATTCTTTTGTCTGACATTAAGCATTTATTCTCCCATAAATCCTTCACAACTTCACACTTATTCCAACCCTAAAATTCCTTCGGGGCATTGGTTGCCAGGCTATGATTTGATAGTTTTCTCCTGTAAAATTATATATTCCGGCAAATAGCTCGCTCATTACTTTTCCCTTTTTCCATTCATATGAAAACAGGGCATCATGATGAAAATGAGCAGGCATATATGAAAGATTATCAACACGAGTGTAACGCTTTCCTGTATATGAAGAACGGAAACTCAGTTTTAGTTTTTTGTATGAAACATCCAGTAAATGTGAACCGTTGTGCATGGGGACATATATGAGCTGGGCATCATAAGTGGGTGAAGCAACTTCGCTTTTGTCAAGAGACTGACAATAACTGTAAGAAAACACAGAATGCACTTTAAATACAAGGATGTTCATCTCCAGCACATTGAGAAAATCAGCCGATTTGCTGACAACATGTTTCACATTGACGGGACTCCATACTGATGAATTGGCAGTTGGCTGCCACACCACCCAGTTGTCCACATCATGCACTGTCGCTCCCATGCGCATTGCCCACCATTTTTTTGGTCTGAGTTCAAAAGCGCTGCTTAAAGATCTGGAAGTTTCGGGTAAAAGCAAAGGATTGCCTCCGGGATACCAGTACAAATCATTGAATCCCGGATAACGGATACTTCTTCCGCCTGATACTGTCAATGTGATTTTGTCCTTCATCAAGTTCCTTTCAACAATGAATGCCCCTCCGGCAGCTGGATTTCTTTTATCTTTCTTTATAAAATATATAACAGGCTGAAAGCGGAATTTTTTATATGATATATTGCCAGTAGCGGAAAGTCTGTGGGTTTGCATGTCCGGCAACAGAATATAATTTGGACTACTTGCCTGCTGATAATCAGAAAACCATTGTAGTTTCATATCATGCTTACTGTTGAAAACATACTGCCAGTCTGCAATGGCTGCATATGTATGAATTGTATTGATTCCTTTAATATTAGCAGAACGGTTGAGGTATTCCCATTCTTCTTTGCTATACATTGTCTTTAAAGAAAGGAAATATTTGTTTTGTGAACGGGTGTATCCTCCTGTTATCCTGAAAATTCCATTCTCAAAATATTCATTGTTCTCATATTGTGGTTGTAGTAGTGAGGCTGGCAGATTATTCAGATTGTCAACCGAAGTCACTTTCAGGAAAGCGATGTGTTTTTTATCCACAAAAAACAATTCCTGCATCAGTCCGTATTTTTCAAATCTCGCGCTGATTCTCTTTTCCACAGGACGGGTGGGCAGTGAATTGTTGAGATAGCTAAAATTATTCTCTGCGATATGATAATATGCCCTTCCGCGTAAAAGAAATTTTCCAATTTTTTTGTGCAGATGCAGTCCTCCTCCATAATTGCCAAAACTTCCCGTTTCTAAACGAAAACGCAATTGTTGCTCAGTTTCTTCGTTGGGATTGGTAAACATTGAAACAACGCCACCCAATGCCTCAGGATGATAAAGCAGTGATTCGGGGTTTCCGATAATCTGAACCCGATCATACAGATAAGGTGGCATGGTTGAAAAGTCAGCTTGTCCACTCATGGCCGGATTCACCGGAAAACCGTCAAATAACACCATGGTATGTGAAGCTGAAGTTCCTCTGAAAGCCAGTGTGGTAATTCCCCCTGGTGCATACTCTTTGATAAAAACCGGAGTATAGGTTTTCAGCTGGTCATTCATTGATGTGAGGCTCACTCTGATACTGCTAAGCGAGTCAATATGACTCAATTGAGTAAGTTTATTCTGTTGTGCAAATATGTCAACCGGAGCAAGCATAATTGTATCTTTAATCTGCTGGGCATTTCCCAATTGAGCAGAAAAAAATATCAAAAACAGAAAACCAGTTCGGATTATCATAATTTTTCAAATACAGATGTGTATATCACTCCATCTTTTTTTTCAATTCTTAAGAAATATATCCCCTGAGGCAAATGCGTGATATCAAGACAATTTGATCTCAAACTTCCAACTGAAACAAGTTGCCCAAAAGTATTATACATCTGAATTGCCTCATTTTCAATGTCTTGCATGGGCAGGCAGATTGTTTCAGATGCAGGATTGGGATACACATGTGTTTTGCCTTTTTCATTACTTTGTAAAAAAGTTTGAGTATTATTGATGACACCAATAGCATCCATATCGAAACCGCAACTTTCAAATGGAGTAGGGAAGGGGTCGTTGATGATGTTGCCCGGATAATCCCATGACGCATAAAGAGGATTGACAGAGCCACCCACATCAATGATTTTCACGTGTGTGATATGATTTTTATCAAGTAGTGGATCATTGTCAAGTTCATCCAGATCGAAGGGTGTTCCATACATTACTCTGTATTTTCCGGCCAGATTGTTGATTTTTGTTGGATCTGTTTCTCCAAAACTGGCTGTTTGCATATCAGTTTGAGTGAGTGAAACAGAAGGAAATCTGAAAAAATCTATACCGTTGGAGCTGACTTCAACAAATGCAAGTTCGAGAAATAAATCATTAAGTCCATTTTCAAACACAGCGAAATCCCATCCTGGTCCATTGACAAGAGGAAATTCAAAAGTCAGTATTGCCACTCCCTTATCACCAAGACTAACAACTGAATTATTGGCTTTTCCCACAGCATCGGCAGGAATTCCGTATGAAGCTCTGTTTGATCCACCGGCTGTGATGTTTGTATCAGACAAATTCACATATCCTCTGTTCACAATGCAATGTGTTGCCCATGCAACAAAACATGAACTGTCGGTATGAATTGCTGTTGATCCGGGCTGACCGGCAGCAGGCGGATATTGCGCTGCTGCCTGCAGACCCCAGATAAAAATTATTCCTGCAAGGATAAATTTTCTCATTGTTTAACAAATTGAATCACTGTATTGCCTTGAGTTGAATGGACTTTCATAACAAACACACCGGATGATAAATCTTTCACATTCAAATTTACAATGTTTTTTTCAAATTTGTCACTTATGAGCAAACGCCCCGAAAGATCGAATACTTCAATGTAAGAAAACGTTGTTTTAGTGCTGATTGTCAGATAATCGAATGTGGGATTTGGATACACAGAAACGTTGATATTTGAATAATCTGTGATAAGAGTGTTATTTGGCGCGGGTGTTGGGTTTTCAGGAAGATACAGGGGATTCCATGCTGTGTCCACATCTGAATAGGAGCATCCGAAAAACATGCTGTCGGTGAGAACTTCGGCTATTCCGTCCCAGTTCATCTCCCACGTAGTGTCGTTATATACAAATGTCATCCAGTAAAATGGCGAACCGGCAATACCTTCCTGAGAGTAATAAATAATGTCATTGAGAAATCCTCCGGTTAAATTGACGCTAAAACCTGCATTGGCAGCAGCGATATCCATAAGCATATCCTGAGCTGTTTTTGTTCCCTCATAACGATATCCGAAAGCCCAGCAATCGGGATTTTGTCCGTCATTGAAATCAAAAATCAACATGGCCACATTGTTGCCTGTTCCTGTCCAGTTCTGAATCTGGGTGAACTCAATTCCCTGTGCAAAGGAAGCAGCAGTCAGCATCACTACTGCAAAAAACAAAGTCAGTTTTTTCATTGTGTTGAAAGTTTAAAAGTTAATAAATAAATGAACTTTAAACTTTCAAAACTTGTGGGAAAGGATAACGATTTTTTTAGTATCGTTCTCAGCTTTTGTCCCCGAAAGCTTTGAAAGTGTTTTTGCGCAGGCAGGTCTTCTGACTTGTTTCTGTTTTCGGCGCCTTCCCATCCTCTATTGGAACAGTGGCAAAAAGCCAAAAACAACGTTGAAACTTACAGCAGCGGGTACTGTTCAGGATTTTCACCTGATTCCCTCTTCACCTGAAAAAAAATTTTCAGGAACCGTTGCGATGCAAAAGTATGAAATATTTTATTGAAGAAGAGACTTTTCCTAAAAAATAAATATCAATGTTTTCCAGAAAACGAGTGCTTAAAGTGAAAAAATTCAGTTTTCACATGTTCTGAAAATAGATATTTAAATCCTCGTTATTATTGGGGTTAGGGCACTAATGATGTTTTTTTTAATTTTTTTTTAGACAAATAATATCACATAATGCAACATCATCGTTTAGTATTTAAAGGGTAAAAATATGGTCAGGGGGCTTTGTCTTTTTTTGGGGGTTATGGCAATTCAGGCAGTCAATGCACAAAATGCGTTTGACGAAAAGTGGTTACAAATGCCTGATAAGTATGGCGAACAAATGCTTTCAGTATTTCGCATAACTGAAGTGCCTGTGTTCAATGTGGTTGATAGAAGCGGAGTCATTGTTATGGAAAACGGATTTGGGAAGTCTGCATTGACGGATGTGCATGTGCTGATGGATTTTGAGGGCAGGCAGAATCCCGAAGATATTTCTGTAACTATGGTATATACCAGATATCCGCTGGAGAATGGAACCTACAGGGAACTATACAGTTTGCTTGCAAATAGATTGAAAGCTTTGTTTGCCATCGCTCCCTGGCTAAATCACCCTGATGTTGACTGGCACGTTGTGAGACAAACAAATTGCACAACACTGGCAGAGGCATCTTCTTTGTTTCATGGTTTTATTGTTGAATTTCACAATTTTTCTCCACCACCGCTAACAGTCTCTCAGGCTGATTTGTTTGAATCAAATTATGAATCCTATTTTTATCTGCCTCCTGATATACGGCAACAGATTGATACACTGGATGCAAGTGAAAGACAAGTTGTTGTTGAGGAATATCTGGAAATCAGTATCAGTAGCAAAAGACACATGAAGAATAAGGGAACAACAAGATTTGTCAGTGCTTTTGAGAAAATGAATTATTCAAATGACTCCACAGTCTGGAAAGTCATGGACAGAAACAGAGATATTTGGGACAGTATTCTTGTGGTTGTTGACTGGACAGGTAGTATGTATCCATATGGTTCTCAAATTGTTAAATGGCATCATCAACATTTTGACAATAGTCCCATAAGCTTTTTTTCAGTGTTCAATGACGGAGATATGAACACCAAGAAAAAAATTGGATACACAGGAGGTGTTTATATGATTGAAGCACTGAATGTTGATGCAGTGATTGAAACATTTTTCCTCACAGGTTCAAGAGGCAACGGAGGTGATGCTCAGGAAAATGATATTGAGGCAATACTTGAAGGGATGAATTACTTTAATGACTACAGGGATATCGTTCTAATAGCTGACAATAGTTGTATCAGGGATTTTGAGTTGATTACCCGACTCGACAAGCCTGTACATGTGATTATGTGCGGATATAATCCCCGTTTTGGAATTAATGAACAATATGTGGAACTGGCTATTGCAACCGGAGGCTCAATTCATACCATTGATGAAGATATCTGGAGTTTTGATAAACTGCAACATGATGGGTTTTATACAATTGGTGTCAGTCCTCTGGTTGTTGTTGAGGATTTTTGTAGTTTTAAGTTTCTGTATCAGAGCCGAGAGGTTGCGCAGGTTCAATTAACAGACATTGAACAGCTGAAAAAGCACAAAAACGATTTGGTTGGGCTGTCGCTTGAAGGACAAAGTCTGAGTGAAGTTCCACGTAAAATTTTCAAAGCAAAAAGGCTGACAGGACTTAATCTCAGCAATAACAATATTTCACGTTTGCCAAAGAAAATGAACAAACTAACTCATTTAAAGGATTTGAATTTGTCACATAATCAACTGAACGAGATTGATGCAATTTGCAATGTTGTTTCACTTGCAAAACTTGATGTGAGTCATAATCAGATTCAGGAAATGCCGCGTAATTTTAGGTATCTGTTACGTTTGGAAACACTCTATCTTCAAAATAATCAGATTAAAGAACTGAAAAACTTCAGACAATCAAGACTTGTCTATCTGGATGCATCCAATAATCAGATTGAAAAAATTGATAACAGTTTGCTTACTTCAAAGAAATTGTCTTATCTTAATCTTTCGGACAATAATTTATCTGCTTTACCAAAAAACTTTAAACGTCTGAAAGGAATTGAAATACTGGATTTGAGCAATAATCAATTCAAAATTATTCCGGCAGGCTTGAGTGAAATGAAAAATCTGAAATATCTCAATCTGAAAGGGAATCCCATTCCTGAAAATGAGCTATTACAATATTGTTCAGAACATCCATGGATAGAGATTGTTTATTGAATAATTGCTAAGCTGCTCTTTATTCACATATATTTTTTTTTTAAAATGTGTTCATGTGTGGCTTCGCTCTGCTCAGAGCGACTTGTTCAGGGTGGCTTTCTGATCTCGTGGCGCTGCCACGAGCTGAATTAGCCTCAGGCTTTCAGCCTGACAACGATACGAAGCCCAAAAACATTTCATAATTCAATATTTCACGTCACATCGTGGAGGATGTATCAAAACGCCCATTTTTTGATTTTCACCGACTTATTTGCCCCTTCCCTAAA
>CAZGIW010000098.1:0-13301 GCA_964526285.1 uncultured Bacteroidales bacterium | reverse complement strand
TGTTATTATGGCACATCATCTTTCAGCAAAAAAACGCATCAGACAAACAAGTAAACGTAAAGATTACAATCATTACTATTCTAAAACTGCGCGTAATTCCATTCGAAATTTCAGAGCAATAAATGTAAAGGAAGAAGCCCAGGAACAATTTCCAGGTTTGGTTTCATCAATAGATAAGCTTGTTAAACGTGGAATAATTCATAAAAACAAAGCAGCCAATCTGAAATCAAAATTAAGCAGAAAGGTGAATACCCTCTAAAAAAAAAGAAATTGTTAAAAAAAAGTTGCTGATTAAGCAACTTTTTTTTTAATGACATTATTTTAATATTTTAATATGACTTTTGTAAATAACTGAAATCCAGTTATATAATTCATAAATTAAGTTTTTTTAAAAGTCGTTTACCAATAAACAGAATGACTGACAAAAAGCAGAACACATTATAATATGTTGTTTTTTTAGGAATAAATTGTATTTTTGAAGTTCTGTTTTTAAACTTTATCTCTCAATCAGTGTCAAAACTAAAATTTTTTTTATGCGCAGAATTATCCCTATCTCCCTCATTGCTATTTTCTCAACTGTTCAACTAATAGCTCAGGCACCCGGATGTCCTAATATTGATGCAGGTCCGGATCAAAATATTAACTGTGTTGGCAATGCACAATTAAATGCAACAGTTTTACATACTGGTGAAACAAACACCTACGCGGTATCATCCATACCTTACACACCACCCTATCCTTTCAATACAGGGACTCCAATTCTTGTCAATGTGGATGATACATGGTCTGGAGTATTAAATCTACCCTTTAACTTTTGTTTTTTTGGCAATACCTATAATCAGGTTGTGGCTGGTTCTAACGGTTGTTTAACATTTAATACTGCCAATGCAAATCAATATTGCGCCTGGTCATTTTCAGTAACCTGCCCCAATGCAGGTATTATAAGCAGTTCAACAGGTCCGTATATTCTTGGGCCATATCATGATATTGACCCTGCAGTGGGAGGAAGCATGTATTATGCAATTCTCGGTAGTTATCCTTGTCGCACATTTGTAATCAATTATTATCAAATTCCTATGTTTTCAGGTTCATGCAATTCTTTACTGGCAACACATCAGATTGTACTGTATGAATCAACAAATGTTGTGGAGGTTTATATTCAGAATGCCCCTGTTTGTCCCACCTGGAACAGCGGCAATAAAGTTATCGGAATTCAAAACGCAGCGGGCAGTCTTGGATTTACACCTCCGGGAAGGAATACAGGTCCATGGTCTGCCTCAAATGAAGCATGGAGATTTACTCCAAATGGTGCTCCAAACTATACAATTGAATGGTTGTTGGGGGGAACACAAATAGCTACAGGATCATCAACAAATGTTTCTCCTGTTGACACAACAACATATACTGCTGTTTGTACATATTTTAATTGCGATGGAACACAGGTGGTTGTCACTGATGATGTCACAATTAATGTTACAAATCCAATAAATTTAATAGTAGATCCGTTGTCAGACACAATTTGTGCCGGAGAATCTGTTACTATCAGCGCAAGCGGTGCTTATACCTATCAGTGGACTCCCACAACAAATCTGACTTTTGTATCCGATTCAGTTGTTATTGTAACACCTCCTGTAACAACCACTTATACACTGATTGTCACTGATCAGGGACAAACATGCACAGGGTCGGTTGATATTCAAATTACTGTGAATCCTCCGCCTGATGTTGAGGCTCTTGCAACACAATCAAATATTTGTGAAGGAGATACAACTGAAATATATGCAATTAATGCTGATTCATTTGTATGGAATGATATGTCCACTGCAAATCCCCGACTTGTTTCTCCATCAGTTACCACAACATATACTGTAACCGGATATGATGCCATTGGCTGTTCTAACACAGCTTCTATTACTGTCAATGTGATTCCAATTCCAGATATTACTTTCAACCCTTCCGATCCTTCAATATGCAATGGAGAAACAGCAACAATTACTGCCACAGGAGCTAATTTTTATATGTGGAGCAATGCTACAACATCAAACCCTCTGGTTGTCAGCCCTGAGTCAACAACAACTTATCAGGTTACCGGAACAGATAATACAGGATTGTGTTCTTCTTCAGCTGAAATTACTGTAGTGGTCAATGAATCACCAACTTCATTATTTAGTGCGTTACCTCTGCAAGGCTGTGCTCCGCTTACTGTTGCATTTACAGATGAGTCGCTGCTTGCTGCATCCTGGTTGTGGGATTTTGGAGATCTTACTACATCAACACAGCAGAATCCATCTCATACTTATACTGAGCCCGGCTTGTATGATGTAACCCTAACTGTGACTTCTGCTGACGGTTGCATTGATACTCTTGTAATTTCAGGACTTATTGAAGTGTTTCCTCAACCTGTTGCAGACTTTTACTGGTTCCCTGAAATTGGAAAAACCTATGATCCAACAATCACTTTCTACTCAGATACTCAATCCCAGTATTGGCTCTGGCTATTTGGTGACG
Organism: uncultured Bacteroidales bacterium; assembly: GCA_964526285.1. GTDB lineage: Bacteria > Bacteroidota > Bacteroidia > Bacteroidales > DTU049 > CAYMAZ01. The sequence continues at coordinate 10,793 of CAZGIW010000098.1, read as the reverse complement.
CTACCGAAAGCACCTCTCCGCCGCCTGTTGTGCACACATTCCCTTCTGCAGAAGAACAATATGACGTAACACTTATTGTTTTTAATGATGATGGTTGCAGTGATACAATTACTAAAATTGTGCATATTATTGATGATGTTCTTGTGTTTCCCAATGTGATTACCCCTAATGGAGACGGAATGAATGATGTGCTTGAAATAAAGAATGCCGACAAATACCCCAACAATGTGATTCAGGTTTATAATCGCTGGGGCAAAATGGTTTTCGAACAGCAAAACTATGATAATAGTTGGGATGGTGGAAATCTTGCTGATGGTACATACTATTATATCTTCAAATATCTTGATAATGTATTCCAGTCGTCGCTCACAATTTTACGAGATTAATTATTAAATAAATAATGCAATGAAAAAATTATTTCAGGTTCATTCAGTAATTTTAATATTTCTGCTTGTTTCAGTTCTGCAATCCAAAGGGCAGTTACTGGTTACAACAGGGCAGACTCCCACATGGTATGTTGAAAATGTATTGCTTGGGGGTGGTGTGACCATCTCAAATGTAACATACATAGGATCTCCCGATGCAATTGGTCATTTTACAACTGGAGGCAACCCCACCAATCTGGGTTTGACAGAAGGAATTATCATGTCCACAGGCATGGTAAACGGTACTCCTCCAATTGGTAGTCCTGTTTCTAATTTTGCCTCTACGTCATTCAACCTGCCCGGAGATGCTTTACTCAATTCACTAATACCTGGCTATTCTACCAATGATGCGGCAGTACTTGAATTTGACTTTTTCCCACTATCAGACACTATTCGTTTCAGATATGTGTTTGGTTCTGAAGAATATCCCGAATGGGTTGGTTCTACTTATAATGATGTGTTTGGTTTTTTTGTCACAGGTCCAAATCCGCTTGGAGGGAATTATACTAATCTGAACATTGCTCAAATTCCCGGAACTACAATACCTGTGGCCATCAACAATGTGCATTCAGGCTCATATCCACAATATTATGTTAATAATGAAGGGATGAATGGTCAAACTATTGTTTTCGATGGATTTACAACTGTGCTTGAGGCATGGCTTGTGGTAACACCTTGTGTTAATTACCATATAAAAATTGCCATTGCTGATGCTGGTGATTATGTTTATGATTCTGCTGTTTTTCTTGAAGCAAACAGCTTTGGTACCAATGCTTTTGTTGTGGATGTGGAATATACAACACCCGGAGGTCAAGATTTTGCAGTTGAAGGATGTGCCGATGCTTTTGTTCATTTTACTCTGCAGCAACCACAACCAACTGATTTTATTCTTCATTATACAATTGCTGGAAGTGCCACCAATGGGGTTGACTATGCTCTTATTCCCGATAGTGTCATAATTCCTGCAGGTCAAACACAGACAACTCTGCCAATATCTCCTTTTTATGATGGTATTCCTGAAGGAAACGAAGATGTGTATCTGATTTTTACCAACACATGTGGTGTTATGGATACAATTACAATTGATATTTGGGATTATGTAATCCCAACTGCAACAGGAGAAGGTGATATCAGTTATTGTGAATCATCAGGAACACAAGCACAAATTGGAGTTACCCCTCATGATGGATTTCCCCCTTTCAACTATACTTGGGATAATGGTGCAGGTACAATTCAAAACCCTATTGTTTCACCAACTACAACTACAACTTATACAGTGACAGTTTCTGACTTGTGTGGGTTTGAAGCGTATGCAGATGTTACAGTGACTGTATGGCCTGATCCCGAGCTTATTGTTACTGCTGATCCTCCTTCTATTTGCGAAGGAGATTCTTCTGTGCTTTCTGTTTCAGGCGCTAATTCATATGTGTGGACAAATCTGGGGACAACTGTAAATCCGGTGACTGTAAGTCCAGCACAAACAACTACTTATATTGTGATGGGAACTGATAACAACGGCTGTTTTGCTGTAGATTCAATTACGCTGGTGGTAAATCCCAGTCCAATTATGGATTTTTCAGGTATTCCAACTGAAGGTTGTGTGCCTCTTGTTGTTCAGTTTACTGATAACTCTCCGGATAATAATATTACATCCTGGTTCTGGAATTTTGGAGATGATAATTCTTCCAACTCTCAGAATCCATCGCATACATATACACAAGATGGATTATATGATGTTATTTTGGTTATGACCAATTCCTTTGGATGTTCTTCTTCAATGGTTCTAAATGATTATATTCATGCCTGGCCTCAGCCCATCGCTGATTTTTATACAATTCCTGAAATTGGAAAAACATATGATCCTACCATTGCATTTTATTCTGATAATGTTTCGCAGTTCTGGCTGTGGATATTTGGTGACGGAGATGAAAGTACATCACCACCACCAGTGATACACACATATCCAAGTGTAGAGGAAGAATATGAGGTAACACTCATCGTATCAAATGAATATGGTTGTAATGATACAATTACTAAGCTGCTGTATATCATTGATGATGAGCTTATTTTTCCAAATGTCATAACTCCAAATGGAGACGGGGTGAATGATGTTCTGTACATCAAAAATGCTGAAAAGTACCCAAACAATATTATTCAGGTGTTTAACAGGTGGGGAAAACTTGTGTTTGAACAACAGAATTATGATAATACATGGGGCGGAGGTAATCTTTCTGAGGGATCGTATTTTTATATTTTCTATTATTTAGACAAACAACATCATTCATCTCTCACAATTTTGAGAGACTAATTTCTTATCAAAATATACTGAAGGCTGTCTCTGAAAAGGCAGCCTTTTTTTATCTTTACTTTTTATTTACGCAATCTCTGAGATTTTATGTTCAGAAAAAAATTAATATTGAAATTCAATAATTTCTCATATCTTTGAGTATTCAAATATATAGTTTTATGGGAATCCTATCCTCAGTATCAACAATAGCACCTGCCAATGCAGACAGAGAAAAAATTCAGGCATTATTTGATGAACATATTTCACAGCTTCAGTCACTTCAGGGATTGATGTATGCTGAAAATAAGCGGAGTTTACTGATTATTTTGCAGGGCATGGATGCTTCAGGAAAGGACAGTACTGTAAAACATGTGTTTGGAGCAATCAATCCAATGGGAATCAGGGTCAAATCATTTAAAAAGCCAACCCCTGAAGAATATTCGTTTGATTTCTTGAGAAGAATTCACAAGCACACACCTCCTAAGGGGTTGATACATATTTTTAATCGTTCTCATTATGAAGATATACTTGTTCCTAAAGTACACGGATTGTTTTCAAAGGAAAAAATAAAACGTCGGTTTGATTATATTAATGCATTTGAATCTATGCTTGTAGATCATGATACAATTATTTTGAAATTTTTTCTACATATCAGCAAAGATGAACAGCTTAGAAGGTTTAAAAAACGCCTGACAAACCCTGACAAACTTTGGAAATATGACCCTTCTGATATTTCAGAAGCAAAGAGGTGGAATGAATATGTTGAAGTATATGAAGAAATTTTTGAAAAATGCAGTCCCACAATACCCTGGATTATTGTTCCTGCTGATGATAAATGGTACAGAAACCACATCATAGCCAAAACAATAGTGGATTTGATCAATACAATACCCATGAAATATCCACGGGGATATTTTGAAGAACATACACTGACAAAAGAGGAAATTGATAAAATACTCAGCTAATTTCTTCTTCGATAAAATGTAATCCAATGCTTTCTTTTCTTTGCATTGCCTGCTTAATAATCAAGTATGCTGTATTAATCATATTTCTCAGTTCACACAATGAAGTGTTGATTTTTGATACTCTGTAAATCTTTTCTGTTTCCCGATAAATCACAGCAAGTTCCTCAAGTGCATGCTCAAGTCGTTTAGTTGTTCTTGCAATTCCAACATCATTGGTCATCAAATGTGTGAGGCGTTTGATAAAATCCTGTATTTCCTGATTGTCATCGTAATAAATTACACTGTCTTCATTCCATAAAGGAATATCTTCATTCAGTGCAATTTCTTCATAGTATTGTATTGAGTCAATATATGCACGGTGACTAAACACGGCAGCCTCAAGAAGAGAATTGGAAGCAAGACGATTGGCTCCATGAAGACCGGTGCATGCACATTCTCCAGATGCATATAAGTTTCGGATACTTGTTCTTCCATTGATATCAACTTTGATTCCTCCTACCTGATAATGTGCTGCAGGAGCAACGGGAAGCATTGTTTTACTGATATCAATACCATGCGTCATGCATTTATTGAAAATCATAGGAAATCGTTGCTTCAGGGTATGTTCACCCAAATGACGACAGTCAAGATATACATGTTTCTTTCCTGAAGTTTTTAAATAGTGATCAATGGCTCTTGCCACAACATCTCTGGGGGCAAGTGACCCACGGGGGTCATATTTTTTAACAAAATCATGTTCTTCATCTGTACTCAGTATGGCTCCCTCACCACGCAATGCTTCTGTAATTAGAAATGCAGGCCTTATTCCTGGTAAATACATTGAGGTTGGATGAAATTGAATGAACTCCATATGCTCAACAAACCCTTTCGCTCTATATACCATAGCCACTCCATCTCCTGTTGCAATCAACGGGTTGGATGTCACCTGATAAACTGTGCCGCATCCTCCGGTGGCCATTAATGTGATTTTTGATAAAAAAACTTCAACCTCATTGGTAAACTGATTGAATGCATAAACACCGTAACACTCAATGTTGTCACTCTTTTTAGTAACTTTTTCTCCCAAATGGTGTTGAGTAATTAACTCAAGCACAAAATAATCACGGTATACCTGAATGTTGGGGTGGAGAATTGCTTTTTGCAATAATCTTCGCTGTATTTCTTCCCCGGTACTGTCTTTTACATGAAATACACGCTTCTCAGTGTGTCCACCTTCTTTTGTCAAATCAAAGCTCCCGCTTGCAGTCTTATCAAAACCCACCCCAAGTTCTATTAAATCAATAATTCTGTCAGTTGAATCGGTGATGGTCATTCTAACCACATCTTCATTGTTGAGGTTGCAACCTGCCTTCATTGTATCGGCTATGTGTTTTTCAATGGAATCAGGGGCATACATAACTGCTGCAATTCCGCCCTGTGCATATCTGGTTGCAGTTTCACGTGGTTCAGACTTGGTTAGTATGGCAACTTTCCCATGTCTGGCTGCTTTCAATGCAAATGATAAGCCAGCAATACCGGATCCAACAACCAGAAAATCAAATTTGTTTTTCATTTGTGTAAGCCTAATAAATCATTAAATGTATCAATTTTCTCAGTAAAGAAATTTTCGGGATTTTCCAGTAAACGCTTCACTTCCATCACAAAACTCACAGATTCTTTGCCGTCAATAAGTCTGTGGTCGTATGAAAGGGCAATATACATCATAGGTCTTATTTCAACCTTGCCTTGAACAGCTACGGGTCGTTCCTGTATGGTATGCATGCCAAGAATGGCAGTTTGGGGAGGATTGATAATGGGTGTTGATAATAAAGAACCAAATACTCCGCCATTTGTTATGGTAAATGTGCCTCCTTCAAAATCTTCAGGAATAAGCTTGTAAGTTCTGGCTTTTTCTGCCATTTCAGCTATGCTTTGTTCTATCTGGGGTATGTTTTGGGTGTCAACATTTCTAATGACAGGAACAACCAGTCCTTTTTCTGTACTTACTGCAATACTAATGTCACAATAATTGTAATACACAATTTCTTCGTTGTCAATGATGGCATTGACTGGTGGGTGTTTTTTCAATGCAATGGCACATGCTTTTGTAAAAAATGACATAAAACCAAGTTTGATACCATATTTTGCCTGAAAATCGTCCTGGTGTTTTTTGCGTATTTCAATCAATTTGCTCATGTCAATCTCATTGAAAGTGGTAAGCATGGCAGTTTGGTTTTTTACTGCCACCAATCGTTGAGCAATTTTTTTTCGAAGCGGAGACATGGGACTTCGTTTCATTGTACGCTCTGAATTTGACCTGTAATTATTCTTCTTCAAAAAGTTTTCAATATCATTAACCCCAATCCTTGGTTTTGCTATATAGGCAATTATTTCATTGGTGTTGAGACTCTCAAGTTCAATTCTCTTTTTAGCAAGCGGACTGATGCTTATTCCTTCTGGCAATGGTGTTTGTTTTTTCTTGTGAGTTTCGTTTGGGTCAATGATTTTCTCAGTAGATGGTGGAGTTTCATGGGTTGATTCTTGTTTATCAGCAGAAACCTTTTTCTGTTCAAACGCAACAGAAGTGTCAATTTCAGCAATGAGTTGACCAATTTTCACCATATCACCTTCGCTTACCAGGAATTGAATTCTACCGGCAGCAGGAGCAGATATTGTGAGAGTGGTTTTATCTGAATCAATTTCAGCAACATCCTGATCCTTGTCGGTGATTTCTCCATCTGCAATAAGCCATCTTGAAAGTTGTGCTTCACTAATGGATTCTCCTATCTGGGGGACTATAAGTTGATGTTTCATAGTACAAATTAAAGCAATATTTTACAATTGAATATTTGATGGTGTTGCTCCCAGACAAAGCATTTTACATTCGTCTTTACTGCGCTGGCAATTGCATTCGCCAAAGAGTTTTTCTATGAGTTTGATATGTCTGAGTTTGTGCAAATCATATGATCCTGTTGAAGGGCTTGAAGAAAAAGGTCTTGATACCAGCCTGAATCCCAATGGTCTTAGCCATTTCGACAAAAAGCTCCATGCTCCCATGTTCGCAGGTTCATCCTGCAACCATGTCAGTTGTTTAACATTCGGGTACTTACTCAACAAATCTTTCAATATTTCAACAGAAAATGGATAAAGTTGTTCAAGTCGCACAATAGCGAGTGTATCAGTTTTTCGTTCTTGTTTTTCATCCAGCAGGTCATAACAGATTTTTCCACTACACAAGACAAGATGTTCAATGTTATTCTTGTTGATTTTTTGTTCCTGGATAAAAATTTTAAAACTGTCAGTTGAAAAATCTTCCAGTTTGCTGATGCATTGAGGATGTCGGAGAAGACTTTTGGGAGTAAAAACAACCAAAGGTTTTCTCCATGGCCTTTTCAGATGTCTTCTGAGGAGATGAAAAAAATTGGCAGGTGTTGAACATTGTGCCACATCCATATTGTAGTTGGCACACATATTAAGAAACCGTTCAATACGTGCACTGCTATGTTCAGGACCCTGTCCTTCATAACCATGAGGCAGAAAAAGCACAAGGTTGTTCATAACGCCCCACTTTTCTTCAGCAGATGAAATGAACTGATCAATGATGATTTGTGCTCCGTTGGCAAAATCCCCAAATTGTGCTTCCCAGATAGTCAAGTCATCGGGTCTGAACATTGCATAGCCATATTCAAACCCCAGTACTGCATATTCAGAAAGAAGTGAATTGTATATTTGGAATTTTCCCTGATTCTTTTGGAGATGATTTAACGGGATATATTTTTCGTCAGAACCTTCAGGATTAATCACAGCATGTCGGTGAGAGAAAGTTCCTCTTTCAGTATCCTGTCCACATAACCTGATGTTTGCCCCCTCTGTGAGCAAAGTAGCATATGCCAGTTGTTCGGCCAGTGCCCAGTCAATTGAGTCTGTTTCAAGCATATTGAGACGGGCATCAAGAAGCCTTTTTAGCTTGTTGTAAACTTTGATGTCTGTAGGTAAACTATTGGCTTTTCTGCCCAACTCTTGAATAATGTCAATATCAACAGTGGTTTTGGTTTCAATAGAAAACATATCCTCATCTGCAGGTTGAACATGATTCCATTGTTCATTAAGAAATGTGTCCATATGCACCTTTTTCATTTCTTTTGAAACAGAAAGGTTCTGGTCAAGCATTTCAAAACGGGCAGTTTGAAGTTCATTAATTTTTAATTCTGAAACAATACCTTCATTTATAAGTGATTTAGCATAAATTTTCAGGGGGTTTTCATGTGTGTCAATGGCTTTATATAGAAGTGGCTGGGTGTATTTTGGTTCATCACTTTCATTATGTCCGTGTCGTCTGTAACATAGAAGATCAATAAAAACATCTTTATTGAATTTCATACGATAATCAACTGCCAATTTCATAACATAAGCAACTGCTTCAGCATCATCACCGTTCACATGAAAAATTGGCGATTGAATGACTTTTGCGATATCTGTACAATAAATTGACGAACGGCCATCAAGATAATCAGTGGTGAAACCAACCTGATTATTTATAACAATGTGTATTGTGCCCCCTGCACGATGTGCGTTCAATTCTGACATCTGTACTTGCTCATATACCACTCCCTGCCCGGCAACACTGGCATCTCCATGAACGACAACAGGAATAATCAGGTTGAATCCGTTTGTTACTGAATCTGCTTTGGAACGGGCAAGACCCTGAACAACAGGAGCAACAGCTTCAAGATGAGAAGGGTTGACAGACAAAGTTATTGAAACATCTGTGTTATTATCTATTTGATATTTTGAAACATATCCCATATGATATTTCACATCGCCCAACAGATTGATTTCGTCAAATTCTTTTCCCTGAAATTCCGCAAATATTTGTTCAACTGGTTTTTTCATAATGTTAGCCAGAACATTCAGTCTTCCGCGATGAGCCATTCCAATCACAAACTCTCTAACTCCCTGTTTAGCAGCGTGTTTAATCATGGTGTGGAGTGCTGGAATAAAATTTTCAGCACCCTCAAGTGAAAACCGTTTTTGCCCTGGAAACCTTTTTTGTAAAAACTGCTCAAAAAACACACTGTCAGCAATTTCCTCCAGGATACTGATTTTTTCATGATCAGAGAAAACAGTTTTGTTGCGACTGGATTCCATGATGTTTCTGAGCCATTCAACAATATGAGGCAGACGGATATACATAAATTCAACGCCAACAGACTCACAATAAGTTTCATTCAGAAGTTGAAGGATCTGTCGTAAGGTGGTTTTACCAAGTCCCACTTCATTGCCGGCAGCAAATTCTTTATCAATATCTGCTTTTTCAAGCCCAAAGTTCTCCAGTGAAAGGTCAGGTTTGTAGGTGCGACGTTTTCTAACAGGATTGGTTTTTGTGAAATAATGTCCCCTTTGACGATATGCCTGAATGAGATTCATTACACTGAACTCTTTGCCCATATTTGAAGCAGAAGCGGGCACATCATCTTCATTATAGTTTTTTCGCGCAAATTCAAATCCTTCAAAAAATCTAAGCCATTGCTGATCAACAGATTGCTTGTCGTTTAAATATTTTTGATAAAGTTTCTCCAATTCTTCAGGAGAAATATGATGAATCCATGAAAGGGTATCCATGATATGCTAGTAATTTTCATGCAAAGTTACAAAAAAAACAGGTATTTTGAATTGATATAAATAAAACGTAATTGCTCAGCATACATTTTATTATGGCTGATAATCTTTAGCCCGCTAGGCGATGCTGTGAGCTTGTCGAACAGGCTTTAATGTCAGTAAAAAATCAATAAAAAACAAAATCACTATAAATCAGGCTGAAAGCCTGAATTAATTCAGCCCGCGCAGCTTCGGGAAAAAGGAAAACGTTAACATATCGCTCTGTAAGAGCAGCTTACTATGGCACTAGAATCTCAATTCCCCTTTTTCTAAGCTGCCCCTTATTCACATATATTTTTTTTTGAAATGTGTTCATGTGTCGCTTCGCTCTGCTCAGGGCGCTACATATTGTTGTTTCTCATTCCCTGAGGTGTCTCTTCGCTCCACCTCAGGCTGAAGTAAATTCAGGCTTTCAGCCTGAAATTTTTTTTCTAATCTGTTATTTTTTTCATTATCTTTACAACATGAATCAGAAACCATTTTCAACTTCTGTATCAACATCAAACTTCACCAACTGGGCTGACTATACCAACAACACAACCCTTTCAAACAACAACCGAGGCTACACCGGGCACGAACACATGACGGCATTCAGCCTCATCAACATGAACGGAAGGGTTTATGACCCCTACACATCCCAGTTCCTCTCGCCCGATCCGTTTGTGCAAGACCCCACCAACCCGCAAAACTACAACCGCTACAGCTATGTGCTCAACAATCCGTTGAAGTTTACAGATCAAGTTGGGTATAATTATATGATTGATGGCATGGAGGTTATTGCCTTCAGACACCTTCCTCATATTATTTACCTAAATACCATCACTTTTATTATCCTTTTCCATGGCTTTATTAAATGAAACATGAAAAATATTGTCTTTTTATTTATGTGTTTTTTCAATATCATTTTTGTAACAAGTTGCAGATATCATTATTTTGAAATTTCAAAGGACGGGAATATTAAAAAATCGGTTAATCCAGAAATAGATATTAAAGAATTAAAGAAAATTTCGGGTGCAATTCAAATATATATGCTCCCTGATGAAGTTTGTTCTGAAAATTGCTATCATTCAATAGTTCCTTATTTGCAATTAATTAGGAAGAGAAATGTTAAACAAATTAAGCAAAACAATCTTATAGTAAGAAAAAGTCCAATTAATTATTTAGAAACATATAATGTAAAAAAAGTAGATAAGTCTGTTGATTTTTCCGGTTTTTCTTCTTTATTTGATTTTTTTTCTGACAACGACACCATTTTTGTTTTTTCATTTGCTTATCCAAGGTTTCTTGATAAATCAGATAATTATTATTACAGCAAATCACAGTGTTGTATTACAAGAGTAGTATTATATAGATAAATAAAAAGGTTATTTATGAAAAGTCACTATAATAAACACCCCATAATCCACTTTTCTTTTTTGGTATTATCAAGTGGTCTAATCAATTAAGACAATAATTAATACAAAGATAGTTTGTTTTTGT
>CAZGIW010000097.1:0-13602 GCA_964526285.1 uncultured Bacteroidales bacterium | reverse complement strand
TTGTGAGATTTTTTGACAGGGAGCTTGCTTTTTGAAATTGGCCTTGGTTGATTTTCACCAATTTATTTGCCTCGGTCCTAAAGGATGTAAATTGTTGAAAATCAATTCATCCTTTAGGAAAGAGGCAAAAATTGATTAAGACAATTTACATCCTAAGGGGAAATCATTGTTTTTGTCGGACAATAGTGAAATTAAATATAAAACTTCCAACCACAATAGTATGTCTCAGGATGTGCATCTGGCGGACATGAAATACATTCGGTTTTTATGCGCGAATCAATTGCTTCTGCAAAAGAAGTATATTCTATCATACCCCCTGATTTGCAAGGATAATCCTCAAGTCCTTTGCGTTTTCTTGCCACCTGAACACGACACTCGTTCATATAAAACTCAAAACTACTTTCTGTTTCATTGGAAATTGACTGTTTATTAATAAAGGCATACAAACGAAACTGAAGAGCAACCTTCAGCCCTTCCAATCCAGGATTATCAGGCATCCCCAAAAATTGCTTAATTGCATTTGCCTCAAAGGGAGAAAAATTTGCCCATGATGAATCATTGCAGCGCTTGGCTTCTGTCATGCCTTTTGATTGTTCAATTGCCTGAAACCACACCCCGTCATTGGCCAACCAGTTAATTGACAATGCCTCAATAAGTTCTGCCTGCTTCTGCTCAGACATTTGCATCAACATCAATGGAGTTTTTGTTTCATCCACTTCGCCGCCAAACAGATTTGTAAGTCTTTTTAATTGAATACCATAACTTTGCCGATATGCTGTCTGTAATATTTCATACGCTTTTTCACGACCATATTGATGAACAACCTCAGCAAACCAGAAGGCATGATGAATGGTAGTGCGGTGAAACAAATCCAAAACAAAAGCAGCTTTTTCGGCAGGAGTTAATTCCTGAAAGTTTTTTTTCATATCAATTTCAATTTATAGAAGTTTATTATCAAGTAAAAACCTATTTCACAACTATCTAAAAAGCCAAGTTCTACTCATCATCAACAATAAGAAAAACGTCTTCATTGTCTTTTTTCATTTTATACTTTTCACGTGCAAGTTTTTCCAAAGCGTCATTATCATTTTTATATTTTTCAAGTTCTGTTTTGTTTTGTTCAATTTCATTGAGATAATATGCCTTTTCTTTTCTAACTTCACGGAGCTCTGCTCTGTATCTGAAAATAGTTACCAGCCTGTTTGAATCAAAAAAAATAATCCATACAACAAAAAACACCCCCAGAAGGATGTATTTATTTTTAAGATATGGCAGGATTTTTTTAAACATAATCAAACAATAATGTTGCAAATATACAAAAAAACATTTGCTATTAAAAAATAGCACAAATAAAAAAAGCCGGTAAAAAATTCCGGCTTTTTTATTTGTGCTATGAGATATTTTAATAATCCATTCCACCCATACCGCCCATTCCACCTGGCATTGAGGGCATGGCTGGTTTTTCTTCCTTAATTTCAGAAACAACACATTCTGTTGTCAAAAGCATTCCGGCAACTGATGCAGCATTTTCCAATGCAACGCGTGCCACTTTTGTGGGGTCAATGACACCACTTTCATACAGGTTTTCATATTTCTCTGTATAGGCATTGAAACCAAAATCATCTTTTCCTTCTTTCACTTTCTGAACAACAACAGCGCCTTCAAGGCCTGCATTCTGCACAATTTGTCTCATTGGTTCTTCAAGTGCACGGCGAATGATATCAACACCTACTTTTTCATCTTCATTGGCAGCTTTTACCTTTTCCAGAGAATCCAACGCTCTGATATAAGCAACACCACCACCTGGCACAATCCCTTCTTCCACTGCAGCACGTGTAGCATGTAATGCATCATCAAAACGATCTTTTTTCTCTTTCATTTCAACTTCACTGGCAGCACCAACGTGAATCACTGCAACACCACCTGCGAGTTTTGCCAAACGTTCCTGTAGTTTCTCACGATCATAGTCTGATTTTGTTGATTCAATCTGAGCTTTAATCTGATTGATTCTTCCCTGAATACTTTCCTTTGAACCTTGTCCGCTGACAATTGTGGTGTTTTCTTTATCAACAGTGATTTTGTCTGCCTGTCCCAAATGGGTTAAATCAGCATCTTCCAGCTTGAATCCCTTTTCTTCTGATATCACTTGTCCACCTGTGAGAATTGCAATATCTTCAAGCATTTCTTTTCTTCTGTCACCAAAACCAGGAGCTTTCACAGCTACAATTTTTAATGAGCCACGAAGTCTGTTTACAACTAAAGTTGCAAGTGCTTCGCTTTCAACATCTTCAGAAATAATAAGTAAAGGACGGCCTGTTTGTACAACTTTCTCAAGTACAGGAAGAAGGTCTTTCATTACTGAAATCTTCTTGTCATAAATAAGGATATAAGGTGTTTCATAAACAGTCATCATTTTCTCTGTATCTGTTACGAAATAAGGAGAAATGTAACCTCTGTCAAATTGCATACCTTCAACCACATCCACTGTGGTGTCAGTTCCTTTTGCTTCTTCAATGGTGATAACACCTTCTTTTTTAACCTTCTGCATTGCTTCAGCAATCACTCTACCGATTTCGGGTTCGTTGTTTGCAGAAATTGTTGCTACCTGTTGAATTTTTTCAGTGCTGTCGCCAACTTCTTTTGACATGTTTTTCAATTCATCCACAACTTGAACAACTGCTTTGTCAATACCGCGTTTCAAATCCATTGGATTTGCTCCGGCAGTGACATTTTTCATGCCTGCGTTGATGATAGCCTGGGCCAAAACTGTTGCTGTGGTTGTGCCATCACCTGCAACATCATTGGTTTTACTTGCAACATCTTTCACTAGTTGTGCTCCGAGGTTTTGTTCCCTGTTTGGTAATTCAATTTCTCTTGCAACGGTGACACCATCTTTTGTAATTGCCGGAGAGCCAAATGATTTCTCAAGAATTACATTACGCCCCTTGGGTCCGAGAGTTACTTTTACCGCATTTGCCAGTGCATCAACACCTTCTTTGAGTGCATTGCGGGCTTCCAGATTAAATGTTATTTGTTTTGCCATAGTATTTTACTTTTTAAAAAATTTACAATTCATTTAAATAATAGCCAAAATGTCAGATTCACGCATAATTAGATAGTCGTTACCATCAACGTTGATTTCTGTGCCTGCATATTTTCCATACAGTACAACATCTCCTGCTTTCACTGTCATGGGTTCATCTTTCTTCCCAGCACCTACTGCTATCACAGTGCCTCTTTGTGGTTTTTCCTTTGCTGTGTCAGGTATAATTATACCACCTGCTGTTTTCTCTTCTGCGGCTGAGGGCTCAATCAATACCCTGTCTGCCAATGGTTTAATGCTTACATTTGCCATAGTTGTAATGTTTTTTTTAATTATTGTTTATATTTAAAATTCATGGTTTTTCAGGACACAATGCCTTTCATTATACTGCGCCCGCTTAGCGAATTTTGTGCCATTGGATAAAAAACTGAAATCATGTCATATCTTACTAGATGAGAACAAAGATAATGTCAAATAATATAAAAACCACACAAAGCAAAACATAGATAATCAGGGAATTTCAAGCTTTTTTTCAACCAAATGACACCAAACATCATTCAGGCTTAACCACACTGACATTTTGACAATAGAGAACACAATAATACATCATAACCTGAATTGCAAGTGATAATTGAAACTTTTACAAACAGTCAAATACTGTATATCACAGATACTTCTTCATCTTCAAAATCTGATTATCTAAACCCCCTGCACTTTAACTTCAGGTATTCATGCATGTTTCTGTTTCAAACCTCAATGTCCTGAAACCCCTTTATCGTTCTTTTGATTCCCTCTTCAATTTTTACATGTGGAGCATATCCTATAAGACGTGCAGCCTTATCTACTGAGGCTGATGATCTTTGCACATCGCCTTTGCGGGCAGGTTGATATACAGGGCTGATATCGCTTCCCAGTTCACCTGCAATCATAGCAAACAAATCGTTGACACTGGTATTGCCTCCGGCCCCGATATTCATTATCTGTCCGAAAACTTCCCTTTTATCACAAAAAGCTGCCTGAATATTGGCCTGAACAATATTGTCAACATAGGTAAAGTCTCTGCTCTGATTTCCGCTTCCGTAGATAACAGGTACCTGCCCCGACATCAGTGCGTCAATAAACAACGGAATAACAGCGGCATAGGGCCCTTTTGGGTTTTGTCGTGGACCAAACACATTAAAATACCTCAACCCAATCACGTGTAAATCATACAAAGATGCAAAAACACCTGCATACAACTCATTCACTTTTTTACTTACCGCATAGGGAGAAAGCGGCGTTCCTGTAAACTCCTCAACCTTGGGAATTCTTGAATCATCCCCATAAACCGAAGAAGATGAGGCATATACAAAGCGCTTCACGTTGTTTTGAACTGCTGCCCACAACACATTCAGTTGTGCATTCACATTATGATTGTTGGTGTTGAGGGGTTGTTCAATTGAACGTGGTACACTACCCAATGCAGCCTCGTGAAAAATAATATCTATACCCTTAGAGGCATTATTACTCACCACATATTCAGTTAAATCAGCCTCAATAAATTCAAAATTTGGATTATTTCTGTGTTGTTGAATATTCTGCAAACTACCTGTTGACAAATTGTCAACCACCCTGACCAGTCCAGCATTGTTTTCAACCAGATAGTCAACAATATGAGATCCTATAAAACCAGCTCCTCCTGTGACAAGAAACTTGAGTTTGCTTAAGTCTTTTGTGTGAAATGTCATTGATGTATATTATCGTTGAGAATACATATGTTCATAATACTTCAAATACTCACCGCTTGTGACATTGTCAAGCCACTCTCTGTTGTTCAGATACCAATCTGCAGTGATAGACAGTCCTTCAGAAAAGTTAACTTCAGGTGCCCACCCCAACTCAGAAGCAATCTTTCCGGTATGTATTGCATATCTCAAATCATGACCAGCCCTGTCAGTGACAAAGGTAATGAGTTGTTCTGATTCTCCATGGCTTCTGTCAAGCTTTTTATCCATAATTTGACACAGTTCCTTCACCAGATCAATGTTCTTCCATTCATTGTTGCCACCAATGCAATAGGTTTCTCCAATTTTTCCTTTGTGAAAAATTGTATCAATGGCTTTCACATGGTCTACCACATATAACCAGTCGCGCACATTTTCTCCTTTTCCATAAACAGGAAGTGGCTTTTTATGAATGATGTTGTTAATCATGAGCGGCAATAATTTTTCAGGAAACTGAAATGACCCGTAATTGTTTGAACAGTTTGAAATAACAACAGGAAGCTTGAAGGTGTGATAATATGCTCTCACAAAATGATCACTTGAGGCTTTTGAGGCTGAATAGGGGCTTCTGGGGTCATAGGGTGTGTCCTCTACAAAAAATCCCTCATCACCCAGACTGCCAAAAACTTCGTCTGTGGAAACATGAAAAAACAATTTGTTTTCCATGGAATCCTTCCAGAAATTTTTTGCAATATTGAGCAAAGTACATGTCCCAAGCACATTGGTTTGAACAAATTCCAAAGGATTAACAATTGATCTGTCAACATGCGATTCAGCTGCCAGATGAATCACTGCATCAGGATTGTATTTCTTAAACACAGACTCCATTAATTCCGCATCCAGGATATCGCCTTTAATAAACACATAATTTTCTGAATTCTCAACATCCTTAAGATTTTCCAGATTACCGGCATAAGTCAGTTTGTCAATGTTCACTATCAGATAATCAGGATATTTATTAACAAAATGTCTCACAAGATGAGACCCTATAAAACCTGCACCTCCAGTAACTAAAACCGCTTTTTTTCTATTCATGATTATATTTATTTTTTACATCATTTCTGTAATAATTCTCCCATTTCCATGAGTCAGCAAGCATGTCTTCCAGAGTTCGCTGTGATTTCCAACCAAGTTCCTGATTTGCAAGTGTTGGATCAGCCCAGATTTGTTCAATATCTCCTTGTCGGCGCTCAGTAATGCGATATGGCAAATCAACTCCTGTCACTGTTTTAAAAGTATTGACTACCTCAAGCACACTGTAGCCTCTGCCATTGCCAAGATTAAAAATTTCGTATCGGTTTTTCATTTTTTTGTTCAGCATACGTTCCAGTGCAACCAAATGAGCATCAGCCAGATCAACAACATGAATATAATCGCGAATTGCTGTACCATCCGGAGTGTTGTAATCTCCTCCGAAAATCTGAAGTTGTTTACGAACACCAAAAGCAGTCTGAGTTATGTATGGCATCAGGTTGTTGGGAATTCCAATTGGAAGCTCTCCTATTTTGCCTGAAGGATGAGCACCTACAGGATTGAAATATCTTAATGCAATTACAGACAAGTCATTGAAACAGGAAATTGTATCCCTGAGAATTTCTTCACATATTTTTTTTGTATTTCCATAGGGTGACCATGGCTGCTGCACAGGAGATGTTTCACTGACAGGAAGCCGGGCGGGCTGTCCATACACTGTACACGATGAAGAAAAAACCAGATGATTCACCTGATACTTGTTTGAAATTTCAAGAAGATGAATGAGCGAATTGAGATTGTTGTTATAATACAAAAGGGGATTTTGAACAGACTCTCCAACGGATTTAAATGCGGCAAAATGAATTACACCAATGATATCTGGATTTGACTGAAAAACAGCTTCCAGCTGGGATTTTTCGCACATATCAGTTTTGATAAACTGAAAATTCTTCCCTGAAATTTCCTTAATGCGCTCATTGACATCCTCATAGCTGTTTGAAAGGTTGTCAATGCTGACAACATCAAGACCCCTGTCCAAAAGTTGGCAAACAGTATGAGACCCAATAAACCCTGTGCCTCCGGTGACAAGTATTTTTCCTCTGATCATTACAAACTCCAGTAGGTCATATTGTTTATCTTTTTTCTGTATATTCCTTTGATATCAAACAGTATTTGTTTGCCATCAGGTTTCATCATTTCTGCAAAAGTTGCTTCATTATATGCGACAAACTCTTTATGCATCACAGCAACAACAACAGCATCATAATCATTATCCGGATTTGCTTTTAGAGGAAATCCGTATTCATGCATAACTTCATCGGAACTGGCATGTGGATCATGCACATCCACATTCACACCATAAGTTTTAAGCTCACTGACCACGTCCACCACCTTTGAATTGCGAATATCAGTGACATCTTCTTTGAATGTAATTCCAAGCACCAATACTTTTGATTTTAGAATATTTTTTCCTGTTGAAATAAGCTTCTTTACCAGTTGTTTTGCCACATAAAACCCCATTGAATCATTGACAAACCTTCCGGATTTAATAATCTGTGGATGATACCTGTATTCCTGAGCTTTAAAAGCAAGGTAGTATGGGTCAACGCCAATACAATGGCCACCCACAAGCCCCGGGTGAAATTTTAAAAAATTCCATTTTGTTCCTGCTGCTTCCAACACATCAAACGTGTTGATTCCCATGCGATTGAAAATAATAGATAATTCATTCATCAAAGCAATATTCACATCTCTCTGAGTATTTTCAATAATCTTTGCAGCTTCTGCAACTTTGATGGTTGGGGCACGATGCACGCCAGCCTCAATAACAAGTTCATACACTTTTGCAACCACATCAAGTGTTTCAGCATCACAACCGGAAACAATTTTTATGGTTTTCTCAAGAGTATTCACAGTATCACCGGGATTAATCCGTTCGGGAGAATAGCCTACCTTAAAATCTTCAGGAAATTTTAATCCTGAAAATTGTTCCAGCACAGGAACACAGTCTTCTTCAGTTGCACCGGGATAAACAGTTGATTCATACACAACAATATCGCCCTTTTTCAATATTTTTCCGATGGTTTCAGATGATTTAATCAAAGGTGACAGATCAGGCAGGTTATGTTTGTTGATTGGTGTGGGAACAGCAACAATATGAAATGATGCTGATTTTAAATCTTCAGCATTGGCAGTGAACTCAATATCGCAGCCTTCAAATGCTGATGCGGGAAGTTCATTGCTGGGATCAATGTTATTTTTCATCATTTCAACCCTGTCGGGCTTAATATCAAAACCAATTACAGAAGTTTTTTTTGCAAGACCAAGTGCAATGGGAAGACCCACATAGCCAAGCCCGATTACTGAGATTTTTGTTTCTTTTTGTAGTAGTTGTGTATACATAGTTCAGGTATATTTTATAATAATTTATTAACATAAGGATGATAATCACTTTTGGGAGTCACAATTGCTGCATTTCGAATTTCATGAGCAATGATAACTGATTTCATTGCATCTGCTACACGGAATCCTTTACCTGCAAGAATTTCTCTGTAACTCACAGTATGCAAGTCGGTGAATCCATCTGAAAACTCAATTTCTTCATTTTCAATGGAAATTGAGCGATAGGTGCGTTTTCCCTGCTGCTGAAGCTGGGC
Source organism: uncultured Bacteroidales bacterium (assembly GCA_964526285.1). GTDB lineage: Bacteria > Bacteroidota > Bacteroidia > Bacteroidales > DTU049 > CAYMAZ01. The sequence goes on along the minus strand of CAZGIW010000097.1, from coordinate 5,167 downwards.
AGGAATATCATTTGCATCTACACTCAGAAACCATCTCACCCGGGCATTCTCCAGTTCAATAAATCCTGCTGCTTTTTGCTGACTTGTATAGTGCACTTCACTGCTTTGCATTTCTCCAAAAATCCAAACCAGCATATCAAAAAAATGAATGCCGATGTTGGTAGCAATGCCCCCAGACTTGGTTACGTCACCTTTCCATGAAAAATGATACCAGTTTCCACGACCTGTAACATATGTCAAATCAATATCATATTTCTTATCTGATTTTCTTGCATCAACAGCCTTTTTTAGATTGATAATTGACTGGTGATGACGCAGTTGCAATATTGTGTATATGTTTTTCCCTGTTTCCTTTTCCAAATCCATCAATGCTTCAATATTCCATGGATTTAACACTATAGGCTTTTCACAAATGGCATGGGCTTTATTTCTGATTGCAAGTCTGATGTGTGCATCGTGCAAAAAGTTGGGAGAACAGATGCTTACATAGTCAACTTTCTTTTTAGGGTCGCGTCTCAGTTTATCAAGATGTCTGTCAAATCTTTCGGGTTCGATAAAAAAATCTGCTTCTGGAAAAAACCCATCAATAATTCCCACACTATCAGTTTTGTCCAAAGCTGCCACAAGCACATTGCCTGTGTCTTTGATAGCTTTCAAATGCCGTGGAGCTATATACCCGGCAGCACCTATTAATGCAAAATTCATAACTTTTCTACCTTATTATCTTTCAACTGATACTTTTCTTCGCTTTCAGGACAATGGGCAAAATTATTATCGTCAAAATTGAGGCGATGCCCATATTCACTCATCCACCCTGCCTGACGACCCGGATTACCTACAATCAATGCATAATCAGGAACATCTTTGGTCACAACAGCTCCTGCTCCGACAAAACTAAAACTGCCAAGTGTAATACCACACACAATCGTGGCATTGGCGCCAATACTGCTTCCTTTCTTCACAAGTGTCTTCATATATTCACTTTTTCTCACCACAGCACTTCGTGGATTAATCACATTAGTGAATACCATCGAAGGCCCCAGAAAAACATCATCTTCACAAATAACGCCGGTATAAATGGAAACATTATTCTGAACTTTCACATTACTTCCAAGAATCACTCCGGGCGACACCACAACATTTTGTCCAATATTGCAATTGTCTCCAATTGTGCAATCAGGCATGATGTGGGTAAAGTGCCAGATTTTTGTTCCTTCTCCTATCGAACAACCAGGGTCTATAACCGCTGTTTCGTGCGCGAAATATTTTTTTTCTTCCATTGACTAAGTTGTAAATTCAAGAATTGAGTTGCAAATATACTCCAATTGTTCTGATGTAAGTTCGGTATGCATCGGCAGAGAAAAAACAGTTTTAGAAAGAGCTTCGGTTATTGGTAAGTCACCTTCCCTGTAGCCATGATGGGCATAAGCTTTTTGCAAATGCAAAGGGACCGGGTAATAAATCATGGCAGGGATGTTTTTTTCTGATAAATGCTTTATTAGTTCATCTCTGCTGAAACCATCAGCAATAAGTGTGTACTGATGAAACACATGGGTTGAAAAAGGCGCTTTGAGAGGAGTATTGATTTTTGCAACAGGCTTCAGTTTTTCTGTATAATAATTTGCAGCTTCATTGCGTGCTTTTGCATATTCATCAAGATGTGAGAGTTTTATATCAAGGATTGCAGCCTGTATGCTATCGAGTCGTGAATTGACTCCCACCATGTCATGATAATATCTAACCACCATCCCGTGGTTTACAATATAACGTTGTGCTTCTGCAAGTTGTTCATCATTTGTAAAAATGGCACCACCGTCACCGTATGCGCCAAGATTTTTTGACGGAAAAAATGATGTGCATCCAATATGCCCAATTGTGCCTGCCTTTTTTACTGAACCATCTGAAAATTTGTAATCAGCTCCAATGGCCTGACAATTATCTTCAATCACCCACAAATTATGTTCTTTGGAAATGCTCATAATGCTTTCCATATCACAGCACTGACCAAACAAATGAACAGGAATAATTACTTTTGTTTTGGGTGTAATTGCTTTTCTGATTTCATCAGGATTTATATTAAATGTAAGTGGGTCCACATCAACCATCACGGGCTTCAGTTTTAGCAATTCAATCACTTCAACTGTGGCCACAAAAGTAAAAGAGGTAGTAATTACCTCGTCGCCGGGGCTAAGATTCAGTGACATAAGTGCAATCTGCAAAGCATCAGTTCCGTTAGCACAGGGAATGACATGCTCAACTCCAAGATAGTTTTCAAGGTTTTTTTGAAATTTCTGTACAGCAGGCCCGTTGATAAATGCTGTTGATTCAATAACTTCCATGATCGCTGCATCAATCTGTGGCTTGATTTTTTGGTACTGACCGCTCAGGTCAACCATACGAATAGGTTCCATAGTGTTTCAATGTGTTTAGGTGTGGCAAAATTACAAAAAAACCGCAATTTCGTCCATGATTTAGAGAAAACCACCAGAAATAAAAAAAAGATAATTTGAATTGATTTTAAATATCAAGTTTTCCGATAATGTCACTCACAGAAGATAACTTGTTGATATCCAGATATTCATTAATGCCATTGACAATTTTCAACGATACAGCCGGATCAATAAAATTGGCTGTGCCCACCTGAATGGCAGAAGCTCCAGCTAGAAAAAACTCAATTGCATCGGTGGCATTCATAATTCCTCCAAGTCCAATGACTGGAATATTAATTTTTTGAGAGACCTGCCACACCATTCGCAGAGCCACAGGTTTTACAGCCGGACCAGACAAACCACCTGTCACTGTGGAAAGCAAAGGTTTGCGGGTTTTAGCATCAATGGCCATCCCCAAAAGTGTATTAATGAGAGATACCGAGTCAGCTCCCTCTGCTTCTGCTGTTTGTGCAATCTCTACAATATTTGTAACATTGGGCGAAAGCTTGACTATCAGTGTTTTAGCCCATGCTTTTCGGGCAGCTTTAATCACCTGTGCTGCTGAAGAACAAGATGTTCCAAATGCCATACCCCCCTCTTTCACGTTGGGACATGATATGTTTAATTCTATGGCAGGAATATTTTCAAGAGGTGCCAACTTTTCACACACCTTCACATAATCATCAATTTGTGACCCAGAAACATTGACTATGATGTTTGTGTTGTAGTGTTTAATCTTAGGATAAATATCGCTGACAAATGCATCAACACCCTTATTTTGCAATCCCACAGCATTGAGCATTCCGGATGGTGTTTCTGCCATGCGGGGATAGGCATTTCCCTGTCTTGGTTCAAGTGTGGTTCCTTTTACAATGATTCCTCCCAGTTCATCAATATTGATAAAATCCTCAAATTCAGGCCCGTAACCAAAGGTGCCACTGGCAGTGAGTACCGGGTTTTTGAGTTTGAGGGAGCCTATTGAAATATTGAGATTTGCCATAAAACTATTTTTTCAGCCAGTCTTTCAACTGATTTGTAAAAAATACAGGACCTTCGGTGCATGTACACACATGTCCGGTATCAGTCTTTACCACACAACACAGGCAGGCACCAATGCCGCATGCCATCATGTTTTCCAGTGAAACTTCACACTTGATTCCGTACTTTTCGGCAATTTTGCCAACAGCTTTCATCATTGGGTCGGGACCACATGCATAGATATGCCTGATTTTTTCAATGTCTTTGTTCAACAATGGATGGTGGGTTACAAAACCTTTATTTCCCAACGAACCATCTTCCGTCATAAAATACACATTGCCAAAAGGTTCGAATATTTCCGGATGCAAAAAATCATCAGCCGAACGTGCTCCAAGAAGAATGTCAGGGCGAATTCCAAGAGAATTAAGATGCCTTGCAAGATACAATAGTGGCGCAGCACCGCAACCTCCGCCAACAAGCAACACTCCGTCTTCAGAAGGAGCTGAAAATGTATTGCCCAAAGGATAAATCACATCAATGGTTTGTCCTGGCTCAAGCTCCGACAAGGATTTTGTCCCTTTGCCAATAATTTTTATCCACAACGAAAGTATGCCCTTTTCCTGATTCCAGTCATGAACTGAAAGCGGACGCCTTAGAAACACCTGTGCATTGTTTTTGACCATCACCTGCACAAACTGACCGGGTATAACCACTGGAAAGGGAGGTTTGGCCTGTAGTTCAAAATACAAATGATTGTTGTCTTTTATTTCTTTTGCAACAATGACCAGGTCTTCAATCTTTTTATTCATTGCTGTTGTGCTGAAATTATTTTCCTTTCATTGAGGGTTGTTTCACTGCTTGTTTTTTATGCTCTGATGTTTTTGCAGGTGTTTTCTTCGCTGCATGCTTTTTTTGAGCAGCTGAGCTTGAAGATTTTGTTTTTGCAGGCTTGTCAATTTTCTCCTGTTTCACATCTTCCTCCGAAATTTCTTCAGTTTTTTCTTCTTCAAAATCCAGCATATCATTTTTCTGAAGCAGATTGTACCAGAAAATCATTTTTTTCATGTCTGACACATACACCCGCTCTTTGTCATAATCAGGCAACACAGATCCAAAAAACTCCTTAATCTGATCATCGTCTGATTTGTGGTCAACTGCTTGCTGTGCATTGGTTTTATCTTTCATTTTCAAAAAGATTTCTCTGAGCTTCACCTCATCAGTTTCTGTAAACACAACGATATCATCAATGGTTGTAATTCTGTTTGATGCAGAAATGGGCATTTTTTTTCCGTCAATCAGTGATTCAGCAATGAAACCGCTGCGACTTTGTGCAATAACCTTAAATACACCGCTTTTCCCTGATACAACAATAATTTTGGTTAAATCCATAGTTGAAATTTTTTTCAAAATTACACAGAATATTTGAATTGGAGAAAATTTCTGCTTTGCAAGGGTATCACTGAATGTGGGTCATTCGGTGTTCGGCTGCGAGGCAGGTAACGGCTGCGTCATTCAGTATTCGGCTTTCTGCTCTGCCCTCCCACGTCACATTTGTCACACCAAACCACAATCGCGACAAATTCCCCTCGTGGAGGGGTGGCCGCTTGCATGCCATCAGCTGCAAAGGCCGAAATTGATGCGGACGGGGTGGTCAAACGAGCACTAAAAAAATATCGAATCATGCTCCGAAGGAGTCCCTATGGGAAATAACGAATGTCGAATGATGAAGTGTACGCAAGGGTAGCGCTAAACGGGTATTA
>CAZGIW010000096.1:0-14182 GCA_964526285.1 uncultured Bacteroidales bacterium | reverse complement strand
ACAAGCTTTTTAAAAATTATTTTTTTATTTATCTAGTAAAATGCCAAACTCCAGATAACAGATACTCTGTTAGATATCCTGGGTTCAGGTTCTCATTCAATTTTAAACAAACTTGATGATTTTTTCAGATTTTTTAATCCCGATGATGTCATAAAGCTAGAGACAGCATTCAGAATATTAATAAAATCGGGCAAGCATCTTAATTATGAAATGCAATTGATAAAAGCCAATGGTGATAGAATTTGGGGTCGGATTATTGGTAATCCAATTTATATAGATAATAAGATTGTGAAACTTGTTGGTTACATTATGAATGTTTCAGATCGAAAACATGCTGAGATACAGTTGGTAGAAAGTGAAGAAAAATACAGAACCCTCATTGAAATTTCAACTGACGGAGTTTTTGTTAATCAGGAAAACAAAATTGTATATGTAAATAGTGCAGCTTTAAAACTGTTTGGAGTTAGTAATGAAAATGAAGTATTGGGCGAACCTGTCCTCAGTTTTTTTCATTCTGATTACCATGACTTGATTTATGAAAGAATTGAAAAAATGATACAAACAAATGAATCATCATCACCAATTGAAGAAAGAATAATAAGAAAAGACGGTTCTGTTTTAGATGTTGAAGTCAGTGCAACACCCTTCATGTTTAAACAAAAATTTGCAATTCAGGTTATTATTCGTGATATAACTGAACGTAAAAATTTGCAAAAAGAAATTCTCAATGCTGTGATTAATAGTGAAGAAAAAGAAAGAGACAGGATTGCAAGAGAACTCCATGATGGTGTTGGCCCACTTTTATCAAGCGCAAAAATGGTACTGCAAACACATATTTCTTCCTCGCAGAATGTTGACCCCAATGAATTGCTTAGCAAAAAAACACTATCACTTATTGATGATGCAATTACCAGTATTTCTGAAATTTCACATAATATTAGTCCACATGTATTAACTCATTATGGATTAACAAAAGCAATTGAAACATTTATCAATAAAATATCCAGGACTTCTGATCTGAAAATTGAATTTAATTCAACTATTATTGAAAGAATAGATCAGGTTAGTGAGGTATCTCTATACAGGATATGCCTTGAACTAATTAATAATTGCTTAAAACATGCCAATGCTGTTGATATATTGGTTTTATTAAAGACCAATCAAAACAAAGTTTTTTTGGATTTCTTTCATAATGGTGAAGGATTTGACTGGAACACAGAAATGCACCAAAATTCAGGGATGGGACTACTAAATATCAATAATCGTATTCAATCACTCAATGGAAAACTCAAATGGGAAAATTTACAGAAAAAGGGAATGAAAGTGTTTATTGAAATTCCATATGGATTGTAATGCTAATTATTTCACTATAAATAATAAAAATTTAAAAAATAATATATATTTTTGTTCACTTAATTATTTGATTAAAAGAAATGAAAACTCAAAAAATAAAAATTCTAATTGCTGATGATCATGCAATTTTTCGTGATGGTTTGAATCTGGTTTTAAGTACTAACAATAATTATGAAGTTATTGGAGAAGCAAACAATGGAAGAGAAGTAATTTCTCTGTTTAATGATAATCCAGCTGACTTAATATTAATGGACGTGACTATGCAAGTAGCCGGCGGTATTGACACTGCAAGGCAGATTCTGCAATCAAAACCAGATATAAAAATAATATTTCTCACAATGCATGATGATGAAAACACATATAAAGACGCTATGAGTACCGGTGCACATGGCTATGTGTTAAAAAAATCAGGTAGAGATATTTTGTATGATGCCATTGACAAAGTGATGAATGGTGGTATCTTTACTCTTGATGAGAATTATCTATAATTAAGATTGTTTATCTCAAATATTTTTTTAACTCATTAAGTTGTAGTTACTACCACCTATTTGTCACTATTTGTCTGACAAATATTTTTTTTTCAATTTTTGCAACTCCTCGCTCTACCTAATAGCTATATAAAGTAAGCGCTGATTGGTAACAATTCATTAAATCATTCCTTTAAATTTGGTAAACTCAAAAAAAATGTGAAATTTTGCCAAAAGAATTAAAAATTTAAAAAAATATATAGTCATGCCAAAATTATCCAAAAAAGGGCTCAATATGCCCATGTCACCCATCCGCAAACTTGTTCCCTATGCCGAAGGCGCTAAGAAAAGAGGAGTGAAGGTGTATCATCTTAATATCGGACAACCTGATATCGAAACTCCTGAAGTGGCCATGAATGCCATTAGAAATTATCCCGATAAAGTGGTTGAATATAGCCATTCAGCCGGTAATTTTTCTTATCGCCAGAAGCTTTGCTCATACTATCAGAAATTTGGAATTGAGCTTACGCCCGATGAAATTATTGTGGGGGCAGGTGCCTCCGAAGCACTTCTGTTTGCCATGCAAACATGTATGGACGAAGGTGATGAAATTATCACTCCCGAACCATTTTATGCCAACTATAACGGATTTGCAATTAATGCAGGTGTTGTTGTGAAACCAATCTCCTCATCAATTGAAGATGGTTTTTCATTGCCGCCAATGAGCGAATTTGAAAAAATGATTTCACCACGAACCAAAGCAATTCTCCTGTGCAATCCAAACAATCCAACAGGATATCTTTATTCAAGAGAAGAACTTGAAATCATCAGAGAACTGGTATTGAAATATGATTTGTATCTCATTTCTGATGAAGTGTATCGCGAATTTGTGTACGATAACAATGAACACTATTCAGTGATGTATATGAAAGGGTTGGAAGAACATGTGATTCTCATTGATTCTGTTTCAAAGCGATATTCTGCATGCGGATTCAGAATAGGAGTGATGATATCAAAAAATAAAGAAGTGATGAATGTGGCAATGAAATTTGCTCAGGCACGGCTCAGTCCTCCTTCATTCGGACAATGGGCTGCTGAGGCTGCCATTGATACACCACAATCATATTTTGATAATGTGCTTGAAGAATATCACAAAAGACGTGAAGTTGTTGTGCAATCAATCAATTCAATGGAAGGTGCATTTTGTCCCAACCCCAAAGGTGCATTTTATGTGGTGGCCAGATTGCCTATTGATGATTCTGACAAATTCTGTCAGTGGCTTCTTGAAGATTTCTCTTATGAAAATCAAACTGTGATGCTTGCACCTGCCACAGGATTTTATGCTACAAAAGGTGAAGGAATGAACGAAGTAAGGATAAGCTACGTTCTGAATGTGAGTGATTTGAAAAAATCAATGGATTGTCTTGCAATCGCCTTAAAACAATATCCGGGCAGAACAGTCTGATCTTGTATTATGAAACTGATTTTTCTCACAAGTCGTTTTCCTTATCCTCTTGAAAAGGGGGATAAACTGAGAAGTTATTTTTTTATTCGTGAATTGTCTAAACATCACGAAGTTATTCTTATTTCTCTGTGTGAAAAATATCCTTCTGATGATGATATCAGTGAACTAGCACGTATAGCAACCAGAGTTCATGTGTTTAAAATCAGTTTTCTTTCAAGATTTGTAAATACTTTTCTGGCATTTTTCACTTGCCGCCCACTTCAGGCAGGCTATTTTTTCAACCCTTGCATAAAAAGGAAAATTCACAAAATAATACAAGCTGAACTACCTGATCATATTTTTTGTCAGTTGTTGCGAACAGCCCTTTATGTGAAGGGAATTCCTGTTGATAAAACTATTGATTATCAAGATGTTCTATCTCAGGGGGTGAAACGCAGGATGGAAATTAACAAGTTTCCATTTTCACTTGTTTTACAATTGGAGTATAAAAGACTGAAAAAATTTGAATCACGAATTTTTAACTGGTTTAACCATCGAATTATTATCACTGAAACTGACAGGGATTTGATGCCGGTTATTGATAAGAAACAAATACATGTCATTTCAAATGGTGTTGATATTGATTATTTTGATTATCAGTTTGGAGCAGGAAAAGAAAAGCAATGTGATGTTTTGTTTACAGGCAATATGGGCTATCCGCCCAATGTGGATTGTGCCCATTTCATTGCAGAAAAGGTGTTGCCTTTGCTGAAGCAACATCGTCCAAATATCAGGGTTGTTTTTGCAGGCGCATCGCCACATTCATCTTTACTCAAGCTTAGAAATGAAAATATCACTGTGACAGGTTGGGTTGATGAAATGCGCGAGATGTATGCCACATCGCGGGTATTTCTTGCACCCATGCAAATAGGAACTGGCCTGCAAAACAAATTACTTGAGGCTATGGCGATGAAACTGCCTTGTGTTACTTCCAATCTGGCAAATTCTGCTTTGGGTGGTACAAATGAGAAAAATATTCTGGTAGCTGATGAGCCCGGGAAAATTTGCGAATACATTTTAAAATTGCTTGACGACAAACAATTTGCAGAACAGATTTCTGAAAATGGGTATGAGTATGTGAAGTCACGTTTTTCCTGGAGCGGACAGATTGAGAACCTGAATAAGATTTGGGGAAAATGATTAATGTTTAATGATTAATGATTAATGTTTAATGATTAATGTTTAATGATTAATGTTTAATGTTTAATGTCAGTTACTGACATCACTTGACATTTTTAAAGCACTAATAAACGAAATTTCAATAATCCTTTCCAAACATTTATTTTCTTAATTTTTTTTTGTATTTTTGTCACATAAAATACAATATTCATTATGAGTATCAGAAAAATCCCCCTTTTTGTTTTGGTTGCTCTATTGTTTACCAATCCTATGAGTCTTAATCCGGATGATTTTTCAGGCGATAAACCACGTGGTGGTGGAAACAAAGGATTAAAAGGATATGAAAAGCAATGGAAAGAACTTTTTGATGATTCAATTGAATATTTCAATTACAGAGAATTCAATAATGCTTTAAAGGGTTTCAGACGTTTGCTTGTAAGAGACAGAAACCACTGTAACATTAATTTTTATGCAGGGATGTGTTTATATTACATGCGCTCGCCTTCATATCAGATTATCCCTTATCTGGAAAAAGCGGTAAAAAAAGTCAATGCCGGATATAGCTATAACTACAAAGAAACTGCAGCCCCTGTATTTGCATGGCTCCATCTTGGAGAAATGTATTTGTTAAACAATAAGTTTGATGAAGCCATTGATGCATTTCAGAATTTTAAAACTTATCTCACTGACAGAAACAGAGATGCTCAATATCTTGATGAAGTAAATTCATATTTACGATATTGTATGAATGCAAAACGTCATATTAGCAATCCTTTAAAGAATGTTGAAATAAAATCTTTTAGTGTTGTAAACACAGATTATAGCGAGTATTCTCCATTTATTACATCTGACGGTACTCGTTTCTATTTTGCTTCTGACCGTCGAGGTTCAACAGGAGGGACATATATTCCTGATTATTTCAAAACAGATATTTATTATCTCACCGACAAAGATGGGAGATGGACACGTCCAAGAAAAATGGGTTACAAAGTGAATTCCTCAAGTTTTGAATATATGGGTTCTTTTTCTGAAGGTGGACGCGTGTTTGTTTTTTCAAGGGAAGATAAGCGGGAAAAGGATTATAATCTGTATGAATCTAAACTCAATGAAAGAGGTCGTTTTACATCTCCGGTTATATTAAATCCAAATGTTAATACTAAGCATAATGAAACGGGTGGATTTGTCACAAATAACGGAAAATTTCTGTTTTTTGTCAGTGACAAGCCAGGCGGATATGGTGGAAAGGATATTTATTATTGTGAACTTACAAAAGAGGGAGAATGGGGAAGAGCATACAATCTCGGTCCTTCTGTCAATACTGAGTTTGATGAGGATTTTCCATTTCTGATGGACGATGGTGTGACATTGTATTTCAGCTCCAAAGGACACGATTCAATGGGAGGATATGACATTTTTGTTTCAACAAGGGATGAGGAAGGATTTTGGGAACCTGCTGAAAATATGGGATATCCTATTAACACAACTTCAGATGACACCGGATTTTTTATGATGCCCGATGAGAAAAAAGCATATTATTCAACTGCCAGAAATGCTCAAAAAAGTGCTTTTACCAACAGGTATGATATTTATGAAGTGATTTTTAAATAAACCAAAAGTAACTGCTCTCCATTTTTTCATTTATCAATTTATCACTATTTATCCCTATGGGATGTGACGATTTATGCCGGTTTGAGGCTGTATCAAAACCAAATTTTACCGAAAACCTTTATTGCCCCAACTTTGAAGGACAAGCTGATTTTCAGCGACTTACTCCCTTAAGGCGATGTATTGAGCCTGCCGAAATAGAAAGTGCAAATAAGTCGATGAAAATCAATAATATGCGTTTTGATACAGCCTCGGGATGTGACCATGTGACTGGAAAAAATCGATAAATTTCCTGTGTTTATTATTATCCACACTAACTACTTTCAAAACTCTAATAGTAGTCTCTCCAGTCTGTTCTTTTTCTGATTTTCAGATCCTGTAGCATCGGTGCTTTTACACGCAGTGTAAAATTGTAACTCTTGCGGAATCCCATTGGAATCCAGTTGAAAATAATTTCCCAGCAATGCAAATCTCTGTATATATTCACTGAAGTATAGCTGAATTCATTATTCATAAAATCATAGCCTGACATCACACCGATTTTCCATTTGGGAGTGATACTGATTTCTCCATTGAAAGATAAAGTTTGAATAAACTCATATTTTTGTTCAGCGGGCACATGTGTCCCAAAATTTCTGATATATTGTAATGTATAGGCAACATTCAGATTCCACGGAATAGAATAATCCACTTGAGGAATTGTTGATGAATTAATTGTTGTGGTTTCCTGAGGTATTGGCTTTTCAGACTCAAGATCTGATTTCTGATGTTTTCTTTTAAAAGTGTTTTTACTAATATTCCAGTTGATACTGGTTGCCCATTCATTTCTTGATTTTCGAAACATTCTTCCATTTACATCCCATTCATAAGCATTGATGTTTCTCCCTGTTGAGTCAATAATGTAGGGGTCCAGCAATGCAATATATGACAAATCAACATTTTCAAATAATCTTGTCCTTCCGTTTAGTCTTAGTTTTGACCATTTGAGGGTGTCTTTTGCAATATCATGAGAAATTGAAATCCCAAAATTCTCTATCAACTTGATTTTCTTTTCAGGATTCAGTGTATCTTTTGGTGTTTTTACTTTGATTTCAATATTATTGGCAATACTAAAATTGATGATTCCTGCACGTCCAAAAGGAGAAGATCCGTAAATTCCATTTTGAAATATTGAGTAGGGGACAGGTTCCTCATCATCCGGTCCCTGATAATATTGATAATATCCCCAGTTTTCAGTTCCAAAATCCGGTCTGTATGTGAATGACACCTGAGGTGTTATAACATGTCGCAAAGCTGTAACAGGTCCTTTTTTAAACATGTACATTCCAAAAAGCTTGGTTTGTAATTGTGTTGAAATTTGATATTCCTGATTAATTTTGAAACCCTCAAGGGTGTCTGTCATCAACTCATTTGTAACATCATCCCAATATTTATCAACACTTTGCAAATACCATCGTTGTGTATATGATGCTGTTGTAGTGAGGTTAAAATATTTCAATACTTTTTGAGATAAACTAATAGGTAATGTATGCTTCACTCCATTGCTGAAATCTTTCAACTGCCAGTCTTTAAACAATAATGAATCAGGTGATGATATGGAATTTCTGGCATTCATGGTGTAACTGAGGTTAATATTTTCCCAGATTTTTTGTTTGCCCACTCTGTTTTTCTTCCTGAATGGATAGATTCTGTTTGTACTCAATGCCAGTTCTGGCAGATTCATATCAACTGTTTTTGTTTGTTTATTTTGTGTGTGTCTCAGGTTTGCTGAAAAATTCACATTATTCCCAAACATTGTTGAAAAGGAAACACTGGAACTAAATGTTGATGACAAATAGTCCATTGCTGAAGTTGGGTTGAACTGGCTGTAATTTCTTGTTCCTGCACGTACATCAGCATTGAAACGGTGTTTGGGATGTGACTTGGGATCCTGATTATGCTTCCAAACAACAAACATATCTTTTGATACAAAGAAGTCGGGAGTTTCTGGCTCTCCAACACGATTGACAGCATAGCTCAGATTGAGAAAGCCATCAAACTTATATCGTTTTTTATAATTCGATGCCATTTTCAACCCCCAGCTTCCTCTTGAATAAATATCAGCCCTTATGGCAAGATCTGCAAAGTCTTTAATACCAAAATAATAACCACCATCTTCCAGATAAAATCCCCTGTTGTCAGCTTCACCGTATCTGGGTAAAAGGATTCCGTTTTGCTGTCCCTTTTTGTTGGGAAATAAACCAAAGGGAAGTCCCACCGGCAGTGTCACATCTTCAACAACAAACCAAACTGGTCCGGTAACAATTTTATCATCAGGAATAACCTTTGCCTTGGTAAATTTAACTTCAAAGTGAGGATGATGATCAGGGCAGGTAGTGAAAGAACCATGTTTTATAAGTATCACATCATCAGGCATTTTCATAACCTCATTTCCGTGCAGATAGGCTTCACTTTCTTCTGTAAAAATATTTGTCAGATATCCTTTTTTTGTATCAAAATTATACTTTATGATATGAGCTTCAAAAGTTTTATCTCCTTCCTTAAAAACTGGCTTGCCAATCATATTCCCTGCTGAATCACCAACCCAAGTGGCAAAAAGCACTTTTGTTTCAAAATCAATTTCAACATATTCAGCATTGAGTGTAATGTTTTCATACTGAATTTCAACATCACCATATAGTTTTATCATTTTATTGCCCACATAAAAAATGATGGAATCTCTTGCTGTATAAGTAATGGTTGATTCAACTGCCTGTGGTGATATTCTGAGGCTATCTTCAACAATGCTGTCTGATGGAATTGTATCATTAACTTCATTCACATTCAGCACAATGGAGTCATTGCTGGCATTATTGTTGGTTGTGCCATCTGTATTTCTGTCAGACTGAGCATGAACCGCCTGAACACAGAAAAGCACAAAAAGTAATGCACAAAAGAATGATTTTTTCAACAATAACATTCAATCAATGAGAATAATAATTAATTTTGTTCAAGCGTTTAAAATAATGTTCAAAACTAAAAAATATTTTAGTGTGAAACACTACAGTTTAATAATTATTGTGTTTTTGTTATTTTCTTTGGGGTCTCGTCCTGAAACTGCCAGAAAAATACCTCACAAAAAAATCACCAGAATTGTTATTGATGCTGGTCATGGTGGCCATGATCCAGGTGCAGTTGGAAAAAAGTCAAAAGAAAAAGATATCACACTTGATGTTGCCCTTCTTACTGGCAAAATGATCCAAACATTCTGTCCAGGTATTGAAGTGTTTTATACCCGTGATACTGATGTGTTTATTGGCCTCAAAGACAGAGCTAAATTTGCCAACTCCAAAAGCGCTGATTTATTCATCTCCATCCATTGTAATGGTGCCACACGTAAAGAAGCCAATGGAACTGAGGTATTTGTTATGGGGCTTGATAAGAGTGAACAAAACCTTGAAATCGCAAAAAAAGAAAACGCATCAATTCTGCTCGAAGATGATTATGAGGACAAGTATGATGGAATGGACCCCAATTCGTCTGAAGCATATATCGCATTCAGCCTGTATCAGCATGCTTTTCTTGAACAAAGTTTATCATATGCAGCCAAAACCATGGAATCATTCAATTCTTATGTTTCTCTCACAAACAGAGGCGTAAAACAAGCCCCTTTCTTTGTGTTGTGGTACACTACCATGCCCAGCATACTCATTGAAATCGGGTTTATTACAAATCCAACTGAAGAAGAATTTATGATGCAGGAGGATAATAAGAAAAAAGTCGCCTATTCAATCTACAAAGCTTTTGTTCTGTATAAAAATGAAGTGGAAGGAACAAAAACATTGCCTGTTGACCTTAAAACGGCCACAGGTATAACAATTGAAAAAACTGTGCAGCCAAATGAAACTATTATTAATAAAGATACTGCCAAAACAACACAAATCAATGCAGAATCTATTGTGTTTGGAGTACAACTGTTTATTGATCCTCAATTGTTGCCTCAGGGACATGAACGTTTTAAAGGAGAAAATCAAGTCTTGAATTATCAGGATGGGGGCTACTATAAGTATTATGTGGGACAACTGAAATCCTTTTCCGAAGCAGTTGAACTACAGAAAAAAATGCGCCGGTCAAACTTCCCTGATGCCTTTGTTATTGCCCTTTTTGAAGGAAAAAGAATGGATTTGAATGAAGCCCGCAAACTAACTGAAAAGTAATTGATGTGCAATGGGCTCATTTTTTAGAATATTTAAAAGAAAACCAAAATTTGAAAATGATGGATCGGTCTATTCCATCATGTGGAAACAATTTCTAAAAAACAAACTCAATGTTGTGTTTCTGTGTGTTCTTATAATTGCAGTGTTCATTTCACTCATAGGTTATCTTATCACACCAGATTCAACTCCATATGCCAATGCTCAATATCTTGAACTAACACTGCAAAAACCCGGAACAAGAGTGACAATGGTGAAAATTGCGCACAATAAAATCCCGCAAACTCAAAATCTCTTCAGCAAAATGTTTTTTGGTTCTGTTTCCAGATATGTGAAAATTCCTGTCACTGAGTATGATGTGAGCGGAGACTCGCTGCATGCTGTGCTTTTTACCGGTATTGAAGATGATAGGGGGATTTCAGTAAGCTATCATATTATTGATGTGTTGTTTCATATTGATACAACACAACAGGTAATATTTGACAATAACATGTATTTCTGGACTGATGCAGACAAAAGCAAAAGACAGATTTCTCAAAATGAGGCTTTGACTGCAATAAAGAAAAATATTTACTCACAAAAGTTTATTTTGGGTACTGATCGGTTTGGACGTGATGTGTTGAGTCAACTTATCATTGGAGCCAGAGTGAGCCTGTCGGTGGGGTTGATTGCTGTTATCATTTCATTGCTGATTGGTGTTACACTGGGTGCATTATCAGGATATTACGGTGGGAGAGTTGACAAACTTATTATGTGGCTAATTAATGTTGTGTGGGCAATTCCCACATTGTTTCTTGTCATTGCAATCACATTTGCTTTGGGAAAAGGTTTCTGGCAGATTTTTATAGCTGTGGGATTAACATTATGGGTTGACATAGCACGACTTGTGAGAGGAATGGTGATGAGTTTAAGAAACAGAGAATATGTGGAAGCAGCTCATGCCCTGGGCTATTCTGACAGAAGAATTATTTTTCACCATATACTTCCAGGTACTCTGGGTCCAATTATTGTTGTTTCTGCGGCTAACTTTGCTTCGGCCATACTGATAGAATCCGGTTTGAGTTTTCTGGGTATCGGTATTCAACCTCCAATGCCAAGCTGGGGAACAATGCTCAGAGAAAATTATGGATTTCTGATTATGGATTACGCCTATCTGGCAATAATTCCGGGTATTGCAATTATGATACTGGTATTAACCTTTATGATTCTTGGAAACGGAATTCGCGATGCTATGGATGTGAAACAGTTACAATCTGAACGTTGAAATTATTAATCCATAGAGAGACTTACTGGAAAACAGGTCATACGGTGTGCGGTTGCCATGCTATGCATGGTGAACTCCTGCGCGTTTTATCATCCGAAGTACACGAAGTGGACGAAGGATGAAAACGTTGAACGTCATTCGGTGTGCGGTAGCCATGCTATGCATGGTGAACTCCGGGGAGTAACGTTGAACGTCATTAGTTTTTCGGTTTGTGAAGCAAAATGTGAGTTGCGATTTTTGTTTTTATTATTTTTGATAGCGCTGACCATAAACCCTTAAGGCGCCGTGGTGAGCTTGTCGAACCAGGACAGGGGTCAAGCACAGGAATCAAATCAAAAATAAAAAAAACAAAAAATCTTGCAAAACTCCTTGTAAAATATCGAATCATGAATAACGAATGTCGAATGCTTAATGATGAAGTTTCGTATAAAAATGGATAAAGGGGAATTGGAATATTAAGTAGAAATTGTTCATAACCCATGATTTTTCTTACTTTTGCATCATAATAAGATACATGAAAAAAATAGTATTCTTTTCAATTGTATATTTTGTTGTTTTGCTTACCACTGCAGGGCAAAGTGCTGACATTCAAGATATAGACAGTATTAATGCTCTTGGAAAAACCTATACCTATACAGATCCGGGAGTGGCATTAAAATACTCTGAACAGGCATTGGAACTTGCAGAGAAATCGGGATACAATAAAGGTATTGCAGAAGCCTCAAATAATCTTGGTATCATTTATTTCAACTGGGGAATTTATGAATATGCTTTGGGATATTTTTATGAAGCAATGAATGAATACAAGCTGGCTTCTGACAGGGACGGATTTTCAAAGGCACTGAATAATCTGGGAGTATGTGCCAATGTGATGAAAGAATATGAACTTGCTTTGCATTTGTTTTTTCAGTCATTAAAAATTCAGCAATTCTTTAATAATCTTGAAAATATTTCTGAGCTCTACAATAACATTGCCACCATCTATACAAATATTGAAAAATTTGAAGAAGCAGAATATTATCTAAAATTATCTCTTAGTATTTCTGACAGCATTGGATATAACAGGGGCAAGGCAAACTGTTTAAATAACATTGGAGTATTTTTTGAAAAAACCGGAAATCTTGATTCTGCATTGTATTATTATGAGTTGGGCTATTCCACTGCAATGCAGTCAGAAGAGCAGGATTATCAAAAATATATTTTTTTACAGAATCAGGCACGCATTCTTGAACTACAGGGCAGATATTCAGAGAGTATTGATATACTTGACAGCGGTATTGATAAATTGAAAAAATATGGTGCCATAGCAGTTGAACTCACATATTATGAATTGTATGCACGACTCTATGCGAATTTGGGAGATTTTGAAAATGCTTATGATAATCAGGTGCTGTATCTGAAAATGAAAGATGAAATTATGTCGGCTGATGTATCACAGAAATTCACTCAGATGATTATTAGTTTTCAGCAACAACAATATCAAAAAGAATTGTATCTCATGGATGAAAAAATCCGGTTCCGCAAAAGCTTTCAGTGGACACTGACTGCTGTTATTGCTATTCTGATAGGTGTTGTTATTCTTTTGGTATTCTATTTGAAAACCAAATCAGCGCTTGCAAAAAAAACCAAAGAACTTTCATTGTTGGAGAAAGAAGCACTTGAACTTCAGATGCAGAAGCAATATGAAGTATCAGAACAGCAAAAACAGGAACTGAGAGAAGAAATATCCAGCAAAGAGCGTGAATTGGTGAGTACAACCCTGAATCTTATTAATAAAAGTGAAACCATTGATGACCTGAGAAAATTTCTCAATAATCTGGTCAGTAGCGGCCAGCTTAACAAATCTTCACAGACATACAAACAGATTGATGAATTAATTGTGAATGCTTCAAGGGTTGACAATATGTGGCAGGATTTCTTTATGCATTTTGAAAAAGTGTATCCTGATTTCTTTTCAAGTCTCAGAAAAAAGTATCCCATGCTAAACAACAGTGATTTAAAGTTTTGTGCCTACCTGAAACTCAATCTCAATAATAAGGATTTGGCAAGAATCTATAATGTAACCGAACAGAGTTTGAAAATCAAGAAAAACAGACTTCGGAAAAAAATGCAAATGGATAATCATACACAGTTACAGCAAGCAATATCAGATATTTGAAAAATTTGTTTGCAAAAAATGAAATATCAAAATAATCGTAACTGCTCACCAATAAAAGAATATCGCAGTTTTTTTTTTAGCCACGAATACACAGATTTCCACGAATATATTATGCTAAGCAATACAAAAGGCTGTTGCTTAACATCAAAATCAACGGTGTTGATTTTGTGTTGTTTTGAATCATCTGCTTCAGAAAACAAGTTTTCTTTTCAGCTGATTCAAAACAATCATAGCCTTTTGTATTGCCAGTATTTCCTGCAAACACAAAAATGCTTCAAAAAAATTCTATTGTGATTTGCAAAACTTTTTTCTGCAAAAGCCATTGAATACAAAGCAAATCTGAGTTATCAGATTTGCTTTAAACACAGTTTCAGATTATGACATGGAAAGCTTGCTATCTAAATGTCATAATCTGAAACTGTGTAATGGCTTTTGCAGAATTAAGGAGCTTATTCGTGGAAATCTGTGTATTCTAAGATATAACCAAATTTTTTTTCACTTTTTTTTGAAAAATTTTTT
>CAZGIW010000095.1:0-14198 GCA_964526285.1 uncultured Bacteroidales bacterium | reverse complement strand
TACAACTAGGTATTTAATTAATATATATAAACACACGCCTCGTGGCGCACCGAATACACGTATTGCCACGAATAAGTTGCACTATGCAATACAAAAGACTACTCCTTTGGAGCAAAGCCAACTTCGTTGTCTTTGATTTTCATTGATCACAGAAATAATCTGAAAGATTATGAAGGTGATTTTTGTCTCAACTGTTTCAGAAAACAAGTTTTCTTCACAGCTGATTCAAAACAAACATAGCCTTTTGTATTGCTGAAAATTTGTACAAACACAAATAACAGCGATAAATCATTAGAGCGAAATTCGAAATATTTTTTTCTGCAAAAGCCATTCTATACCAAAGCAAATCTGAGCATTCAGATTTGTTTTTACACAATTTCAAATTTTGAAAAAGAAAGCTTGCTTTCAGTCTTTCATAATTTGAATCTGTGTGATGGCTTTTTCAGAATCAACGGGTTTATTCGTCACATCGTGATAAATGTTTATTGGTGAATTCTTCCAAAGGAATCCCGATGGGAGTGGCTTATAAAAAAAGTGCAGAGCAGTAATAAAGAAAAAACTAATCTTTCACTTTTAATCCTTTCTCTTTGAGTTTATCAATCAAAATTTTAGCCTGCATTTCACCAATAACGAACTTCATTTTCTGAGGCAAAACCACAAATTCATATTCATAAGACTCAGTAACATTATAGTTTTGATTGTTTCTTGTTCTAAGTTTGATTATTGTATAATCAATTTCTGAAATTTCCTGAAAATGTATGGTTTTTCCAAAATAGCGATGGTTTATTTTCATAAAACTGTCAGAAAGCAACAACTTATACATCCCACCTGAAAAAAGGAGAATAAATGATTTCAGTGAAAAAAAGACCATCAATAAACCAATAACAGTTGAGATAATATATGACTCGACTCCCATCTTACCAGTCTCTAAATAAACTCCGATTGCCAGAAAGAGACCCAGTCCCAGCAAAATCACATGTAATATTGTGTATAATACAACATAAATCATTCGTTCACCAGAATGATGATATTTCTTAAAGAACAACATCCTTGTCACAGGAGAGAGATTGAATTTTTGAAAACCATCTTTTGATGATTTTTCAATTTTTTCGGCCAGTTTATCTTGCCATAAAGCGGTTTCCGGCAATTTACTTTTCAAAATTTCAATAAATTTTGCGAATTCAGGTTCTGATAAACTTCCCTCTATGATTTGTCCAAACCCTCCAAGCCTTTTTTCTTTTCCGTCTTTCATATAATAAATAACCAGTTTGCACTTGTTTTCCAACAATGTTGTGGATTGTGTTACTCTTGAAACCTGTGACAGTTCACACTCACCAATCTTTCTGGTAATTCCCAGTGAGCCAACACTGAGTTCGAGTTTGTTTTCGAACACTGAAATTGCCGTCATATCTCCGGCACTCAATGAAATTAAAGGTTGATTTTCCATGTTTGTTTAAATTTTTAGTTATTTTATCTATGCAAATATATTTAGATTTTATTTATATCATGAAAATTTTTATTACTTTTTTATAATTTTTTACAAAAAAAAACGGACTTAAAGTCCGCTTTAATTTTTTAAATGTACAGAAATGTTTTTAACCAAGGTATTTCTTAAGGATTTGGTTTCTGTGGTTTTGCTTCAGTCTTCTCAAAGCTTTTTCTTTGATTTGACGAACACGTTCACGTGTGAGATTAAATTTAGATGCAATTTCATCAAGAGTGAGAGGTTGCTTGTATCCGATTCCGAAAAACATATTCACAATATCTTTTTCTTTTTGGGAAAGGGATGATAAAGACCTCTGGATTTCAAGAGATAATGACTCAGACATCAAAATTTGATCAGTGTGAGGTGAACTGTCGGGAACGATAACATCAATAAGGCTGACATCTTCGTCTTCGACAATTGGAGCGTCCATAGAAACGTGCTTGGAAGAAATCTTAAAAGCTTCCTTTACTTTTTCTTCAGAAATATCAAGAGCTTCGGCCACTTCAAGAGCTGATGAAGGGCGTTCAAATTTCTGTTCCAGCAATGCAGCTTCCTTCAGTATCCTGTTGACAGAACCAATCTGATTCAGTGGTAGCCTAACAAGGCGTGATTGTTCTGCAATGGCCTGAAGAATGGATTGCCTGATCCACCAAACGGCGTAAGAAATAAACTTAAACCCTCTTGTTTCATCGAAACGCTGAGCAGCTTTAATAAGCCCGATATTTCCTTCATTGATAAGGTCGGGAAGGCTTAATCCCTGATGTTGATACTGTTTGGATACAGATACCACAAAGCGTAAATTTGCCTTTACCAGCTTCTCTAAAGCTGCCTGATCGCCTTGTTTAATCCGTTGAGCCAACTGTACTTCATCATCGGGAGTGAGCAGTTCTTCACGCGCAATATCCCCAAGATACGTGTCCAATGAGGCAATTTCTCTGTTGGTAATTGACTTGGAAATCTTTAATTGACGCATAATTGTTGTTTCCTTTTTAAAAAGATTTGCAGAATTACAAAAAATTTTGTTATAAAATGTATTTAATTCTGTTTTTGGGTATAAAAACTTTCAAATCTTTTCTGAATTTCTTGCATTTCAACAAATCAGTTGATTTATTTTTTTTAGACTTTTATTCATACAGTAAAACTCATAAAAAGGTTGCAGGATTTTCTAATTTTTTTAGATACCTGCTTTTTTATCAAAAAATATGACTTTTGATAGCTTGAATTAACAGATTCATTATATAAATTCACTACTGTCCGATTAAATATGTACATTTATTTTGCCACAGAATCACTAAAACACCAAAATCCACAGAAGTATTCTTTGGTGTAGTTCAGTGTTTCTGTGTTTTTCCAGAGTCATTGGCTTCCATTTTCCATAGGGATCACTATGTGATGGGAAAGGCGTCAATATGAGAGTTGCTTTTGTGGCAAAAAGAAAAAGTAACCCTCGTTGAAGATTAATCGTCATTAATATATGGATTAGCAAGGGATACGAGAATAATAATTGTTTTTTGTCGGACAGTAATGATATAAATTATAATCTGTTTTTTGTAAATATGTGATAATCTATGTACTGTATTCTTTATGTTGATTTAAAATATATTTCAATTTTTTCATTAATTTTGCCAAAATGTCAGTTTGACAGTAGAATAAAGATGAAAACCCTTATTACACGCAAATACTCTCCCCAAAAAACAAAAACATTATTATTGTTTACTCTTTTAATTATTGTGTTCTTTGTAATAATTTGGAGCAAATGGTGGATAAAAAAAAGACCTGCTATTCATGATAACATCAAGCAAAATGTGAGCACAATGATGAGTAACCTGAGCAGTTTTCAGCATAGTTTTCAACCTGTAAATTCTGAAAATCAAACAATTCCTGACTACTTTACAGGTAATTCAAATGATGTTTTTGTCTCCGAAGATACTGCTTATGTTGCTGAGTTTGATTCTGTCTATTATTACATCCTCTGGGAAAAATACATTTCAGAATACGGATTGGATGAGCTGGATTCTTTGTCAATTGATTCTATGATTAAATTAGAAATGCACCATGTTCCATCTGACACTGAGTTTGAAAATAACTCTGATAACCATGAGTTTACACTAAACAAAGAAGAATTATTATTTGTTACTACCAAAAAACCAGAAGTGCATCAAACAGCAAAATACAATAATCAGGATTCTATCAGCTATGCTCAAATCAGTGACAACATTTATACCATTGAATTTTGGGTTTCTCCTGTGAATTATCAGGGAATTAAAATGACAGGAAATCTTATTACAGTTTTTGGTATCAAAGAGTTTGATGAAATTGCAATTGTCTTTGTTTCAGCTGGAAAATTTGCTCTAAAACATAAAAACAGAATGTATTCGCTTAGAAATGACGGGAAATTTTACACTCTGAAAGAGTCTCAAATGAACTAATATGTCACAACACTCTCTTTACTTCAGTAAATATCACGGCACAGGAAATGATTTTATTATCATTGATGAAGGTGGTTTTCCTAAAGAAATTTATACCCCTGATGTGTTAAGAAATCTGTGCTGTCGCCATACAGGGATTGGTGCTGACGGTCTTATTCTTGTTAAATCCATAAAGGATAATGAAATTTCCATGACTTATTTTAATTCTGACGGTTATGAAGGAAGTATGTGTGGAAATGGTGGAAGATGTGCTGTGGCATTTGCACTGCACAAACAAATGATTTCACACAAAGCACAAATATTGGTTCATGCCGTTGACGGAATCCATAAGGCAGAGTTCATCAAAACACACCCTGCTGAACCTGAAATCAAAATCAGTATTCAAAATTCCAAACTGCCTGTTTGTTCGGTTGAAAATACGATGTTTATTGATACGGGCAGTCCGCACATTGTTGTTGAAACAACAGATACAACACTCATTGATTTACTGAAAGAAGGAAAAAGACTGAGAAATCATAGTCAATTGCAACCCCACGGAGCAAACATCAACTTTATTTCAACAGAAAACGGAAATTTGTTTGTCCGCACATATGAAAGAGGTGTTGAAAACGAAACACTTTCATGTGGTACAGGCGTCACTGCATCTGCTATAACATGGGCTTTTCTTCAACAAAAAACTGGAAAGCAACATGTGAACGTCATTACAAAAGGTGGGATTCTTCAAGTTGAATTTGAACTGAAGTTAGATGGTGTATATCATATTTCATTAAAGGGGACTGCCACTTATGTTTTTGAAGGAAAAATATCAATATAAACTCATTAATACTAAAAAAACCAAAAATGATTAAAGGAGAAAAGATTTATCTGAGAGCAATGGAACCTGAGGATATGGATGCAATGTATGTTTGGGAGAATGATCCTGAAGTATGGCATGTGAGTAATACCTATATCCCCTTTTCAAGACACTTTCTCAAGCAGTTTATTTCAAATTCTAATAATGACATTTTCACAGACAAGCAATTGAGACTGATGATTATACTCAATGAAAATGAAGAATGCATAGGTACTCTTGATTTTTTTGAATTTGATGCCATGCATCGCAGGGCAGGCACCGGAATTCTCATTGACAAACAACACCGTCAACAGGGATATGCAATTGAAGCACTGGAACTATCAAAGAAATATGCATTTAATACCCTCAATCTGCATCAGTTGTTTGCTCATATTACTATGGACAATGAACCAAGTTTAAATATTTTTCAGAAGGCAGGGTTTAAAATCAGCGGCACAAAAAATGACTGGTTGATTTCAGGAAACACATGGAAACATGTTTATTTTCTTCAACTTATCAGTACAACTTAATAAACTTTTGGTATGAAAAAAAGCAGCAAATTCATTCTCCTGCTCATCATATTTTTTGTTTTTGCAGGTTTGGCATGGGCCATCAATAATTTTTATGGTGTTTTTTTCAGGTCAAACGTTGACCTTGGAGAACAGAAAAGCACAATCATTTTTATTCCAACTGGCTCTGATTTTGAACAGGTATGTGAGATTATGAAAGAAAACGGAGGGCTCCAGGCCGAGGATCAGTTCCGTTTTACTGCAAAACAGAAGGGGTATATTGACAATGTGAAGTCTGGCCGTTACAGAATCAGAAACAATATGTCAAACAATGCTCTGGTGAATATGCTGAGAGCAGGAAATCAGGAACCGGTAATGCTTGTGTTTAACAATGTGAGAACAATCAATGATCTGGCATTGAAAATTGAAAATCAACTTGAGTTTTCAGCAGATTCGTTGCTGCGATTTCTGAAAAACGACAGCATTGCACGTGCCTATGGATTTACTCCCGATGAATTTGCCGTCATGTTTATCCCCAATACATATGAGATTTTCTGGAATATTTCGCCTGAAAATTTCATCGAAAGAATGAACAAGGAATACAATACTTTCTGGAATGATGAAAGAATTGAAAAAGCATCAAAAATGAACCGAACACCCATAGAAATTTCCATTCTTGCCTCCATTGTTATCAGTGAAACATCCAAAAGAGATGAAATGTCGAGAGTGGCTGGTGTCTATGTGAACAGGCTCAACAGAGGCATGAAACTGGAAGCCGACCCCACAGTGAAATTTGCAATCGGTGATTTTGAACTGAAAAGAATTCTTTACAGACACCTGGAGTATGATTCGCCCTACAATACATATAAAAATCACGGACTTCCCCCCGGCCCTATCTATCTGCCCGATGCTTATGTCATTGATGCTGTGCTTAACTATGAAAAACACGATTATATTTTTATGTGTGCCAAAGATGATTTTTCAGGATACCATGCATTTGCCAGAACCAATGCCGAGCATGAACGAAATGCACGCAGATATCACGATGCTTTGAACAGAAATAAAATCAGATAACTATTTAATATTTAAAACCATAACTGTTTTTCACATGAAAAAAATTCTGTTCATCCTCGCCATTCTTTCTTGTAAACCAATGTTTGGGCAATACACAGCCATTGATTCAGCACTCACTGTGACATTTTTCAATGAAGCATTATCCAGCCGTATTGCCTATGAACAACTGGAATATTTGTGCACAAATATCGGTGGTCGCATTTGCGGCTCAACAGAAGCTGCTGCTGCTGTGGAATACACTTATCAGATTATGCTGAGCATGCCTTTTGATACTGTGATAAAGCAAGAAACCATGGTGGCTGCCTGGAAACGAGGCAAACAGGAAGATGGAAGAATCATCTCTGATGTTTACGGACAGGCACCAGCAAGAGTGTGTGCCCTTGGTGGAAGTGTGGGAACAGGCTTTCCGGGAATTACAGCTCAGGTCATTGAAGTGAAAAGCATTGATGAATTGAAATCAATGAAGCCTGAGCAGGTGAAAGGGAAAATCGTTTTTTTCAATAAACCTTTTTCCACACATCACTATTACACTTTCACTTCATATGGAGAGGTGGCATCAATGAGATTTCACGGAGCATCTGAGGCGGCCGACTTAGGAGCTGCAGGGATTGTTGTTCGTTCCATGACCCATGCCATTGATACATTTCCTCACACCGGAGTGATGCGATACAAGGATATGCACAAAGCTATTCCGGCTTTTGCCATCAGCACTTATGATGCGAACATATTGTCTGCCTGGATGAAAAATGATCCTTCGCTGAGGCTGTATCTTGAGTCACACTGCTATCAACTTCCGGATGTTCCATCACACAATGTAATTGGAGAAATCAGAGGCAGCACACATCCTGAGAGAATTATCACAGTGGGCGGGCATCTTGATTCATGGGATGTGGGACATGGGGCACATGATGACGGAGTGGGTTGTATCCAATCTATCGAAGTTGCACGTTTGTTTTTTGCGCTGGGGATTCAACCTCATAACACCATCCGTATTGTTATGTTTATGGATGAAGAAATGTATCAGAGGGGTGCTGCAACCTATGCTGAAGAAACGATTACCAAAGGAGAAGTGCATTATTTTGCACTGGAAAGTGACAGGGGCGGATTTACCCCTCATGGTTTTTCAGTGGATGCTGACGAACAATTTATTGAAGCTGTTGAAAAATGGTATGGCATCATGAAATCTTATGGTATCTGGCAATTGCAAAGGGGATACAGCGGAGTTGATATATTTCCCCTTAAACAAAAATACGGAACTCCGCTTGCGGCACTCATCACAGATTCTCAGCGATATTTTGATTATCAGCATGCAGCTTCCGACACCTTTGACAAGGTTAATATCAGAGAAATGCAACTTGGAAGTGCTGCCATGGCGGTGTTTGTGTTTTTTGTTGATAAATACGGGTATTAGGTTAAAGACAAAAGATAAAAGATAGAGGAACAATAGAATAATTGAATAATAGAACAATAGAACAATAGAACAATAGAACAATTGAACAATTGAACAATTGAACAATTGAACAATTGAACAATTGAATCCCGAAAAAACAGAAAATTGCAGGCTGAGATTGTGAGACTTTCTCCAGGTACGGAAAATTCCGTATAAAATTTCATGAATATTCCTGATGGCATGAGTATGTCAACGGCTGTACTTTTACAATAATGTATTTAAAAAATTAATATCATGAAATTATTCAGCCTCAATTTGATTTTGATTATCGGTATAAGCGTTCATTTTTTGTTTAACAACAGTTATGGACAAATTACTGTAAGCGGTGCTCATCCTGCAGTAAACGGAACATATGCACAACTAAATGAAGCATTTGATTCAATCAATGCCTATCCGCAAACAAATCTCAATATCCTCATTGCAATTAATGCAAGTACAAATGAATCAAAAACTTGCGAATTGCAGGAAGGCGCATGGGAAAGTCTGACCATTTATCCCACAGCAAGCAATCTGATTATTTCGAGAACTACCACTTTACAGTTGATTTACCTTAATGGTGCAGACAGAGTTGTCATTGATGGCAGAGTGAATATGACAGGTTCTCAGGCAGATCTGACACTTGTGAACAATGCAGCAGCAATGAGCCCTGAGTGTAATGTAATTAAGTTTTACAACTCCGCTGAACATAATCAAATCAGATATTGTATCATCAAAGGTTCATCAAGAATAGAAAAGGGAGGAACAATCTTCTTTTCATGGGGTACAACAGGCAATGGCAATAATTATAACATCATTGAATACTGCCACATCACCGCAGGCACAGGTGGATCTCCTTATACAACCATATATAGCTGTGGTTCAAGTACAGCAGGAAGAAGTAATAAGGGAAACATAATAAGATACAATTATATATATGATTTTGTTTATCTGGGAATTGGTTATCCAAAAGCGATTTATGTCTGGGATAATTCTGAGGATTATGAGATTATTGGCAATCATTTCTATGACACCCGTTCGCTAACATTCATAAATCCTTTGTACATTCATTTCATTCGTATTTATGATTGCAGTGGCTTTAGAATTGAAAACAATTATCTTGGAGGAAGTGCCCCATATTGTGGAGGAACTCCATATACAATAAATACAGCACATACAAGTATAGAGATGACACTTATTCCTTTGTATTTCAGATCCACAGATACGCTCAGCACCTCATTTATCACTAACAACACCATTCAAAACATCCATATGAAACAAACAGCTGAAGATGATCCGTTTAGGGGAATCTTCTGTTTGGGAAGATGCATTATGGATGGAAATACAATCGGTTCAGAAACAGGCAATAGCTCAATTATATTAAATAGCAGTAATTTTTCAGGTTCTATGTGTGTTGGTATAGAATTTTATAATAATTGTTACAGTTTTGTCAATCAATGCTCAAACAATACTATTGGCTCAATCACTCTCACACACTCACTTAGCACCAGACCAAATTCTTTTACAGGACTAAAATGTGGCGGTCCTGTTTATGTTTCAAAAAACCTCATTGGAAGCACTGACACTCAAAACAGTATAATAACAGCAAACAATCCATCATCCCTTTTTCAGTATTTATGGGGTATCCATGTCACAAGCAACAACGTACATAATGTTTTCGAAAACAATATTATATCAAACATTACAAACAATAGTGCAGCAAAATTATCAGTTACGGCTCCAGGAATTACAGGGATAATTTCTGCAGGAACAGGCGAAATAACAATTCATGGTAACACTATTCAGAATATGAACAGCAAGGTTGCAGTTCAAAGTCCTAAATACCCGTCATGTACAGGCATTTATGTTTCTTCAAGTGGTCCAAATCAGGCAATTACAAATAACACAATTACAAATATTTCAAATACTCACCCCCTATCAAACGAAACCCACGTGAACGGTATATATTTCAGAGGAGGCAGCACTCAAGGAGTTATAGAAATCAGCGGAAATTACATTTCAAACCTGGGTATTCATCCTGACAACACAAATATCAACGTAAGTATTGAAGGAATTCACCTTGATAATGATACAGCGATGGGACATGGTGCTGCCATTGACAGAAAACTTTTTAATAACATCATTGTACTTGGAGTGAATGTTGAAAACGATTGTCGTATCTCAGGCATCATGGAAAGTAATTCAGCAATCCGTCATAATCATATTTACCACAACACAATTTACATTGGAGGCACTGTTAACTCAATCAGAGACTCAGTAAACACATTTGGGTTTTTCAGCAGCACTCTCAGCAGTAGTATGGAACTGGTAAACAATAATATTGTGAATGCCAGAAACAATACAGGAGGATTTTCAAGACATTATGCCATATCTATACACCCAACATCCGGTTTTTTTGCAGCTTACAATAATTACTATGCAAGCGGCAGCGGTGGCATAATGGGGTTTTATGCCGGAAATATATCTCATATAGGGATTTGGCAATCAGCAACAGGAACTGACTGGGGGAGCATATCCCAACAACCAGATTTTAAGAATGAAGGCGGTGACCATCCAAGTTATTATGGCCTTTTGTCTCCGCTCAACGGGTACTACCTCACATATGATACGCTTGATTATTTTGGAACCGACAGAAAAAACCCACCACAGATGGGAGCAATTGATTGTCTTTACAGCACGAACAGTATTGCTACTAGTGATTTTATGTGGAAAGGGAAGACGTATGACTGGGCTGACTCAAACAACTGGCAGATATTTGATGGTATTTATTTTACAGATGCAGATTCCACTCCTGATGCCTCAGACAACGTATTTATCAAAACCGAATGTGGGGTAAAAGATTCTGTGTATATTTATGTGGAAAGTGCATGTCATGATTTATTTATTGGAAACGGAACTTCATTAAGTATTGTACCTGATATCCCTCTTTCTGTGAATGGAAATTTAACTCAAAACGGCACATTGATTCTAAAGTCTGACACATCCGGAACTGCAACTTTATTGACAGGAAGTAATGTTTCAAGTAGCGGCACATTTTATATTGAACAGTATTTTTCATCATCACCAGCGGCTCATATTGGCACAAACGGTCGCAACTGGTATATCTCCAGCCCCCTTTGTGATGCAACTGGTTCAGTTTTTCTGGAGGAAATCAATAATGCCATGTGGGAATACAATGAACTATCAAATAACTGGGATGTGGTGACACTTGCACAAACATTGTCATCAGGAAAAGGATATATTGCTAACATCAAAAACACCAATGCTGACAAGGTGTATACTTTCACCGGTGGATCAGTAAACAATGGGAATGTTTCATTTAATAATCTTTCGTACACAACTTCAAATCCAAAAAAAGGATATCATCTGGTTGGAAATCCATATCCAAGCTATATCAATCCCAAAGTTGCTTTTGATAATTCAACTAATTTTGAAACAACTATCTGGTACAGAACTTTTAATGAAACCGGCAATTCATATATTTTTGAAACTTTCAACTACACCAGTATGGTGGGAACAACCGGTGTGAGCGATAACATCCCTCCAATGCAGTCTTTCTGGGTCAGAGTTACTGATAACACCAACAATATTCAGTTTGCAAATTCAATGAGAAATCATAAACAACCGGGTGATTCCAACCTTAAAAACTTCAATCATAATCTGATTCGTTTATTCATCACAAATAATACGAACAATCAGGAAGATGAATGGTTGGTACTTTTCAATGACCAGGCAGGAAACGGCTACACTGACTGGGACAGCGAGAAACAAATTTCAGGTAATATGCCTCAAATTTGGTCAGAAGAAAACAATAAAAACCTTGTTATCAATAGCATGCCTGAAATTTATGACGGTCTGTCAATTCAATTGTACACCAACATTACACAAGCTGGACAACACAGTATTGGTTTCAATCTGAATGAATTTGACAATATTACTGACGTAAAACTTGAAGATTGTCTTTTAAACATATATCATGATGTGAGAAGCGGAGAATATATTTTTGTCAGTGATACCAGCACAAACAGCACACGATTTATTCTGCACTTCAACAATTATACACTTCCTGTGAATATTATTGATTTCAATGCACAATGTACTGATGAAGGAGTGAGAATTCAATGGACAACTGCCTCAGAAGAGAACAATCACTTTTTTATCATTGAAAAATCTGTTAACAATAATGAGTATGAAATCATTTCAAATATCTCAGGAGCCGGAAACAGCAATGAAGTTAATAACTATGAAGTTATTGATCATCAACCATATAACAATGAAACATATTACAGACTCATTCAAACAGATTATGATGGCAACCAAACTATTTACGGACCTGTATCCGTTGAGTGCAATGCAGCATCGAACAATCAGATAATTGTGAGCACCTACCCCAATCCTTTCAGTGAAAAAATTATGCTTGAAATTCATGGAATATATTCAGGCCAGTGCATGATTTCCATATATGATTTGAAAGGAAAACTGGTATATTCAGAAACCATGTTTATTGATGGAGAAGAAGCTGTGATTCCAATTATTCCAGACTTTCAACAGGCAGGTGTTTATCAGATCAAAGTCACACTGAATGGTGAGAATTTTACTCAGACTATTGTAAAACAGTAAAGGTTTATATTATGATTTATCAATAAGGAAATACTACTCAGCACATTTTTGTGTTTGCAAAAATATTCATAGAAATTCGAGTAATTCGTTACTAAAAAAAAACAATAATTTTTTATAGGTGAGCAGTGACATTTTTTGTATTTTTGAAAAAAATATCCAAAATGAAAACTCCACTTTTATTTATAGCAGCCATTTGCATTCAGTTATCACTGTTTTCGCAGGCATGGATGCAGTCTCCTTATCTTAACAAGTCTGCAGAAGAGGCAAATTATTATGAAATTGTTGATGCATTCAACAACTGGTGGGGCGATCGCCCCTATCAAAAAGGCACTGGTTATATGCCATTCAAAAGATGGGAATACATCAATTCATATCGTTGCTATCCAGATGGCAAATTTCCCGAACCGGGTTCATACTGGAATGCATATCAGAATGTGCTTACAGAGTACAATACCATGAAACAGGATTTTGAAAAAACAGATGTATCAAACTGGACACCGCTTGGACTCACAGCCTGGCAAAACGGAGTCAACGGTTATAATCCGGGCAACGGAAGAGTAAACACAGTCACTGTTGATCCCAATAACTCTCAAATTGTGTACATTGCATCCCCTTCAGGAGGTATCTGGAAATCTGTGGACGGCGGTCAAAACTGGAATACAAACTATGACCAGATGCAATACCTTGGAGTATCGGCCATTGCCATTCATCCCGACAGCAGCAATGTCATTTTCATTGGAACCGGCGACAGAGATGCATACGATTCAAAAGCAACCGGTATATACAAATCAACTGATGCAGGAAACACATGGACAGGCAAAGGGTTTAATACTCCCAGCTGGAACAGTTTTAATAAGATAATTTTCAACCCACAGAATCCAAAAACCATGTTTGCTGCTTCAAGCAATGCTGTTTACAGAAGCCAGAACGGTGGAAACAACTGGACTGTTGTATATAATCAATCATGGGTGACAGACATTCAGTATCATCCCACAGACACCAGCATTATATACGGAAGCGGAGAATGTTTTATCCGATCTGTCAATGGAGGTAGTTCTTTTACGAAAAACCTGAGTGTCCCCAATGACACAACCCGGGTTGAAATTGCTGTTACCCCTGCCAATGCAAACTATGTGTATATTTTGGCAACCAACAACAGCTCTTCTTATGGGGGCGTCTATCGTTCAACAAATTCAGGAGCTGATTTTACCCTCATGTCTGATAGTCCCAACTATCTGGGATACAGCATGATAGCTGATGATGATGCCGGACAGGGATGGTTTGACCTGGCCATTGCAGCATCACCGGTAAATGCCAATGAAATTTATATAGGCGGTGTCAATGTGTGGAAAAGCACAAACGGAGGGACAAGTTTCAATATTATTTCACACTGGGTTTATGATGATCCCACTTTCTATACTCATGCCGACATCCATTATCTGGGTTTTTACGGAAACAGATTGTTTTGTGGTAGTGATGGCGGCGTATTTTTTTCTGATGATTATGGTTCCAACTGGGTTGATATCTCGGAAGGACTTGGAATAACTCAGGTATATCGCATCGCGTCATCTCCTGTTGATCCCAATTTTATCGTGTGCGGAACTCAGGACAATGGTTCAAACAGACTGCAGTCAGGCAACTGGACACATATCTTTGGCGCTGACGGCATGCAGCCTATGACACATCCCACAAACAACAATGTGTTTTACTGCTCATATCAAAGCGGAGGACTCATGCGTTCAGACGACAACGGATATTCAATTGAATTTATTAAACCTGATGATGCATCAGGTGCATGGGT
>CAZGIW010000094.1:0-15277 GCA_964526285.1 uncultured Bacteroidales bacterium | reverse complement strand
TTCAAACCCTAGTATTTCCGCCATTTTTTATGCTCGAAATTAGCCAAACTTCAGCACCATGCATAGCATGGCAACCCAACACCGTATAACGCAAAAAACAGATTATTGCTGGCAGTAACGAATTTTTTTAAAAAAAGTTGTTATGTAATTTTTACAATCATGCAGTATCACTACCAAATCTTCCCAGATTTTTTAATTGTTCCATTAAAATCTCCAACCTGATTCTGTTGTTCATCATTACAAAAAAAAACAGGCATCCTCACTGGAAAATGCCTGTTGTATAAGAATTTGAAGAATTTTATTTAGTTACAATTTCATATGTATCGTTGGCAATAACAAGTTCTTCATTTGTGCCAAGTGTCATAACAACAACTTTTGACTCAGGTTTAGACAGAATCTCGTCTTTTCCTCTCAAACCATGATTTTTTTCTTTGTCAAAAACAACACCCATATATTCAAGATTCTGACAGCTCAATTCACGTATAAGGCTGTCGTTTTCACCAATACCACCAGTAAATACAATAGCATCAACACCACCCATCGCTGCTGCATAGGCCCCAATATATTTTTTCACTCTGTAGGCATACATTTCAAGTGCCAGTTTTGCTCTGTGGTGTCCTTTTTCAGCAGCTTCATTTAAATCTCTCATGTCGGAAGAAACACCTGATATTCCATTCATTCCACAATTTTTATTGATATAATTGTTGGCTCCTTTGACATCAAGGCCTTCTTTTTCCATGATGAACAACAGAACTCCCAAATCAAGATCACCGCAACGGGTGCCCATAATAAGTCCTTCTACTGGAGTTAATCCCATTGAAGTGTCAACTGATTTCCCGTCTTTAATAGCAGCTATTGAAGCCCCATTGCCCAAATGACAGGTAATAATTTTTGATGCACGATCTTTACCCAGCATATCAATTGTTTTTTGTGCAACAAAACGGTGACTGGTTCCGTGAAATCCATATCTGCGGACCCTGTATTTTTCATACATATCATAAGCAATACCATACATGTATGCATATTCTGGCATTGTTGCATGGAATGAAGTGTCAAATACTCCGCATTGCTCAACTTCTGGTAATAGTTTTTGAATTGCATAAATCCCCTTCAAATTTGCAGGATTATGAAGAGGAGCAAGTTCAACGCATTCTTCCATCATATTAATAACATCCTGGGTAATTCTTACACTACCAGTAAATTTCTCGCCACCATGAACAACGCGATGACCCACGGCGTTAATTTCATATTTGTCTTTAATCACTCCGTGAATCGGATGCATCAGTGCCTCAATAATCAGGTTAATCCCAATTGTGTGATCAGGAACATCCTGTATTAGTTTAAAAGTGTCCTTGCCTGATGGCTGATGTTTAAGCTCGCTGTCATTGATTCCGATACGTTCAACAATACCTTTTGCCATAACTTCTCCGTCTTTGGCCATGTCAACAAGCTGATACTTAATGGATGAGCTGCCGCAGTTTAATACTAAAATTTTCATTGTGCCTTTTTTTGTTATTATTATTATTTAAACAAGCTTGAATTTCCCGCCAAAAATAGAATATAAAATTTAGTTTTCATAGATTTTTTTTATTTTTTTTTATATTTTTTCGGACAATAGAGATTATTTTTATTTAAAATTGAAGGTTGATTTCTGCAAAGCCTGTATTGAATTGAATTTGATCCAGAATTTGGCTATAGATTATATTACAAAAAACAGGTCAATTCATCTAATTGTTGTAATATTGTAGTTGAAAAAAATCATAAGAAAGGAATTTTTATGAATGGTTTTACAGAGGTGGTTTTTCTGCCACATCAAAGAGATGATTTTGTGATAAAAAACATGAATCAGGCATTTGCATTGCTGTTAAATATCAATTTGTCAGATGTCATTGGAAAAAACTATTCTGCTCTTAAAGATACAAATAGTCATGTTTTTATTTTTGGAGAAGCATTACTTCACAATAGGATAAAACCGTTGTTTTATACATCCTTTGAATTAACAGACGTGATTATTGAGTTTATCATTTCAGAAGTTTCAGATAATGAATTGATTGTTGTTGGCAGACCCCTTGATTTGAAAGTTGAGAAAACGGAAAGACTTCACTCGTTTATTCGAATGTTTGACAATGTGTTTGAGAACACGAAAGATGCGTATTTTCTTTTGAGCAACAGGGTCTTTGTGGGTTGTAACAATTCTGCAGTGAAAATGATGAATGGTGTATCAAAGAATGATATTATTGGAAAGGCACCACATGAAATCTCACCCGAATTTCAAATATGTGGAACTATTTCTTCTGTGAAGGCGAAAGAGATGATGGATTATGCCAGGTTAGGCGGTAGTCATATGTTTGAGTGGGTTCACATTCGTTTGGATGGAGAGGAGTTTTTTGCAGAAGTATCACTCACATATTTGTATCATGCTTCAGATGAATACTTTCTTACAATAGTCAGAGATATTTCTGAGAAAAAAGCAAGGGAAAAAGAACTGTTTGAAAGGGAAAAACAGTTTCGAATGCTTGCAGAAAACAGTGAAGATATTATTTGGCTTATGGACCTGCATTTTAATAATTTATATATTAGTCCTGCTGTAGTGAAACATGTTGGGTATACTCCTGAAGAATTCAATGCAATGACATTGGACAAAAGAGTTCATCCTGAAGATTTACAAAACATGGTACAACTTTTTTCTGAAAAAATTGAACAGGCTCAAATGAATCAAGACTTTAACGCCTTTGATATTGAAATGCGTTATTTACACAAAAAGGGTCATTATGTCTGGGGTCAATCATATATTTCTGCAATCAGAGATGAAAACAACAAAATTTTAAAAATTCAGGGAATCACCCGCAATATTGATGAAAAGAAGAAGTTTGAACAACAATTACTGCTTGAAAAGGAAAAATATCGCGCAATAGTTGATGCCTATGATGGGCTTTTATATATCTGCTCTTCTGATTATGTTGTGGAGTTTATGAATGATAATTTCAAAGGAAGAACAGGATATGACGGCACAGGGCATAAGTGTTTCAAGGCACTTCATGATTTGGATGATGTGTGTGAATGGTGTGTGAATGATCATGTGCAAAAGGGAGAGAGTGTGAAGTGGGAAGTTCAAAGCCCGAAAGATAATCGCTGGTATTCTGTAAGCAATACTCCCATTTTCAATCCGGACGGTAGTATTTCCAAACAGGCAATGATACAGGATATTACAGAGCCAAAACTTGCTGAGCTTGCTCTGAAAGAAAGTGAAGAACGATTCAGGTCTCTTGTTGAATTGGCTGTTGATGGCATCGTGATTGGAGATGAAAAGGGGGTTATTGTTGATGTAAATAAAAGATTTCTTGAAATAACAGAAATGAAGAAATATGAAATCATAGGAAAATCTGTTGGTGATTTGTTTGAAAAACATGTAATAAAGAATGATCCACTCAGATTTGATTTATTGAAGAAAGGAGAGACTGTGGTCAGGGAAAGGGAGTTCAAAAAGAACAGTGGTGAAATTATTGTTGTTGAGATGCATTCAAAACAAATGCCCAATGGAACATATCAGGCGTTTTTCAGAGATGTGACTCATCGAAAACAATCAGAGAACCTATTGAAAGAACAAAAACGTTTTTTGGAAACACTTATCAGCAACCTGCCGGGAATTGTTTACAGGTGTAAAAATGATCGTGACTGGTCAATGGAATTTATCAGTGGCAGATGTTTGGAGCTGACAGGTTATGAGTCTTCAGACTTTATTAATAATCAGGTTCGTACATATAACAGTATCATTCTAAAGGATCATAGAGAAGGGTTGTGGGAGAAATGGCAGAATGTGTTAAAGGAAAAAGATGTTTTTGTTGATGAATACATTATCGTTTCTGCTGATGGAATTGAAAAGTGGGTTTATGAGCAGGGGGCGGGAGTGTATGATACAAATGGAGAGTTGCTTGCCCTTGAGGGCTTTATCATGGATATTACAGACCGTAAGCATGCAGAAGAAGCACTTGTTAGAAGTCAGTTTAATTATAAAATGCTTGCCGGATACAATGAGTTGCTCAGTCGTGCAGCTTTGGTTTTTGCCATGGCTGATACAATTGAAGAGCTGGAGAAAATGGTGTTGACTTATTATCAACAATTGACCGGGGGTCGAATGGTGTTTATTATGCTTTATAATGATGCCAGTTCTGAACTTTATTTAAAAAACTTCATTATTCCTGATGATATTCTACCATTGGTTATTGATTTACTGGGAGATGAATTTGCAGATATCCGTATTGCAATGACGCCAGAAATTCAGGAAGAGCTTATTCAAGTCACTGTGCTTAAAACAACCGGGATTGAAAATGTAACTTTTGGGAGCATTCCATCTGAACAAATCAGGCAATTTGAAAAAATGACAGGAATTAATAAAGCAGTTGTGTCGGCGATTCAAAGACAGAATGTGCTTATGGGAACACTCAGTGCATTTATGGAGAATGAAAGTGAAGTGCCTGATGAAGTTTTAAGAACATATTCTCAGCTGGCTGGATTTGCGCTTGCACGAAAACGAACAGAAAAAGAACTCATTATTGCTAAGGAAAAAGCAGAACAGAGTGATAAGATGAAATCTGCTTTTTTGGCAAATATTTCACATGAAATCAGAACTCCTATGAATGCAATTTTGGGATTTGCTGAACTGCTTGAAAGAGAAAATATTTCTTATGAAGACAGATTAAAATATACAGAAATTATTTCAGATGCAGGTGGTCAGCTATTAGGTATTATTGACGATTTGATTGATTTGGCAAAGATTGAATCAGGCCAGATGCGTTTGATTAACAACAAACTTGACGTTGTCCTGCTACTTAAGAATCTGCATGAATTACTGAAACTTAAATTTGAAAGAAAAGGACTGGATTTTGTTTTGAAACTTGATACTCTGCACGAAGAGTTTTATATTGAAACAGATGCGCTCAGATTAAAACAGATTTTGATTAATCTTCTGGACAATGCATATAAATATACAAATTCGGGAGAAGTTGTGTTTGGCTATAATACAACGGATAAGATTATTCAGTTCTATGTGAAAGACACAGGAGTTGGAATATCTTCTGACGATTCTTCAAAAATATTTGAGAGGTTTGTGCAGCTTGAGGACAAACAGGCAGGTCAGTTTTCGGGAAAAGGACTTGGGTTATCTATTTCAAAATCTTTGGCAGAAATGCTTGGAGGACAGATTCATCTTGAATCTGCAAAACATAAAGGATCAGTGTTTTATTTGAATCTGCCCCTAAAAATTACTAAGTTAAAAAACTGAGAAAAAAAACGGGGATGATGTTTTATTCAATGATTATTTTTTTGAAAACATTATCAAACATTCATTACAAAGGCAATCTTCATAGAGCTGTTTAATTTTTTTGCGTTTTTTTTCAGTCATGAACACTGAAGAGCAATGACATTGGTGAATGTCGTTTTCAAGACACAGAAACAAACGACCACAGTGAGGACATGTTTTTGTTTTACCCACAACTAAAGGCTT
Source organism: uncultured Bacteroidales bacterium (assembly GCA_964526285.1). Lineage (GTDB taxonomy): Bacteria > Bacteroidota > Bacteroidia > Bacteroidales > DTU049 > CAYMAZ01. The sequence goes on along the minus strand of CAZGIW010000094.1, from coordinate 9,774 downwards.
GTTTTTACTTTTCATCGTTTTTAATGTTGAATCCTCCCTGGAAATTACTTTCTTTTGCTTTCATAATAAGTTTCAAAAGTTCTACAGTGGCAAGTACATCTCCCATAGCTCTGTGTCTGTCGTGGTTCACAATGTTGAGGTCTTTGCATAAATTTCCAAGTCCGTGTGATTTTAGATGCGGAAAAACTTTTCGTGACTCCAGTAGAGTACATATTCTGGGCATTTGAAAATTGTATCCCAGTTCTTTGTATTCCTGTTTGATATAGCTGTAATCAAAACTTACATTATGGGCAACAAAAATATGTCCGACTGTCATCTGGATAAATTTTTTGGCAATTTGGTGAAAACGGGGAGCATTTCTAACCATTAATTTGTCAATACCTGTAAGTCCGGTAATAAATGTTGGAATTTCACAGCATGGATTGATAAGTGTTTCAAAAGTATCAACAACAGAATTGCCATCAAAAATTGCCACGGCAAGTTCAATAATTCGTCCAGTTTTATAGTTACCACCAGTAGTTTCAATATCAACAACAGCAAACATGTAAGCATAAATTGAAATGCAAAAATAAAGAATAATTACAGAATATAAAAATTATTACTTTTGCAATTGAAAATCGGGGTGTGGCGCAGTTGGCTAGCGCGCCACGTTCGGGACGTGGAGGCCGGAGGTTCGAGTCCTCTCACCCCGACAATAACAAAAAAAATTCACCGGATTCTTCAATGCATGCATTGTCCTGTGGATTTTGGAAAGTTAAAACTTCAGTGTCATTCCAAAACTTGGCATAATTGGCAGCTGGTCAATGCGTTCTTTTGTTATCCGGTCGAAGTAAAAGATATTTGCCCTGTTATACACATTTGTAACACCAAGAATAAGTTCCAGTTTAACTGTTTCTGTAAAATAATACGTGTGTTTAAAACTCAGGTCAAGTCTGTGATAATAAGGCAATCGTCCGTCATTGATATCAGAAAAGATTGTTCCCAGCTGGTCGTTGGCAGATGTAATATCTGTGTCCAGTCCATCTTCAAAAGTGATAAGAGGATAGTGCCCTTGATTTCTTGTGAAGGGGAATCCGGATCCAAAATTCCAGCGAACACTTATTTCTGAGTTTTGCTTGCCTCCCAAAACTGCTGTCCCAACAATATTGGCATTATGCCTTCTGTCATAATGGGGAACATATTCCAGTATGCCGTCATCTCTGTTGATGTAACCAAGAGAATAAACTGCCCATATATAGAATTTTTTTTGTTCGTATTTAACTGAAATATCTCCACCGTATGCATTTCCTCTTTCTACAATAAAATCTTTTTTAAGATAATCTGGTTTGTCCCAATATTCAAACGAATCATCAAATACTTTATTTCTGTTCAGGTTTGTAAGCTGAGAAAAGTATTTGTAATATCCTTCAATATTGATAATTAGTCTTTTAATTGGTTCCACTTCAATGCCAAAAATTGCGTGCTGTGCTTTTTGAAGTCTATGAGTAATTTCTTCACCGTCAAAAGTCTGTTGCAGATTTTCAGGACCAGACAAAAAACCGTAAAACAGATTCACCACATCTCTGTCAGAGTTGGCGGCAATGAGGTTTTGTGAATACAAGCCTCCAGCTCCTTTGATTCTGATTTTATCAGTGATAATATATTTGAAAGCAAAGCGTGGTTCTGGTGATACATCTGACATGGATGCATAAAAATGTAGCCTGAAGCTGGGCTCAAGAATAAGTTTTTTAGTGCTGATTTTGTCTTTAATATAAAAAGCAATTTCAGTAGTGTTTTGCTCTTGCACAATGTTTCTTCCAGCAGCATTGACAAACCTGAAGTCAGTTTTAAAACCCTGAGTTTCAATGCCATATTTAACTTCATGCCCCTGCAAAAAATAACTAAATCTCAAACCAAGATTAAATCCTGAAATATGACTTGATTTGGGAAATCCAGTAAAGTCATCAAGTGTAATCATATAATCAGAATATCCTAAATTTCCTTCAATGAGAGAAGTTGTTTGCCCAGGAACCAAAATAAAATTTGCCCCCATTCCTGTGTTTCTCCAATTGAAAGTAGCAACATCCTTATAAATAACACTATCAGCAAAATTAAAACCGAAAACATTCAGCTTGCTCCCAGATTCAGTGTTGAGACTAACTTTTCCATATAAATCCAGAAAATTAAAAGGGAGACCGGCTGTGTCAATATAATTATAGAAAATTTTTGAACTTTCTCTAAGGTAGGAGTTTTTTCCAGCAAAAATAAAGGAAGCACTTGTCCCGGTTTCAGGATTTAGTTTTTTAATGGGTCCTTCCAGAATTACTCTTGATCCAAAAGTTGAAGCTCCCACTGCACCACTGAGTCTTGATTTATTGCCATCGCGGGTTGTAATATCCATGATGGATGAAATACGACCTCCATATTCAGCACCAAAACCACCTGTATAAATATCAACATTTCTCATGATGTCTGTTTCAAATACAGAAAACAGCCCAATTGAGTGGAAGGGATTGTAAATAACAAGACCATCAAGTAGAATCTTGTTCTGAATGGGAGGCCCACCTCTTACATATAGTTGTCCTCCCTGATCTCCGGTAAAAATTATACCAGGCAAAACCTGAAGATACTGAGCAAGGTCAGGTGTTCCTACAGAGGGAATACTGTTGATTTGTTTGGGTGTAATTTTTATAATTGATGTTTTTGTTTCTGTGAGACCTTCTTGCCGTTCAGCTGAAACCTCGAACACATCAAGCTGAATTGCTGATTTTTCTAAGTATAGCCTTTTGTTAAGAATTTGTCCGGACTTTAATGAAACAGGTTCTTTGATTGAATCAAAACCAAGATAAGTTACCATGAGGTTATACTCACCGGGTGGAATCTGGGAAATTGTAAAGTATCCGTTCACATCTGTTGAAGCGCCAAAGTTGGTTCCCTGTAAATATACATTAGTAAAAATCACTGGTTCTCCGGTTTCTTTTTCATAAATAAAACCACGTATGGAAGCATTTTGTGATAAACCATAAAAAGGAATCAGAAAAGCCAACAGTAAAATTTTTTTCATTTTCATAACACATTCAACTTTCAAAAGAGTATTCAAAAAAGAGTGTAAAATTATAGATAAATATGTAACATGACTTAAAAAACTTTGAAAAGGTTGCAGTATTTCAGTTTGAAAAATCTTAAATTCAATGAAACACTCTATTGCTTGTTTTTGCTTTACAAAGATATTTGATTCATATTCTTTATCTTTGCAAAAATAAGTTAAAGGCTCTATGAAAAAAGTTAGCGGGTTGATATTAAAGTTGCTGGGTTGGAAAATATATTTTGATGATTCTTTAAAAATTGATAAGGCAATAGTTCTCATGGCACCCCATACCAGTATGATTGATTTTTGGTTGGGAAGACTTGCGTTTTGGAATTTAAGGCTTCCTGTGAAATTCATTATTAAGAAAGAACTTTTCTGGTTTCCAATGGGTCTGATGCTGAAAATGATGGGAGGTATTCCCATTGACAGATCCAAAGGGAAAAGTGTCACTGACAGTATTGTGGATTTGTTCAATAGTCGTGAAAAACTCATGATTGTTATCACTCCAGAAGGAACAAGAAAACTGGTTCATCACTGGAAAAAAGGGTTCCATATTATTGCTCAGAGAGCAGAAGTCCCTGTTTTACTTGGGTATGTGGATTATAAAAAGAAAATTGGCGGAGTGGGACAACTGTTTGTTCCAACAGATGATTTTGAAAAGGACCTTAAAGAAATTCAGAAATTTTATAAAAATATTTCAGCGAAATATCCTAAAAACTTCAATCTAAGTCCTGAGAATATGAGATAGAAATTTTCAAAAACTAAGAGAAAAATTTTTTCAGAAAGACAACCAGGTTTTGTTTTTTTTTGTTACATTTATTAGAAGGATTAAAAAATTTTCTACCTTTGAAAATTCAAAAAAGCAATTATTAATTTAAAATTAAGTTTATGAAAAAGTTTTATTCGGTTGTATTCATGTTTTTACTGATTGTTGGACAATTGTCAGCACAAATTAGTCAGGGCGGAACTCCTTTGAGTTTTTCCAGAACAGATCTTCAGGAAACCATTGATGTTCGTATTGTTGCCCCTCCTGATATGGAACAGATTGTTATGGAAGACATGGAAAATGATGGCAAAGGAATGGCTTACCGTACAGGTATTATTATCCCTGTTCATCTTAGCCCGTCAAATTCAGGCACATGGGAAACACTTGAAAACGGTGATTTATTATGGAGACTTCAGATTGATCAGGATGGTCCCGAAGCTTCTTCATTATATTTTGACCAATTCTTTATGCCTGTAGGTGCAAAACTATTTGTATACACACCAGACAAATCTTTTGTTATTGGTGCATTCACTGAAGTGAACAACCATGAAAGCAGTCTTATGGCAACCCAAATGACGCCTGGAGGTTCAACTATTATTGAACTCTATCTTCCCAATAATCAAGCAGATAATTATAAGCTTGAGATTACCGAAGTGGGCTACCATTATCGTGCAACCGGCTATGTGACAGATCCTTCAAAAGATTTATCGTGCATGGTGAACATAAAATGTCCTCCCGCTGATGCATGGCAAAATCAGGCAAGAGGTGTTGCCCGCGTGGATATCAGAATTGGATCTCTGGCTTTTCTATGTTCCGGAAGTCTTGTGGCATCAGCCAATAGCAGCTGCCAGCCCTATTTCCTTCTTGCTGACCATTGTGCATATTACAACGGATATGCTACAACGGCTAATTTGAACCAATGGATTTTTAGATTTAATTACCAATCAAGTGCTTGTACTGGAACGTCAAGTTCTTATGCTCATGCTCAAACAGGATGTTCGTATAAAGCAAATAGTGGTACAGGAAACAGTACAACTTCCAAAAGTGATTTCTATTTTGTATTGTTAAATAATATACCTTCTTCTACTTATGAAGTGTATTATAATGGATGGAGCAGGTCAACAACAGCTGCCACAAGTGGGGCAGGAATTCATCATCCTGATGGTGTAATAAAAAAGTTCAGTATATTCTCAACTACACTCACGACCTACTTCACAAGATTTTGGCAGGTGTACTGGGCAAATCAACCAGGTTATGGCCTGAGCGTGACATATTTTGGCTCTTCAGGGTCTCCAATTTTTAATCAGGACAAACTTATTGTTGGAACATTGACAGCTGGTTGGTCTGCCTGTACCGTTGGTGGCGCAGGAACTGGAACTGGCCCCAATGAGCCGGATATTTATGGAAAATTCAGCTATCACTGGGACCAAACCGGTACTGCCTATGACAGACAACTGAAACCATGGCTTGATCCTAAAAGCACCAATCCAATGACTAAAACAGGTTATAATTATAATGCTTGTGTGAATGATGCTTCTGTTGATGATTTTCCAGCACCCAACTTGAATATTGCTATATTTCCAAATCCTGCAGATGATATGATTTCTGTTGAATTTGAAAACTATCAGTTTACTGATGGATTCGTTAAAATCATTGATATTATGGGGAATGTTGTCTCACAACTTTCTGTAGAAAATGCATCTGACGAGATTCGGATTCCCGTTGAACAACTGTCCAACGGTTTGTATTTTGTCAACATCAGTAATACAGAGCATACCTTTTCCAAAAGCTTTATGATTACAAGATAATCTACTATTAATCTAACTCATATTCCCGGTTCTGTTAGGTGCCGGGAATATTTTTTTATTATGAATGACGAAACAGAGAAGCTATTAAAATACTGTTTAGAAGGAGGGCAACTTTCTGTCAACCAATGTGTTTATTTATTTGAGAATGCTTCACTTTCGCAACTGGCATGGTCAGCACACAAAATAAGGACACAGAAAAACAAAAACATAGTGTATTTTGTTCAAAACCAGCACATTGAACCAACCAATGTCTGTGTTTTTCAATGCAGATTCTGTTCTTTTTCGGTGGTTAGTAAAGAAAAAGGATGGTCGAAAAGTCATGCTGAAATAATTCAGGAGGTGAAACAACTCAACAACTCAGTGAAAGAACTTCATATTGTAGGTGGTGCAAATCCGGATTACAACCTTGATTTTTATTCACTTCTGCTGAAAGAAATAAAAAAATTAAGACCAGATATTCATATCAAAGCTTTTACTGCAGCAGAAATTCAATATATGTCGCAACTGGATAATATTGGAACTGAAACTGTGCTTGCAACATTGAAAGAAGCAGGACTCAACAGTATGCCAGGCGGCGGTGCAGAGATATTTAATCCGGATATTCGTTCACAAATTTGTCCCGATAAACTCAATGCACAGCAATGGCTCAGCATTCATAATAAAGCACATTTGCTTGGCATACCTTCAAATGCAACATTGTTGTACGGGCATTTGGAAACTCCGCTGCAACGATTTGAACACATGGAAATGATAAGAAACCTGCAAAAAGAAACTGGAGGATTCAATGCATTTATTCCTCTGAAATTTAAAAACAGAAATAACCAACTTTCTTACATACAAGAAACTGGCATCATCGAAGATTTGAAAATGTTTGCTTTGAGCAGATTGTTTTTCAACAATATTGAGCATCTAAAAGTTTACTGGCCTGCTTTTGGCAAACAGTTTGCTTCAATAGTGCTTGCTTTTGGTGCTGATGATCTTGACGGAACAATTCAAAATTCAACCAAAATCTATTCTTTGGCAGGATCTGATGAAGAGAATCCTGAAATGAGTTGTGATGAGGCAAAGACAATTATTCAATCAGCAGGATTCATGCCAGTTGAAAGGGATGCTCTCTACAACTCTATCGTTTAAATTTGGATGGTTTTACAAAATGATATCAATAACACAAGCAGCTTTCCTTGAATTTGATATCTTTGCCAACAATTATTGTAAAAACAGCAACAAATAACACACATGGACTACAAAGACTTACAGGCTGGTCAGTCGCAGAATCATTTCTGGTTCAAAGCAAAGAATCATCTCATAGGTGTGCTCATGAAAAAAGCCTGCAAAAAAAGGAAAAACCTCAAGATACTTAGCATTGGCGCAGGGACAGGTGATGACCTTGAAGTATTAAAAACTTTTGGTCAGAATTACGTTACAGACATTGAACCCGAGGCACTTAGTGTTATTTCAGATGATTTGTGTGTGGAGAAAAAAGTATCTGATGCTTGCAATCTTCCCTATGGCTATGGCTATTTCGATGTTGTGGTTGCTTTTGATGTGCTCGAACATATATATAATCATAAAGAAGCCGTTGATGAGATTTTGCGTGTTTTAAATAATGATGGGGTTTTTGTTTTCACGGTTCCGGCATTTCAGTGCTTGTTCAGCAGCCACGACAAGGCCTTAAACCATTACAGAAGATACAGCAAAAAGAATGTGAGACATCTGCTGAGTCAGTTTAAACTAAAACTTACTTTCTGGAATTCTGTGCTTTTTCTTCCCATAGCTATTGTTAGAATATTGAAGAAAAAATCTGAAGCCAGAGTTGACGAGGGAAAACTTCCTGGCTTCATAAATTCGTTGTTTTATTTGCTTCTTAAATTTGACAATTTTTTAATCAGTAAATCAATATATGTGCCTGTAGGTTTGAGCATTGCAGGATGGGGTTTTAAAAAAACCATTACAGAGCAAAAACCAAGCGAACACTGAAAGTTCTTTGTCCGGGATTAGTTTCCGGCTGTTTTTCATGTAGCTTTGGAATACAATAACCCACTGCACTTCCAACAATTGCACCTGCAATAATATCGGTGGGAAAATGCTTGCCCGAAAAATATCTGAGCAGTCCTGTTGTTCCAGCCAGAGTTAGTGTAGTCCCCCAAACCCATGGTTTCAATGATGAATCAGGATAATATTTGCTGAAAATGGTTGATGTTAACACTGCTGAACAAAATGCCAGTGAAGTATGTCCTGAAAAAAACGACCTTTGAGCATCCTGTTTCAGCTTAAAGCTTTCTGGTACTTCAGGATTGTAAGCATATGGCCTGGTTCTTCCTGTTGTTGCTTTTGTGAATGTAGTGAAAACCAATGTGGTAAAAATGTTTTCTGCTGTCATAGTTCCTATTATTCCAGCATCTTTTCTCATATCTTCAGAAAACATAAGAAAAGCAGGAGAAACAATACTTAGCAGCAATCCCGCATCTGAAACACTGGCCAAAACTGGTGACCATTGTCGGGTTGCGCTCCGGTCAATAAAAAATACATCTTCATGATTGAGATTAAAAATGGCTTCGGTTGTTAAGGGACTGTCTTTCTTTTCAGCAAAAACTGAGGCAGCACCAAAAACAATGAAGTTTGCCCCTATGGAGATATCAGCCCCCTTCTTAAACTCATATGGAGACTGGGCATGAAGTCCTGTTGCAATTAACAAGAAAATAGAGAGAAAAATGGAAACGGAATATTTCATTCTCAACGGCCGCTCACATTAAGCCAATTGGTTGTTTTTACGAGAATTCTTAATACGATATATATGAAAGTGCCTGATAAAAAGAAGATTATCCAAAGAAGACTGATGCGAAGCTCATCATTAATGAATAATTGTTTCAATACATGAATCAGTGTGAGAGAAATCACAGTGGCAAAAAATCCATGATATTCTCGCTTAAGTACATTTTTTATTGAAAACGATACTCCGGCCTTTTCATATCCTTTGAGCCTGGGGAAAAACGGAGGTGTTTTATCTGCCCATTTTTCAAAATCTTCACCAAATTTGTTGCTGATGAAGCGTTCTTCGGCAAACATTATACGCTCATAATAAATCCAGAAAAAGAACACAGAAAAAACCAAAAATTCAATGCTCCCCACATACAGAATCAGTCCCAGCCACATGAGGAAATTTCCAAGATAGAGTGGGTGCCTGACCAATGAATAGATTCCTTTGGTGTTGAGAACTTCAGCCACCTGTCCGGCTTTGGTGTTTCTGCCTGAAGTGTTTTTTGGAGTAAAGCCGATTGTTAATGCTCTGATTATCTGGCCTGAAAAAGAAACCAGAAAACAAGTCATAGCCCAGTAAGGGTTTTCAAAGTAAAAAAATGCATCATCTGTAAAATAAAGTACAGGAATAACCAGTGCATATAAAAATAAAGGGATATAACTTCTGTGCCTGAACAACCAGTTGCCAGAACGTTCGAATTCTTTAATCAGTGACATGGATTTTTGGTAATTTTTTTTGGCAAAGGTACAAGAAATTGAGAGAAAAATTTTATCTTTGACGGTTCGGAACAAAAGTGATAAGGACATAAAGTTGAAAGCAGCCACCACACCCCTGATGAAACAATACTATTCGGTCAAGGCCAAATACCCTGATGCTTTGCTGCTTTTTCGTGTTGGTGATTTTTATGAAACATTTGAAGAAGATGCAGTGAAAACAGCAAATGCCCTGGGTATTGTGCTGACCAAACGAGCCAATGGATCTGCTTCGTTTGTAGAACTGGCTGGATTTCCATATCATGCACTGGACAATTATCTTCCAAAACTTGTAAAAGCAGGCTATAGGGTGGCAATTTGTGAACAACTGGAAGATCCCAAAATGACAAAAACAATTGTCAAGAGAGGCATCACAGAAGTTGTTACTCCGGGAATAGCATTCAGTGATCAGGTGCTAGACAACAAAACAAACAATTTTCTTGCAGGGATTCATTTTGATAAAGATCTATACGGAATGGCTTTTCTGGATGTTTCCACCGGAGAGTTTTATGTGGCACAGGGAGACAAAGAGTATTGTGAGAAACTATTGCAAACATTCAGCCCCAGTGAAGTCATTATTCCTAAAAGAAAACGAGAAGATTTTTTCTCACTTTTTGGTGAAA
>CAZGIW010000093.1:0-15356 GCA_964526285.1 uncultured Bacteroidales bacterium | reverse complement strand
TAGAGCACATCCCTTTTAAGGATGGGGTCCTGGGTTCGAGCCCCAGCTGAGTCACACGACACTTAGAGAAACAGATTTGAAATTTGTTTCTCTTTTTTTTTAAAGGACACAGTTGAACAATCAAACGTTTTTTTTAGCCACTCCCATCGGGATTCCTTTCCCAACTTGTCCCTATGGGATCGGGAAGCCGATGGCTTGGAAAAATACCCCAATCTTCACGAAATATTAAGTGCTAAGCAATACAAAAGGATTAAACTTTATCTCCCTTTTATGTTTTTGTCCATTATTGTCCGATAAAACAGCTTCCAATGGGCTGAAGCCCGTTGCTATTGAATTTTTCATGTTATGTTTTTTCGTACATAAAGAGATTTGTTTAGCTCAGGGCTAAAGCCCTTCGCGCAGCAATTTCAACAAAACAAACATAGCCTTTTGTATTGCCTGTATTTTGTGCAAACACAAAAATGTGTCAAAAAAATTTCTATTGTGATTCGCAAAAACTTTTTTCTATTATAACAGTGGAGTTTGTGAGTTTTATGAGGAATATAAAAGCAGGCTGCAATGAAGTAATAAGGTTTTTTATCAGCCTGAATTATCAGGAATTTGTTTATTGAAGTTTATATCTGATATTTTTTTCAGAATATTACCTGCAGATTCAAAAAAAGATGTATGTTTGCCCATAAATATTTAACACTATGGCAGGAAAAACATACGCAGAAAAAATTCTCGGTGCACCCGTAGGCAGCATCGTTTTTAAGAAGCCGGATATTGTTCTTACACATGACAATACAGCAAGCATAGCAAGCACATTCAGAAAAATGAATGGTGAAAAAATCAAAGACCCTGCACAAATGCTAGTGGTTCTGGATCACAATGCACCTCCAACCAGTGCCAAGTTGGCCAATGATTATCAGCTTATCAGGGATGTGGTGAAGGAACAGGGAATTGATAAGTTTCATGACGTAGGTCAGGGCATTTGTCATCAAATTGTTTCCTATTATGCACTTCCCAATCAGATTATTGTTGGCAGTGACAGCCACACATGTACTGCAGGTGCATTTAATGCTTTTGCAGCAGGTATTGACAGAACTGAGGCTGCGGGATTGTGGAAGCAGGGTGAAACATGGTTTCGGGTGCCTGAGTCCATGAGAATTACACTCAATGGCAAGCTCAAGTCTCATGTTTATGCCAAAGATCTGGCCATGTGGATTATCGGACTTATTGGTACAAGCGGAGCAGATTATATGTCAATTGAGTTTCACGGAGAAGGAGTGAAGGAATTGAGTATTTCTGACCGTATGACCATCGCCAATATGGCATCTGAAATGGGAGCCAAAAATGCAGTATTTCCAGCTGATGATGTGTTATTTGAGTTTTATGGTAAAAAACTTGAAGGTACATGGGCAGATGAAGATGCAGTGTATGAAAAAGATTTAGTAATAAACTTGGGAGAGGTGTTTCCTGTGGTTGCAGCTCCGCATAATGTGGATAACATAAAATCTGTTTCAGATGTTCAGGGCACTATGATTAATCAGGCTGTCATAGGCACCTGTACAAATGGAAGGATAGAAGATTTGAGAATTGCTGCTGAAGTTCTTGAAGGAAGAAAGATTGCTCCTGAGGTGCAGTTGCTTATTATTCCTGCTTCACAGATGATATATTTGCTGGCAATGGAAGAAGGACTGATACAAACATTTATTAAAGCAGGTGCAAATATTCTGGCTCCTTCCTGTGGTCCATGCCTTGGAACAGGACAGGGTATTCCAGCCGACGGATACAATATTATTTCCACAGCAAACAGGAATTTCCTTGGCAGAATGGGAAATCCAAAATCAAATATTTATCTTGCATCACCGGCAACAGTAGCAATGTCTGCAGTTGAAGGATATATCGTTGACCCCAGAGGGATTAAAACAAAGGATGTATATCCGTTTACAATACCTCAAACCAGCACAGTAACCATTGATGCAGATGATAACAGATACAGGGACGGCGTGTGGAACTATGCCGATGCTGACAATCTTAACACAGATCAAATGTTTGCAGGAAATCTGACATATAATGTGCTCAGTTCAGAGGCTGAAAAAATAATTCCTCATTTGTTTGAAGGATTTGATCCGAACTTTGTAAAACACGCCAAAGCCAATGACATCATTATTGCAGGAGCCAATTTCGGTTGTGGAAGTTCCCGCGAACATCCTGCTGTTGGTCTTGCTCATATTGGGATTAAAGCCGTTGTGGTGAAATCTGTTAACCGAATTTTCTATCGTTCTGCAGTCAATCAGGGTCTTCCAATCATTGTGCTCCCTGAAGCAGTGGATGCATTTAAAGCTAATGAAAGGGTTGATATCAGCTTTGAAAAAGGAGAATTGACAATTGGTGAAAAAGTATTCAGATTTTCACCCCTTCCTGATAAATTGATGATGATTTTTGAAGAAAAGGGTTTGGTGAATTATTTGAAGAAATCATAGTTCTGTCTGTGATATAATCCATTATTGCAAATAATCAATCGCTGCATGTGATTATGCTCATTCAGATATCATTTTTTCTAGTGTAGTAACTGCAAATGCAACACACCGGTTGCAGGTTTCAATAAGGTTAAGACGTTCAAATTCTTCCTGCCCCTTATCAGTGAGCAAATCACAACCCCTTAGAAGCTCTTTGCATTGTGTGGTTTGGAATTCTGAATTGAATTTTTCCAGAAATAATTGTACTTTATCATACGTAATTTCCTGGTTTTCAATATCATTATTGATTCCCCTGCCATAAAGCATGCCCAGCACCATAATAGCTCCGGTAACTGTTCCGCACACATTCTGGGTTCTGCCCATCCCGGCACCAAATCCTGTTGTAATTTTCAAAATAGTATCTTCAGAAATATCCAGCAAATCACTGAAACTGAAAACAACAGACTGAGCGCAACTGTAGCCTTCGCTAAATTTTGACAATGCAATTTGAGATCTGTTCATCAGCTTTTATAAAGAGGTTTATTCTTTTACGATTTTCCTCACAAAGCTTCCCTGCTGTGAGATGATTTCAATGAAATACAAACCAGCTGCACCAGTGAGATGATATTCAAATTCTGACAAATTGCCTAAGTATTGAAAATGTACGACTGAACCGGTCATATCTGTTATTTTTAAACTTGCATCAGTTAGTTCAGTTTCAAAACGAAGCACAAACAATCCGTCTGTGGGATTGGGGTAGAGCTTGATATTTTGCTTTTGTAAGGTTTCGATACCGACGCAATCACTCACTTCCACAAAAACTGTATCTGTGTTTGTACATGTATTGCCATCTGTGTAACTATAAACAACAGCCCATGTTCCAACACCTGCTATGGCTGGATCAAAAACATTGCCGCTCACCCCCTGCCCGCTGAAAGTACCGCCAGCCGGTGTGCCAGTCATGGTAACAGACGGATGATAATCACAGTAGAAAACACCCAAACCGCTGATTGATACATTGGGCAAAGGATTCACAGTAAGATGCAGAATATAAATACTGTCGCAACCATGTGTTGTAAGCAGACTGTCATAATACGTGCCTGCTGTGCTGTAGTTGTTGCCCTGCCATGAAAATATCTGCCCGTCACAAATAGTGTCAAATTGTTCAAATTCATAATTTGGATACACAGAGAGATTCAAAACATAGACACTGTCACAGTTTTGAACCGTAAGCAAACTGTCATAGTATGTACCGGCAGTTGAATAATTGTTTCCACGCCAGGTGAAAATATCACCATCGCAGATTTCTTCGTTATCAACAAACTCAAAGGTTGGATGAACGGTAAGGTTGAGAACATACACGCTGTCGCAGTTGTGCACTGTGAGCAGACTGTCATAGTATGTACCGGCAGTTGAATAATTGTTGCCACGCCAGGTGAAAATATCACCATCGCAGATTTCTTCGTTCTCCACAAACTCAAAGGTTGGATTTACAACAAGATGCAGAATATAAATACTGTCGCAACCATGTGTTGTAAGCAGACTGTCATAATACGTGCCTGCTGTGCTGTAGTTGTTGCCCTGCCATGAAAATATCTGCCCGTCACAAATAGTGTCAAATTGTTCAAATTCATAATTTGGATACACAGAGAGATTCAAAACATAGACACTGTCACAGTTTTGAACCGTAAGCAAACTGTCATAGTATGTACCGGCAGTTGAATAATTGTTTCCACGCCAGGTGAAAATATCACCATCGCAGATTTCTTCGTTATCAACAAACTCAAAGGTTGGATGAACGGTAAGGTTGAGAACATACACGCTGTCGCAGTTGTGCACTGTGAGCAGACTGTCATAGTATGTACCGGCAGTTGAATAATTGTTGCCACGCCATGAGAAAATATCGCCATCGCAGATTTCTTCGTCTTGAGTAAACTCATAAGTTGGGTGAACTGTAAGGTTCAGTAAATAAACGCTATCACAATTATGAACTGTGAGAAGACTGTCGTAGTATGTTCCGGCAGTTGTGTAATTGTTGCCACGCCAGGAAAAAACATCGCCATCACAAATTTCTTCGTTTTGTACAAACTCAAAGCTTGGATTCACTGTCAGGTTCAACACATACACGCTGTCACAATTGTGGATTGTAAGCAGACTGTCATAGTATGTTCCGGCTGTTGTGTAGTTGTTTCCATGCCATGAAAAAACATCACCATCGCAGATTTCTTCGTTTTCAATAAACTCAAAGGAGGGGTGAACAGCGAGATTTAATACATACACGCTGTCGCAGTTGTGCACTGTGAGCAAACTGTCATAGTATGTTCCTGCAACGGAATAATCATTTCCTCTCCAAAAATAGGTTTCTCCGCCACATATTGTTTCATCAGTCACAAATTCGAAAACAGGATTGACAGTGAGGGTGAGGGTAACTGTAGAGTCGCAACCATGCATGCTTTGGAAAGTTTCAACGTAAATGCCTGAGGAAGTCAGTTGCTGAGAGCCAAATTGCAATGTGTCGCCATCACAGATTTCAACATGATCTGTTTCATCATAAACAGGATACACGTTAAGAATATTCACAGTTCCATTTGTATAAAATGATGTGATAATATTTCCCATTGGGTCGCTGTATTCACAATTACCTGGCGTTTGTGTGTCCCAGGTTAGTTGGGTGTTGATTCCGGCATTTCCCTGAAAAACAAGTTTTACAAGGGTGCTGTTACCAATGTTTGCAGGAGTGGTGGATGCCCAGCTGAAAAACACTTTTGTGCCTGTGCCATTAACAATTAGTAAACCTCCGGGCAACAATGGATTCAGTTCCTGATACCCCATAAATGTGAGTTTGGTTGAGTCGTAGTTTAAAGCCAGAGAAATACTTCCCACATTATCACAATTTTGCACATTGATAGGTACAACAATTTCTCCGTCACATGAATAATTGGTGTTTTGCACAGATGTATATATTGCATTTGTGGTGACAGTAAGCAAAGCGGAATCAGAGAAGGCCACAGGGGCACACGTACCTGTAACTCTGCATCTGTAAAGATTTCCGTCCATTGAAATATTCACTGGATTTATAGTCAGAGTTGTTGTTGTTGTGCCTGAATAGGGTGAAACATTCGAGAGGTCATTCCAGATATTCCCTCCGTCTGTACTTTCCTGCCAGCGGTATGAAATTCCTGTTCCCGAAGCTGATACTGAGAAAGTTGTGCTTCCTGTGCCATGAATGACTCTGTCAACAGGGTGTGAATTTATAACTGGTGGTTGCTGGAAAGTAAGTGTTCCGTTATTCCATGTGGAATATACAATTTCACCGTTGATATCACTGTATTCACAATTTCCCGGAGTTTGTGTGTCCCATGTCATTGCTGATGTGCCGGGAGAACTGTCAAACAGTAGCTCAATCAGAGCAGATCCGTTTGGAATTGTGACAGCTGATGTGCTTGACCATGTAATATACACTTTTCCTCCGGCTTCATTCACGGCAGAAAAACCACCTGATAAAGAAGGGTGAAGATTTTGAAATCCTGTATAAGTGAGTACAGCCGGATTATAGTTCAGGCACATTGAAAATGCACCAATTCCGATGAACTCATTGACACTGATAACATAGGATGTGCTTCCGGGACATGATGTGAATGTTTGTCCGTTTGTAACCACATTGGGAAGAACGTGCAACAATCCGGCATTGGAATAAACCTCAGGTGGGCATGTTCCTGTGACTCTGCATCTGTAAAGATTTCCGTCAAGTGAAAGTGATGCATTTGTGATGCTAAGTGTTGCTGTAGTCGTTCCCGAATAGGGTGCTATATTTGTAAGATCAGTCCAGCTGGTTCCTCCATCATCACTCACCTGCCAGCGATATGAAATACCTGTGCCTGTTGCCGTAATTGCAAAGGTTGTGTTTTGTCCCATTGCAATTGTTCTGTTAACCGGATGGGTTAGCACAGCGGGCAAAGCTCTTGTTGTGATATTTCCGTTTTGAAAAATCACAGGGAGTATGAAACCAAATTCATCACTGTATTCGCAGTTTCCGGGAGTTTGTGTGTCCCATGTTAGAGCGGATGTTCCTGCCGAAGCATTGAAATTTAATTTTACAAGTGTGTCATTTCCAATTGAAGCAGCACTTCCTGAAGCCCATGACATGTAAATAATTCCGTTTACATCATTTAACACAAAAGACCCTCCTGAAAGCGCAGGGTGTAAATCCTGATAACTATCGAAAACGAGGTTTGATGAATTGTATGAAAATGTAAGCGAAAAAGCAGCAACAGAGTTAAAACTATTCACCACAACAGGCACAGAAAGATTGCCGGGGCAAATTGTTTGAGTTGGTAATGTTGTGGTTACAGGCTGCAGCACTGTAAGTGTAGCCGGATTTGATTCAGCGGGAGGAGTGCAGGTGCCTGAAATGCGGCAGCGATACTGGTATCCGTTCATTGCCATTGTCGCTGCGCTGATATTCAAATTTGCAGTAGTGGTGCCCGAATAAGGTGCAATGTTTGTAAGATCTGTCCAGATTGAGCCACCATCAGTGCTGACCTGCCAGCGGTAAGTAATTCCTGTGGCAACTCCTGTAACTGAAAAGCTTGTATTTTGACCATTTAAGACAGTTCTGTCCACCGGATGAGTATTGACAACCGGAAGTTGATGCAGGGTTACACTACCGTTGGTGTATGAAGAAGGCAGAATATTTCCGTTTACATCACTGTATTCGCAATTTCCGGGAGTTTGAGTGTCCCATGTGAGATTTCCTGTTCCGGTTGATGCAGTGAAAACCAATTCAATCAGCACATCATTTCCAATGTTGGCTGCTGTTGTTTTTGCCCATGAGAATATAACCTGCGTAGCAGTGGCATTGACAATCAGCAGACCACCAGCCAGTTCAGAATGAGTGTTCTGGTAGCTGGCATAGGTCAATTGTGTGTTGTTATAGTTTAAAACCAGTGAAATTGCTCCCACACCGTTGCAGTTTGTCACACTGATGGGAACCACAATATCATTGGTACACGATGAGACGGTGGCAGCTGTTGTATTAATGGTTTGTGCACCTGCATGTGCAAACCACAATACAAAAAACAGCAATGGTATTTTTAAAATAAATCCTTTCATAATGATTATCCTTATTCAGTGACAACCAGTTTGAGTACTTTGCTGTATGCTGCAGTTCCGTTTCCGGAAACCATTCTCAGAGTGTACATGCCCTGGTCAAGTCCGGGGATTCTCAGTTCAAGCTGGTGTTTGCCGGCACTAAAAACTGAACTTGTTATGGTTTTTATGTGTGCTCCGTGAAGATTGAAAAGTTCAATGGTGACTGAACTCTGGTTCTCCAGAGAAAATTCAATCATGGCAAAATCAGCCATTGGATTTGGATATACAGTAAAGCTGAAGTCATTGTGTGTTTGTGAATTTACAAGAGTAATGGCAGAATGAATTTCAGGAACAGCAAGAACTACTCCCTGCTGAGCAAGTGCATACTGGTCTGCAAGCTCACAGTCTTCAAACAAATCAAGTAATATACTGCTTGTCATACCTGTTAAGCTTTTGGCTTTAAAGCGGATTGAGAACAGTATTTCATCACTGGCAATATTCATTGGAGTTATATCGCACCAGGCAAGTTTGAATAGTCCGTTTTGAGCTGACCAGAAGAAGTTTGTGCTTCCGTTTGCCATTTGCACATCAAGCACTTCAAGATGATTTTCAGGAAAATAAAATCCTGCTGAAACTGCTCCTGTTGACATGCCTGTTTTTAACACAACAGGCATAATGAACTCACTGAATGGAGAAACACTGATTATTCCCTCATACACCAGGTCAACACCTGAGCTTTTAGCACCTGTTGGTTCATATGAAGCATTCACATCACCAAAACACAGCATTTTGATATCATTGGTGATATGGTCATTATTCACAACAACAGATTCTGTATGATACAAATAATCGCCTGCCGGAAAATCTGTTATAAGACTTGCAAATCTTTGCATCACATACATTGCATCGGTGCCGTTGACAGTACTGCTCATATTCACATCAGCGGCAGCAAGTTTCATTCCTGTGAGTGTGTCAATCTGAGCAAAGTGGTTGAGTATGAGAAGAGCATCTGTTGCATTCACACCGCCCCATGCGTCAAAAGGAGTAATGTTCATCTGGTAATTACCTGAAGGGAAAGCGGCAAATACATATTCTCCGTTGATATTTGTATTGGTTGAAGCAACTGGTACACTGGCAAAGTCTTCAATTTCCATGAGTGCGTTTTTCATTGGAGAAAGGATGGAGTTTGCATAGACTACACTTCCTTCCATAATGGTGTTGGTTGATGGCAATGAAGGTAATGCCGCAAAATCCATAAAATAAACAATGCCTTTGGCTGAATTATCAAATTTGTCAAAAATGCGCGTGGCAATCATTGCAGAATCAGAAGTCCCCCAATAATTATAGCGAGCCTGAGTGTGATTTGCTGAGTTATTATATACTTCAAATTGTCCTGCGTTTCCAAAAATATTATTGGTGTATAATGGGTCATTACCAATGGTTAAAGCACTTGTGCCGTCAATGTATATACCAATTCCGGCATTGTCAGTGATGGTCGTATTTCGTATATGGGCAAGAGTTGCATTAAAAGTTTTTAACCCGATATTTGCTGAATTTACAATTGAACAATGCTCCATTTTTGGTTCTGTGGTACTTTCACTATAAATATTGTAGTCATTGCCTTGTTCAATAGTACAATATTTCATGGTTGAGGAAGCTCCGCCCAGATTACTTCTTGTATCCAGATAGATTCCTTCCCATCCGCCCGGATTATCGTTGTATGCTTTAAATGTAATTGGTAAAGTGTCTGTGCCCTCGGCAAATAAGCTACCGTAATATGATCCACTTAAATAGAATCCGATTTGCAGTTTTGTGCCCGGATTGAATTCTATAGTAGCGCCGGGTTCAATGGTAAGTGTATTTGTTGATGAAGTTTTTCCAATAAGCAAATCATTGAGTATGTGATAAGCAATGCCATCATATCTTATTGTATAATCTGATGTGTAATATCCTCCGGGTAGTGCAATATACTGTAATGTATTTCCTGTATATGTGTTGTTGTTTGGGATTATAACTGATTGCCAGTTCATGAGCTGAACTGGATATGCTCCATTGTTGTCAAAACTGCAATTTGAAAATTGAATTGTTGAAGTAAAGAGTCTTAGACCGTCATTGGCTGAATTTCTGATTGTGCAGCTATCCATCACAGGTTCGGTTGTGTTTTCACTGTATATGTTATAGTTATTGCCTTGTTCCACAATGCAATATTTCATGATTGAGGAAGCTCCGCCCAGATTACTTCTTGTATCAAAGTACATGCCTTCCCAACCTCCGGGAGTATCATTATATGCCTTGAAAGTTATTGGTAGAACATCTGTTCCTTCTGCGAATAAACTGCCGTAATAAGAACCACTTAAATAAAATCCTATCTGAAGTTTTGTGCCGGGGTTGAATTCCAGTGTGACACCAGGTTCAAAGGTAAGTATGTTTGTTGATGTAGTTTTTCCAATTAACAAATCATTGAGTATGTGATAAGCAATGCCATCAAAGTGCAAAGTTTGGTTTGTTGTTAAATACCCGCCTGCATGGGCAATATAGTTTGGAGTATTTCCTGTATAGGTGTTATTGTCAGGCAGATAAATGCATTGTGTGGTAGCAATATACACTGGGTAATTATTATTATTCAAAAACTGACAATCTTTTACGTCAGGAGATGAGCCGGGCGATGTGCCGGATAACCAGAGTCCGTATTGTGCTGAGTTTTGAATAATACAATTTTCTACGAGGCCGGTTGAATTATTGAACCGTATGCCGTCCTGAGCTGAATTCTGAATGGTGCTGTTTAATATTCTGATATTTGTGCCGTCGGCATATATACTATAGTCATTTCCTTTTTCAATAATGCAATAATCCAAAACAGAGGGAGTAGAAGAGTATGCATCACTGTTTGTGTGGAAGAAAATTCCGTTCCATCCACCGGCAGATCCATCCCATGATGTGAAAGTAATTGGATCTGATGAAGTTCCGATGGCATATAATTCGCCTCCATTATAATTTGTTGCCACCTGTATGGTTGCACCGTTAACAGTCTTAATTGTGTTTCCTGGTTCAATAGTGAGGCGAATTGCAGGATTATTCAATATTGTAATGTTGCCAAGCAAAATATAATCATATGAAATTGTTGTCCAGACTTTGTTAGTAGATGCAATATTTCCACCATTAATTACTACCCCATTGTAAGTGTTGTTTGTAAGAAGCGGACTTCCGTTTGGCTCGTAAAATGAGAAATTTGGGGAGTCATAGTGTATGCCGTACTGATTATTGGCAATTTCACTTGCAAAATAGTTTGGATTAGAAGTGGTAGAATTGTACCATACACCGGCCAGAATATTATTATCAATGAGTGTATTGTTAATTGTTGGGCTTGCATTTGTCAGAGACAATCCATTCAATGTATTATGATGAATTCTTGAGTTATCAATCATAATATGTGCATTATTCAGACGAATTCCGTTTGCTGTTGACCCATGGATATTGCAGTTGTTTAATGTGGGTTCGCTGGTGTTCAGGCAGTAAAGGTTTGCTGCATAAGTTCCTGCACCTGCATTGGAAATAACAACATGATTAAACTGAGATGAAACACCTGACGAACTGCTGGCATTATAGTAAATTCCACCCCATAGCCCCTGCTCATCAGTGTAACCTGTAAAATAAACTGAATCTCCTGCAATTCCGTTGCAGATGATATTTGCAGTTCCAACTTCCATCGTAATACCTGGCATAAACAAAAATCGTGTGCCTGCCTCAAATGTATGGGTGCCTGCAGTGAATGATATGTTGCCCGTAACCCAGTAAGGACTTGCTGCTTTGGTAAAGGTTGGTATGGCATTGAGACTTCCTGACAATTGTGTTCCGGGAGTTGAAAGTGTTGCACTGTGTAGTGTGGCATTGTCAGTGCCGTTGCTGGTGAAAACAACTTTGTATTGTAAATATCGTGCAGTGTCATTGATTGCTATGGGAGATACTGAGTTTAATGCGCTCCAGTCTCCCCAGATTTTATCATTTCCTGCCATACGATATGATACCTGTAGATTGCTACCCGCACCAATTGTCCTTGAGAATATTAATTCTGTGATATGTCGTTCGTCTCCCAATTGAGTAAAGGGAGTTGAAATAAACAGACCGGTTGATTTTCTGTCAGCAGATAATGTGAGCGGTGCATATCTGGAATTATGAATTGGCGTGGCTGAAAGATTTTCCCCTCCGCTATATACAATCTGTCCGTTTGATGTATATGCTGTTCCGTCTTTGGTGTTATCAGTCATTTGACTTCCGGCTGTCCATGATAAAGTGCCAGCATTCACGTCTCCAAAATAGATATCCTTCGTTACACCAGTCCCGGTTTCACCTGCCATAACTGAGATAATTCCGTTAACTACAACTGCTGAGTGATTGCTTACTGCATCAGGCAGAGCAGTTTGTGCTGTCCATGCACTCAGTGATCCATCATTACCGGATGTGGATTTATACACGGTGTTTACTTTTGTGCCACCATCCTGAAACCCACCCAAAATAAATATGTCTGTTCCATTGGTAACCATTGCATGTCCGTTTAATGTGGAAGGCAAATCTGTCAAAGTAGAAAATGCAGAAAGTGTGTTGTCTGCATTCACCTTTGCTCTGTAAACCTTGTTTGTTGCAGTTGTGGCTGTTGTATTGTCAGAGCCGCCGGCAACATAAATATATCCGTTGCAATACACTGCTGTGTGACCCCATAAATTTGTGGGTAAAGACACTGAAGAAGTTTGCCATGACCCAATTGAGCCATCTGTATTGATGGTTGCATGATAAATTGTGCTGTATATATTGCTGTCATCACGACCTCCAATCACATATATGGTGTTGTTTCCGGTTACAACAGCATGGTTGCTCACTGCAACAGGCAATGACCCAAGTGTTGTCCATGTGCTGATACCACTGGCCTGAAGAGTGGCCCTGTAAACAGCAGATGAATAGGAAACTCCATTATAACCACCCGTTACATATACAAATCTGTTATTCCACGAAGCAGCCTTGTGCCTTGTCAGCGTTTGAGGCAAAACGGTTGTTGTTAGCCAACTGTTAACAGCTGTTGCCTGAAATGGCAATAAAACGTTGTTTGAAGCAACAAGCATATCATTGTATTGCCCTCTGTGAAAATCGGCATCTACTCCCTGTGTAAATAACACCTGTGAATGAACACTTGTGAATGAAAAGAAGCAAATCATCATGAGAAATGCAACTGAAAAACGAAATTGAATGGATTTGGTTTTCATAACATATAAAGATTTTGTTAATAATGTATGTTTTGACAAAAATACAAATATTAAATATAGTATAGTGTTAAGATTTTTTTTTTTTAAATTAAAATTCTAAAAAAAATCAGAAGTTTGTTGTGTTTTTTTAAAGCGTTCAATAACAATTAATTATAATTGGAAAGAAGAATGTTTGTTTACAGATAAACTGCAAATTAGAAGAAAATGTGCTGAGAAAAAAAATATTTATCCACCTCAGGATTGAATAATGCAAATCAAGACACTGAATCTATTCGGGTTATTATAAAAACACATACTTTCCTTCAATCACATCAAGAATGATTGGTTTGTCTTTGCTTACACTTTCTTCCAGAATCTTTTTTGAAAGTTCATTGAGTACTTTACGCTGAATCAGTCTTTTCAAAGGGCGGGCTCCAAGCAGAGGGTCATAACCGGCTTGTGCAATTTCATTTATGGCGTGTTCGGTGGGTTCAAGAATTATGTTGTTTTTGTCAAGCATGTTCTGAAGAAGTATAAACTGCAGTTTTACAATTTCTCTGATTTCATCTTTGTTCAATGGTTTGAACATAATGACCTCGTCAATTCGGTTGAGAAATTCGGGTCTGAGTGTTTTTCTCAGCATTTCAAACAAATCCTGCCTGGTTTTACGTATAACTGAAGCACTGTTTTCGTCATTCAGGTTTTCAAAATTTTCCTGGATGATGTGAGAGCCCATGTTTGAGGTCATGATGATGATGGTGTTTTTAAAGTTTACCATTCTGCCCTTGTTGTCCGTAAGTCGTCCATCATCAAGTATTTGCAGCAAAATATTAAATACATCGGGATGGGCTTTTTCAAATTCATCAAAAAGGACAACACTGTATGGTTTTCTTCTGACAGCCTCAGAAAGTTGACCACTTTCTTCATATCCCACATATCCGGGAGGTGCTCCAATGAGGCGTGACACAGAATGACGTTCCTGATATTCAGACATATCAATTCTAATCATATTGTTTTCATCATTGAACAGTAGTTCGGCTAGAGCACGTGCAAGTTCTGTTTTTCCAACACCGGTAATTCCCAGAAAAATAAAACTTCCAATGGGGCGTTTGGGATCCTGCAATCCGGCACGGTTTCGTCTGATGGCATCCGAAACGGCAGCAAGTGCAGAATCCTGACCCACAACTCTTTTGTGCAATTCATCTTCAAGGCTCAGAAGTTTTTCACGTTCACTTTGCATCATACGTGAAACAGGAATTCCTGTCCATCGTGATACAATCTCTGCAATCTGGTCAGCATCAATTTCTTCTGTAATCAAAGCATTTTCCGATTGAAGCATTTTCAGTTTTTCTGTAAGTTGTTCCAGCAACTGTTGAGCTTCAGTAATTTTTCCATATCTGATTTCTGCCACACGACCATAGTCGCCTTCACGTTCAGCCTTTTCAGCTTCAAATTTATACTCTTCAATCAATCGCTTCTTTTCCTGAATACCATCAACTATCTCTTTTTCGCTTTGCCATCGGGCTTTCAGCTGATTTCTATCTTCACTGAGTTGGGCAATTTCTTTATTCAATCGTGCCATTTTTTCATTGTCATGTTCTCTTTTAATTGCCTCTCTTTCAATTTCTAACTGTCTGATGCGACGTTCCAGCTCGTCCAACTCTTCAGGAAGTGAATTGATTTCAAGTCTTAGTTTTGCCGCAGCTTCGTCAATCAGATCTATGGCCTTGTCAGGCAGAAAACGGTCTGTGATGTAACGCATTGACAATTCAACAGCAGCCATAATTGCTTCGTCACGAATACGAACCTGATGGTGTGTTTCATAACGTTCTTTCAAACCACGCAGAATTGATACAGCCGATGCTTCATCAGGTTCATTTACCATCACCTGTTGAAAACGACGCTCCAGAGCTTTGTCTTTTTCAAAATATTTTTGATATTCTTTTAGTGTGGTTGCTCCAATAGCTCGAAGTTCTCCGCGTGATAGTGGTGGTTTAAGTATGTTTGCGGCATCCATGGCTCCTTCCGAAGCACCAGCACCAACAAGTGTATGAATTTCATCAATGAAGAGAATCACTTCACCATCTGAATCAACAACCTCTTTTATAACACTTTTCAATCGTTCTTCAAATTCTCCCTTGTATTTTGCACCGGCTATAAGCGCACCCATGTCAAGAGAATAAAGTTGTTTTGATTTTAGATTCTCTGGAATGTCTCCATTGATTATTCTGTGTGCAAGGCCTTCGGCGATGGCTGTTTTTCCAACTCCTGGCTCTCCGATGAGAATGGGGTTGTTCTTTGTCCTTCTGGACAATATTTGCAGAATACGTCTTATTTCTTCGTCCCTGCCTATTACAGGGTCTAGTTTTCCTTTCTGTGCCAGTTCGTTCAAGTTTTTTGCAAAACGGGTCAGGGCATTGAATGTGTTTTCTGCATTGGGATTGTCAACTTTTTTCCCTTTTCTGAGTTCAGCAATGCAATCAGTCAGATGCCTTTCAGTCATGCCTGCATCTTTCATTATTTTGGAAGCCTCGCCGCTACTTTTTAGCAGCCCAATCATGATATGCTCAGACGAAACAAATGTATC
>CAZGIW010000092.1:0-15431 GCA_964526285.1 uncultured Bacteroidales bacterium | reverse complement strand
ACAAATGGAAAAAGTGTATGAAATTTTTATGTCCAAATATTCACGCCTTACATATAGATGTCCTGTTAGCAAAAGGAGAAAAACAATAAGCAGGTTTGTAGCAGTGGATTCCGATTATCCGTATTAAGAAAAAACACATGCATTTTGGTTAGTACAAAAAACTTATTTAATTTTCACCTGAAGCACCTGTTTGTCCTCAATAAAACCCGTGAGAATATCATTGGGAAGAACTTGCCCCACTCCTGAGGGCGTTCCTGTAAAAATATAGTCGCCGGTTTTGAGTGTGATATATTTGGAAACATGCGCAATAATTTCATCAAAACTAAAAATCATTTCTGAGGTATTTCCGTTTTGCACAATTTCATCATTTTTTTTAAGGCTGAATGAAAGACTGTTTATGTCCTGAAATTTTGATTTTAAAAAAAACTGACTAACAGGGGCAGAAAAGTCAAAGGCCTTGGCTGCTTCCCATGGCAATCCAAGTTTTTTGCATTGATTTTGAATATCACGAGCTGTAAAGTCAATTCCCAGACCAATACTGTCATAATATGTATGTGCAAATTTAGTCTGAATGTGTTTACCCACTTTGCAAATTTTCAAGACAATTTCAACTTCATAATGAATAAGTTTTGAAAAAGGTGGAATAAAAAAGGGCATGTGTTTTTGAATCAGTGCGGTGTCAGGTTTTAGAAAAAAAACAGGATATTCTGTTTGTTTGTTGTTGAGTTCTTTGATATGCTCAGAATAATTTCTGCCGATACAAATAATTTTCATGCTGAAATATTTATGATATCGAAAAATTTGTATCGTTGAGTTTTTTCATATAAATCAACTGACACACTTTCTTGGTATACTCAGGAAAATTACTCTTCATAATCCAGTCAAAATACTGAGGTTCTCTGTTGAACACAGTTTCAACTGCCTGATTTTTATATTTTCCGAAATTAAAAACAGCAATGTCTTCATCGTTTTTTACAATATGACCTGCCAGATCAACAAATTTTTTCTGCACTGAAAATTTGCCAAGAGCATCCATGTCATTGACAATAGGATATGTTTCTTTGTCATTTTCAACAAAAGGAGTATTTTGATATTTTTCAATTTGTGCGAGTAGTATTTCATATGTGGCCTCGGTGTCAGCTTTTGCAGTATGGGCGTCTGTTAGCTCTTTATTGCAATAAAACCTCAAAGCAGCAGATAGATTACGGGGTTCCATTTTGTGAAAAATATTCTGAATGTCTATGACTGAGCGATTGCTGATATCAAAGACAATACCAACTCTAAGAAACTCCTCAGCAAGAAGTGGAAGGTCATATCTTAAAATATTATAGCCGGCCAAATCAGCATTGCCAATAAATTCATTGATTTTTTTTGCAGTTTGTTTAAAAATAGGTTTGTCTTTCACATCATTATCCGTGATTCCATGAATTTTTGTTGTTTCAGGAGGAATTGGAATTTCAGGATTGATAAGTATAGTAAGGATGTCTTTGCTGTTGTTAGGGGAAATACGTAAAAGACAAATTTCAACAATACGAGCAGTTCCAATATCAAGTCCTGTTGTTTCAAGGTCAAAAAACACAATAGGTTTTTTAAGTTGTAAATTAATCATGTGAGATGTTATTGTTTTGATAGAACTGCATGAATAATGAGCTCTTCATTAAATGCCTCATAGTCTGGCAGATTCAGTTCGGTTTTGTAATCATGAAATCCCTTTCCTGAAAAAACAAGCTGGTATTTCCCCGGGGGAAGTATCATCACGTATCTTCCATTATAGAGGCTGGGGCGATATATTCCCACGATGTCCATTGTTTCGGAAAGACTCACTGAAATTTTAACATCGGGTTTTTCTTTAACCAAAGGTTCAAGTGCATTCATGCGATTGAAAATGTCAGGAAAACTTGATAAAACTCTTAATGAATCATCTTTTGTGGGTTGAAAATTCAACGTATCAAGAACATAGGAGAGATTAGCATATTCTTTGATTGCAGAATTATAGAAGCTGAAAATATTTGAAGAGTCAGGATTAAGAACACGTCCTGAAATAAAATGCAATGGAGGAGCAACATCATTCAATGTAATGCGATAAATGTCAAGATCACCTTGCCCTTCAGGGCGAAATGCAGACACATATGCAAAACGTCCTGATTTGGTAAAGGAAATAGTGAAATTATTTTCAGGGGTATTAATTGGATAACCCAAATTCTGTGGTGGAGAAAAACTCATGTCTTCTTTATTCCATGTTGTTTTGAAAATATCAAATCCACCCATACTATTGTGCCCGGTTGATGCAAAATAGAGTGTTTTTCCGTCAGGACCCAGATTTGGAAATTCTTCATCAAAGGGGGTGTTGATAACTGGACCAGCATTGATTGGAACTCCCCATTCACCATTAGGTAGTTTAACCGAGTAATAGATATCAGTACCTCCGTATGAATCAGGGTAAGCTGCAGCAAGAAAAATGATTTTTTTATTTGGAGCAATACAGGCAGATGTTTCAAGGTTTTTTGTGTTGATGTTTCTTCCAAGCGGCTCAATCCTGTTGAAACTACGACCTGTTTTTTGTGATAAATAAACATCCCCGGAGGCAGTGAAGTTTTCCATATAAACAAAGAGATGAGAGCCATCAGGAGATAAACTGACACTTTCTTCAACAATAGCTGAGTTTATTGTGTTTGCAAGCCTTCGGGGTTTTTGCCAGACACCTCTTCGTGCAGTCGAATACATAATGTCTGAGGTGAAAAATCCGTCATAATCAAGCCAGCCTCCAACATTTCCCTGTCGTTTGGTTGTAAAAACCATAAATGTTTCATCAGCAGTAACAAATACGTTCATATCAGGTGCGTCTGAGTTTATCTCTGTGCCCAGATTATGAAAAGTGACATCGAGAGGATGCTTTACAAGTTCTTTTGCATTCTGGCACATTTCAATCCATCTTGAAGCGGGAATATAATATTCATCCTTTGTAATCAGTTTTTTATATTGCGTAAAGGCCCCAATGGCATCATCAAAACGATAGTTGAGAGCATATGCACGTCCAAGGTCATACCAGGATGCAGGATTGGCTTTAGGTTGTTTTGTAACCCAC
The DNA here is from genome assembly GCA_964526285.1 of uncultured Bacteroidales bacterium. Lineage (GTDB taxonomy): Bacteria > Bacteroidota > Bacteroidia > Bacteroidales > DTU049 > CAYMAZ01. The sequence continues at coordinate 12,346 of CAZGIW010000092.1, read as the reverse complement.
TCCAAATAAGGTATTGCCTTTGATTTATCAATATTGGTTTCAATATAGCACAATCCGATACTGTGGTTGTATTCGATGTTGGTACTATCTGTTTGCCTCAGTTTTAAAAACTCTTCTAAAGCTTGACGATAATTACTGTAGTTGAGGAAACCCCTTGCTGCTCTTTTGGACACAGGATCATTTTCCTGAGGATATGCATAAACAACCCCCAGTATTAAAATAATTGCCAGTAAATAGACTTTTTTCATAAGTAAATATAAAAATTCGAAAACAGTTGTCAAAAATATGATATTTTTATCTTTTTCATGGAAAAAGTTTTTAACAAATTATGAAATTGAAGTTTTTATGCTTTTATGTGGAATCAATATGATTCCTCTTTAAGAAAGCATAAGCTACATCATTGTTTGCGCGAATATCAGGCTTTCAGCATCAGCCTTCGCCTCAGCTTTTTTTTAATCAAATCATCTCAATTCAAAGTTTGAAGATAGGGAATAAATATGTAATTTCGCAACTGAAAAAAATTGAAATAAATATGATATACAGAACACATCATTGTGGTCAGTTGAGACTGGAAGATATTAATAATCAAGTGGTCTTATCTGGTTGGGCATTCAGAATCAGACCATTTGGAGGAATGGTTTTTGTTGATTTGAGAGATCGTTATGGAATAACACAACTTGTTTTTGATGAAAATGAAAATCGTGAGTTATGTGAGAAATCCAAAGATATTGGCAGAGAATATGTCCTCAGAATTGAAGGGGTTGTGCGTGAAAGAAGTAACAAAAATCCCGAACTGGCAACCGGCGATATTGAAGTAGTTGTTAATGATTTTAAAATTCTTAGCAAATCTGAAACCCCACCATTTACTTTGGAAAATGAAAGTGACGGAGGTGATGAATTGAGAATGAAATATCGCTATCTTGATTTAAGACGTGAATGTGTGAAAAAAAACATTTCTCTTAGACACCAGCTTGCACAGGAAGTGAGAGTGTATCTTAATAATAATGCCTTTCTCGAAATTGAAACACCGTTTCTTATTAAGTCAACACCCGAAGGAGCCAGAGATTTTGTAGTGCCATCACGAATGAATCAGGGAACATTTTATGCTTTACCCCAATCTCCTCAAACTTTTAAACAGCTGCTGATGGTGGCAGGATATGACCGTTATTATCAGATTGTTCGCTGTTTCAGAGACGAAGATTTACGTGCTGATCGTCAGCCTGAATTTACTCAAATTGATTGTGAACTTTCTTTTGTTGACAGAGACCAGGTGCTGGATGTTTTTGAAGGACTGGTGAAACATGTTTTCAAAAAAATAAAAAATATTGAAATTTCTCAAATTTCAAGAATTTCTTATGATGAGGCCATAGGTTTATATGGTTCTGACAAACCTGATCTGCGTTTTGATATGAAAATCAATAATCTGAAGGATTTAATGAAAGAAACTGATTTTCAGGTTTTTAAAAATGCAGAATTTGTTGCCGCCATTTGTGTGCCTTCTGGTGCAGAAATGACACGTAAACAAATTGATGCATTAACTGAGTATGTAAAACGTCCTCAGATTGGTGCTGGTGGTATGGTGTGGGCTAAATTTGACAACGAAAATGGATTCAAATCTTCTGTTGATAAGTTTTTTTCATCTGATGATCTTCAGAAATGGTTTCACCATTGCGGTGGAAAGGAAAACGATATGTTACTCTTGCTTTCAGGAGATAAAGATAAAACTTTGAAAGCAGCAGGAGAATTGAGACTGAAACTTGGCAATGATTTAGGGTTGCGCAATCCGGATGAATATAAGGTATGTTGGGTGTTGGATTTTCCGCTTCTGGAATATGATCAGGAGCTGAAACGATATTTTGCAATGCATCATCCTTTTACATCGCCTGTTGAAGAGGATATTGAAAAATTAAAATCAAACCCCGGAAAAGTCAGAGCAAATGCATATGATCTTGTCGTAAACGGTGTTGAAGTAGGTGGGGGATCAATCAGAATTTTTGACAGAGAAATGCAGGAAACAATGTTTCAGGTGCTTGGTTTTTCCAAAGAAGAAGCGATGCAGCAATTTGGGTTTTTACTTAATGCTTTTCGATACGGAGTTCCTCCTCATGGAGGCATAGCGTTGGGTTTTGACCGTTTTGCGGCTTTGTTGGGAGGAAGTGAAACAATCCGTGATTTTATTGCTTTTCCAAAAAATAATCAAGGGCGAGATGTGATGCTTGATGCTCCTTCTGTTATTAGCAAGGAACAATTGGATGAACTTGGTATTGATTTGAAAGAAACGGATTTATAATCATGAAATTCATAGAAATTGCTGGTCAGAGAGACGTTATCAACCGTATTGTCAGGAATGTCAGAAACGGAAGAATTAGTCATGCGCAGATGATTGTCGGAGTTGAGGGGGCTGGAAGTCTTGCTTTGGCTTTGGCTTATGCTCAGTTTGTCAATTGCACAGACAAACAATTCTTTGATGAAAGCGAGGATGTCCTTGGTGATTCTTGCGGACTTTGTCCTTCCTGTTTAAAAAGCAACAAAATGATACATCCGGATATTCATTTTGTATTGCCAGTGAATGAAACCAAAGAAAACAAGAAAAAAATTACACGCGAATTTTTGCCTCAATGGAGAAATTTTATACAGGAAAAATCAGCATATGTTAACCTCAATCAATGGTATAACTATATTGAGATGGAAAAACAAGGGCTAATAAATGTAGAGGAATGTAATGAAATCATTCACACTCTCAACTACAAAACATACGAAAGTGAATTCAAAATCATGATTATTTGGATGATTGAGAAACTGTATTATGCTGCTGCCCCAAAAATACTAAAAATACTTGAAGAACCACCTGACAAAACTTTGTTTCTTTTGGTGTCTGACCATCCACAACAGGTGCTAGATACAATTCTGTCAAGGGTTCAGTTAATGAAGTTGTCAAAACTAAAAACCTCAGAAATAGTGGATTTTCTTATAAAATTTCACAATATTGATCAGTCACGGGCATTAAAGCTATCTGATGCACATGACCGAAACCTGAATCTGATACTGGATGCTATTGCCGGTGAAGATGTATCTGGAGATTTTATGAAGAATTTTGTGGATTGGATGCGACTTTGCTATAAGCAAAATACCCATGAAATACTTGCCATTGCCAATGAGTTTAAAAATATGGGAAGGGAAAAACAAAAACAGTTTCTTGGGTTTGCATTGACCCAGATGCGAAATGCCTGGGTACAGCAATACTCAGGCCGTCTCAAGCATATGCATGATAGTGAACATGAACCTTTTTACTCGAATTTTGGAAAATATCTGCATGAAGGTAATATCAGTCGCATATATAGCGAACTTGAAGATGCACTTTTTGCAGTTGAACGCAATGCCAATCAGACTGTGTTGTTTACAGATACAAGTATGAAAATTGGCATGTTTTTGAAAATGAAATAATTTATATTTTTATATGTATATTTGCACATTGAACTAAAAAAAGGCACTTATGGTGTTTTAGTATGGAAAATAACTACAAATATATTAGCAGGGGAGTCATTAAAATACCTTTACAATCCGGTCCAGTTCCAGTTCAGGAACTGATATCCTGTTCAAAGATGTCGGTTTATCCTTATCTAACAGAAAAAGGGTGTTGCATGTCTGGTGTGTTTGGTTTTAAAAAGGAATATGCAGAAGTTCGTTTTAAAAATGATCGCAAAGACTTCTTTGAGATTTGTCATGATATGAAATTGGTAGTGGGAGATATTGTTGCTGTTGAAAGTAACCCCGGTCATGATATTGGAATCATTACACTGATGGGCTATCAGGCTATAAGACAAATGATACATAAAAACTATGACCTTTCAAAAAATGAAATAAAAAAGATTTATCGTAAAGCGAAAAGTACTGATATTCAACGTTGGATGATGTCTGTTGATATGGAACCTGCAACTTTGAAGAAAACAAGAAGGGTTATTCAAGATCTTCGCATTGATATGAAACTCAATGATGTAGAGTATCAGGGAGACGGAACAAAGGCAATTTTTTATTACACAGCAGATGACAGGGTTGACTTTCGTGAACTGATTAAAATTCTGGCCAGAGAATTCAGAATTCGTGTTGAAATGAAGCAAATTGGTGCCAGACAGGAATCAGCAAGACTTGGAGGCCTTGGCCCCTGCGGCCGTGAACTTTGTTGCTCCGCATGGATAGACAGTTTTCAATCTGTATCCACTCAGTCTGCCAGAGCGCAACAAATTGTTCTCAATCCTCAAAAACTTGCAGGTCAATGTACAAAACTCAAGTGCTGTCTGAATTTTGAATATCCAGTCTATGTTGAAGCTCTTAAAAACTTTCCCGATTCTTCACGCATGCTAAAAACAAAAAAAGGGAATGCTGTACATGTGAAATCAGATATTTTTAAAAATCTTATGTGGTATCAATATATTGATGATCGTTCAACTATTCTTGGACTTTCAACAGATATGGTGAAAATTATTATTGAACAGAATTCAAAAGGACAGAAACCTGAAAATCTTGAGAATTTTGCAAAAATTACCGAAGGCAATATTGATATGGAGAATATCGTTGATGTGGATGACATTAAAAGACTAGGGTTAACTGATGATCAATAAAAGTCATGAAAGGTAAAAAAGTTTTTATTGTTTTTTTTGCAATTGTAGTAGTCTCATGCTCAGGGAGTTATTACGAAAAATCCTATACTATTGAAAATGAACAGTGGAATCAGGACAATCTTTTGCAGTTCAATGTAAATGTGGACGATATTTATGCCAGATATAATGTATATATCAATGTGCGAAATACCACAGATTATACCTACTCAAACATCTTTTTCTTTGTCAGTGTTTTATATCCTGATAATTTTTGTGCAATTGATACTGTTGAAGGTATTTTAGCTGACCCAAAAGGAAAATGGCTTGGTTCAGGTAGTGGACGTTACAAAAACAACAGATTTTTATATAAATCAAATATTATGTTTCCGCAAACCGGTACTTTTGTATTTACCATTGAACAGGCAATGCGCGAGCAATCATTGCAGGGAATTGCAACAATCGGAATGGAAGTGGAAAAAATCAACAATCCTCAATAAATAATTGAAAACAGAATGACCATGAATTCAGGGCTTAAAAAGTTAATCAAGATTGTTTGGATAAGTGTTGTCTCATTTATTGTTGTGTTTATATTGTTTTTCATTGGTGTCTCTCTTGGGATGCTTGGACCAATACCATCGTTTGAAGAACTTGAAAATCCCAGAAGTAATCTGGCTTCTGAAATCTATTCATCTGATGGAGTATTGCTTGGCAAGTTCTATATTGAAAACAGAACCAATGTTGAATATAGTAATCTTCCTGAACATCTTGTGGATGCATTGATTGCCACAGAGGATATCCGATTTCATAATCATTCCGGTATTGATGCAAGAGGTCTTCTGCGCGCAATTACTGGGTTTGTTTTTGGTCGCTCAGGCAGTGGTGGTGCAAGTACAATTTCACAGCAACTGGCTAAGAACTTGTTTGAAAGACCAAAAGGAATATCAAAATGGAAACTCATAACTATTAAAATCAGAGAATGGGTGACTGCGGTCAAACTTGAAAGAAATTATTCCAAAGAGGAAATTGTCACAATGTATTTTAATACTATGGATTTTGGTAGTCAGGCATTTGGGATTAACTCTGCTTCGCAAACATATTTTGGCAAACCACCCGATAGCTTACTGATTGAGGAAGGTGCTGTTCTTGTGGGAATGCTCAAAGCCCCTACATATTATAATCCGGTAAGAAATCCTGACAATGCCTTTAAACGCAGAAATGTCGTTTTGAGTCAGATGAGAAAGTATGGTTTCATAAGTCGCGCTGAATTTGATTCCTTGAAAGTGCTTCCAGTGAATACTGAAAGATTTCAAATTCAGGATCATACAGCTGGGCAGGCAACCTACTTCAGAGAGTATTTGAGAATGCAGATGACTGCTAAAGAACCTGTTGAAACTGATTTTTCTTCCAGACAACTCTATGAAGAAGCCAGAGATCAATGGGACAACAATCCTCTGTATGGTTGGTGCCATAAAAATAAAAAACCTGACGGAACATACTACAACATATACAAAGATGGTCTGAAAATATATACTACCATTGATTCAAGAATGCAAACATATGCAGAAGAAGTGGTTGAAGAACATCTGAAGAATGAACTGCAACCTGCTTTCTATAAGGAATGGAAAGGTGTTCGAAATGCACCATGGGATTGGTCAATGAAGCAATCAGATATTGATAAGCAAATCAATATACTTATACGTCGTTCTGATAGATTTATTTCAATGAAAAAAGATGGTGTCCCTGAAGAAGCAATTTTGAAATCCTTTGATGTGCCCATCAATATGGAATTATTCTCATGGAATGGGTATATTGATACAGTATTGACTCCTCGTGATTCACTTATGTATTATTTGTATTTTCTTCAGGCAGGATTTGTCGCTATCGATCCACAAACCGGACATGTGAAAGCTTATGTGGGTGGGATTAACTACAAGCACTTTAAATATGATCATGTTACCCAGGCAAAGCGCCAGGTTGGATCAACATTCAAGCCTTTTGTTTATGCACTTGCTGTTCGTGATTTAAAATATTCTCCCTGTACTAAAGTACCTTGTGTCCCTGTTACCATTGATTTGCCAAATGGAAAAAAATGGACACCAAAAAACTCTGGAAAAGTTCCCGAAGGTGAGATGATAACCCTCAGGCAGGCTCTTGCTGCATCCATAAACTGGACATCTGCTTTTCTAATTAAACAATTATCTCCGCAAGGTGTTGTAAATCTTGCCAGAAATATGGGGATCAAGAGTTATATTCCTCCCGTTTATGCTGTGGCTCTTGGAATTGCTGAATTGACACTTATGGAAATGGTCGGCGCTCAAACAACCTACCCAAACAGAGGAATTTATACTTCTCCTGTGGTTGTTACACGCATTGAAGACAAAAGCGGAAATACAATTCAAACATTTCTGCCTGCCAAACATGAAGCACTTGACGAAGAAACTGCTTGGGTAATGCTTGAAATGATGAGAGGTGTTGTGGATGGTGGAACCGGAGGAAGAATCAGAAGATGGTTTTCATATCCTGTGGCAGGAAAAACAGGAACCACTGACAATAACTCTGATGGATGGTTTATGGGAATCACTCCTGATCTTGTGGGAGGGGCATGGGTTGGTTGCCAGATTATGCAGGTGCACTTCAGAAGCACCGGACTTGGACAAGGTGCTAATACTGCCCTGCCAATTTGGGCAAAATTTATGAAAAAGGTATACGATGACCCCTCCCTGAAAATTAGTAAGGGTGATTTTCAAAAACCTTCATCACCACTCTCTATTGAAACTGATTGCTCAAAATATAATCAGAATTTCGACCAGGATGGGGTCAATTCAACAAACTTTGGCATTGAATAACATACAATAAGTGAATAATTTACCGTTTGTTAATATGGAGGTAAACAATAAAAATTCACACAAGAAAACAGCAATAAAAATTGCAAAAATTTCTGCCTGGGTATTTGGCTCAATAGCAGCTCTTATTATTATTGTTGGAATAATTTTTTATTTTTCAAAAGGCAAAATCAAAGCGTATTTAATTCAGGAAATTAATAAAAACCTGATCACTGAGATAAGTGTTGATGATATTGACATAACTTTTTGGAGTACATTTCCTTATGTATCACTGGTTTTTGAAAATGTGGTCATCCCTGAAGTCATTGATCAACAACAGGGTGAAGACACTCTCATTATGGCACAATCTGTATATCTGCAATTCAACCTGTGGGATGTATTGAGAAAACAGTATGTGCTCAGACGTGTTTTTGTTGAATCGGGCTATTGTAAAATGAAAGTGTTTGAGGATGGAAAAAACAATTACGAATTTTGGAAAACAGATACTACTGAGACTGATCAATCTGATTTTGAATTAAAACTCAACAGTGTCAGATGTGAGAAAATTGAATTCGCTTTTGATGATTATGCTTCAGGGATTTTTATTTCTTTGCTGGTGCCTAAATTTAAAATGACAGGCAATTTCTATGAAAATGATTTTGCCATGAATGTGTCAGGAGAGTTGTTTTCTCAGTATATTGAAGTCGCTGGGAATACGATCATTCCAAAAGTGCCACTTGAATGTTCGGGGAAAATTCATATTAATATTGACTCACAGCTTTATACATTTACTGATTTTTTGTTTAAATTCAAAAATGTAAATCTTTATACTGAAGGCACATATTTAAATGATTCAGTTCCTTTTCTGGATTTTAAAACACATAATGATCAATGTGCCCTTTCAGATTTACAGAATTTATTGCCATATGAATTATCAGAGTATTTGCAAGCTTTTGAAAACCAGGGCAATGTCTCTATCAATATGCATATCAAAGGACCTGTCTCAAAACAACAAATGCCTTTTATGTTTTTATCTGTGAGCTTGCAAAATGGAAAGGTTAGCAGAAAAGAGAGCGATATCACCTTGACTGACCTTGCTTTTAATTTAGATTTTACCTGCAATGATCTGTTGTTTCCTGAAAATTCAACACTGACATGTTCATCGCTTTCCGCAAAATTGAAAAATGGAAGTTTGAAAGCTGATTTCCAGATTTCAGGCTTTACAAAATCTGAAATTCAGGCCAATCTCAAAGCTGATATGAAACTTGAAGAAGTTCATAGCTTCTTCAGATTTAATGAAATTGAAGATATTTCAGGCAGGGTGCTGTTGGATTTAAGCTTTAAAGGAAAATTTAAAGACCTGAATGATATTCGGGTTGCTGATTTTCTTGCAGCTAATTCAGAGGGAACAGTTCAGTCAGATTACATTGATTTGAAAATGAAAGGTTTTGGTGAAAATGTGAATATTAAGAACATCAAAGGAAAGTTTACCCAATCGGATCTTACAATTGAAAATATCGAAATACGTACTTGTCAGTCTGACTTCCAAATCAGCGGCACTGCATTTAATATATTTCCTTTCCTTTTTCTTGAGAATCAGACTTTACATATAAAAGGAAAATCGATCTCAGAGGTTGTGTATGTGGATCAATTATTTGCTGCCAATGTTTCGGAAGATAATAAAGCTGGGCAGGAATCAGGTTATTGGGTTGATTTTTCTGAAAATATCAGACTGGATTTGATTATTCAGGTTGATGATTTGTATTATGATTCTTTTTCAGGAAAAAATCTTGGCTCAAAACTATTGTTGAATAACAAATTGCTTCTTCTTCGTGATATGAAACTTGAGTCTGTTGATGGGAAGTTTGATGCAGAAGTTATTGTAGATGCAAGAAAAGACAATACAATTGATTTCAGAGTGATGGCCAATGTGAAAAATGCAAATATGAGTAAAGCGTTTAAAGATTTTAATAATTTTGGACAAACCTCATTAACCCACGAACATTTGAAAGGATTCATATCAGGAAGTATTCATTTCTCTTCTGTGTGGAGCAAAAATCTTGAAATTGATATGGAGTCAGTGACTGTGGTTGCTGATATTGAGGTGATTGATGGTGCAGTAAAAAATTATGAACCACTTGCAGGACTAAGAAAATACTTTAAAAGAAGAGATTTCTCAAATGTTGAATTTGATAAACTTACAAATCAAATAGTTATTAAAAACAAACTTATTACTATCCCGCAAATGCAGATCAAATCATCAGTGATGGACTTTGAAATGCATGGAACACATAACTTTGATAATGAAATTGATTATCACTTCAAAATTCAGTTTGCTCAGCTACTCAAACAGTCTGAAACTGAAAAGAAACCGCGTGCTGAAGATGAATATGGAACCGTGAAAGATGACAATGACAATCAGTTGACATGGCACTTCAAAGTAACCGGCACTGTTGATGACCCAAAATTTGTTCCGCTTGACGTGAAATCAGCCACCACTAAAATGAAAGATGATTTTAAGAAAGAAGGCCAAAAGACCATACAGCTGTTGCAGGAAGAGTTTGGCTCAAAAAAGGACGATACAGAACAGATTATTGAACATGGTGAAGATGAAAACAAACGGATTATTATAGAGTGGGATGATGAGTAGTGTATGGTTATTATGCATACAAAAAGAAATCAAAAATGAGGAATAAGGCTAATGTTTAGCCCTTTATATCTGACAAGATTGTTGTATTCAACTTCATCTGCTACTGACTCAAATTGAATCTTAAGTTTTTTAAGATTTATTTGTGCATTCAACAGGTAGAGCAAATCGCTTCCCAATATTCCGTCAACACTTTTTTGTCCAATAGATTTATATGTATTGTTAATGTGGTCCATGGGTAAAACAATACACGGGATGTTCTTAATCTTAAGATTATTTAGCCTGAGACTTTGTATTAGAGTAAATTGAGGAGACAAACTCTCTTGCCCAATACCAATAGTAAGATTGTCAATATCAGGAATATCTGTTTCCAGTCCTGCCTGTTGGGCAAGATGTAAGCTGATAACAGTTTGAGATGCCCCTGTGTCAACAATAAATCGTGGTTTTCTTCTGCCCATTGCAGCAATGAGCCCAAAATGATAAGAAACCGGAGTAAGTTCTATGGCAAACAAGTCAATTGTAAATTTCATGTCAATTCAGTTTTTTTTAGTAAATGTGCAATGTCTCAACCAATTCCTTTTCCAGAAAATTATTGATTTTCTCAATGACCTCAGTTTTGGCATAAAGTAATTCCTGTTTAACAGCAGCACTGTTGATTTTTACTTTGAGAACTCCCTTTGAAAAACGTATACTTTCAGTATGACTGTAACAATATTCGCCCACAGTTTTTTCCCATGCTTCTTTCATGCGGTGCTCATTCATGCTGTTTTCAAGTCCATGTTTTTGTATTGCCTGCCGGAGAGCATCACCAAGTGAAAACTGATTGGAGTCGTTCATAATTATGTTGGTATTACAGTTCCGTTCTCAATACTAAAAAATACACTTTGCTTACTAATTCCCTCCATCAATGGCTCAAGTCGTTCCTTTTGTGTGTCAGTAATTATAATCTGGTCAAATTCACCTCCATTCAATAAGCCAAAAAGGTGCTTCACCCTGAAAGGATCAAGCTTGTCGTGAAGATCATCAATCAGAAGAAGAGGGATGTTTTTTTTCTTCATTGCAATATATTTATGTTTTGCAAGTTTCAGCGCAATGAGAAAAGATTTTTGCTGTCCCTGAGATCCAAATTTTCTAACAGGATAACCATTGATGTAAAATGAAAAATCTTCTCTGTGAATTCCTGTGGTTGTATGACCTGCGTTTAAATCTCTGTTTCTGTTTTTTTCAAGTAATTCAGTGAGGAGATTGCTTTCAAGCTCAGTCTCATATATAATGTTGACATGTTCATCAGTTTGCACAATCAAATTGTAAAACTCATTGAAATACTGAACAAATCCATCCAAAAACTCCCTTCTTGACCTGTGAATTGGCATTCCAAACTGTTCAAGCTGGTGGTCGTATGGTGCAAGCAGCGATATGTCTTCTTTGCGTTCAGAAATATTTTTCAAAAGTCTGTTGCGTTGCATCAAAGACCTGTTGTATTGAATCAGGCTGTCAAGATACGATTTGTCAAACTGTGAAATACTTGAATCAACAAATTTTCTTCTTTCTTCACTTGCACCTAACAATTCAAAATCTCCCGGAGAAATTATCACAACAGGAAATTCACCGATATGATCAGCAAAACGATCAACAGACTTATCATTCACGATAATTTTCTTCCTTTGTCCACGTTCCTGAATACAGGCAACGCTATGAAGAGTCCCATCATCCAGAAGATAGTTGCCCGCAATACGAAAAAACTTTTCTTCATGCCTGATGTTGGCCATATCACTGGGATTGAGAAAACTTTTGGTAAGTGACAAATAATAAACTGCATCCAGCAAATTTGTTTTTCCCTGTCCGTTTTTTCCTGTAAAACAAACAAACTTCCCATCAAACTGCAATTGTGCAGCCTCATAGTTTTTGAAATTTGCAAGTTCAATGTTTTGGAGTTTCATGGCATGTGATTATTTTTTCCTGTTAAATTTTCTTAATTATTCCAAACCTAATTACAAATTCCAAATTCGATTGTTCGATTATTCAATTATTCCGCTACCTTGTTTTCACCACTTTCTCGCTAAACATAAACCGATTTTCTATGTACAAAGATACAAAAGAAATTCCGGGGCTGAGATCGCCAGAGGGGATGTGGATGGTGTTTTGGCCGGGTTGCAGTTGGTGTGATGTTTTCAGACCGCCGTTGCTGTGGTGGGTGCGCAGTGTGCCGGTTTGGGCGGGTGGCAGGGTGCACTCAACTGTGATGCCTCCGTCTGTGGGATTGGGGTAGATTTTAAACT